>CAZPSQ010000050.1:0-29446 GCA_964588755.1 uncultured Prosthecobacter sp. | reverse complement strand
TCCGGTGAGCGCAGCGGCCCCAGTGGCAAGGCGGAAGCGCAGCCTGCTATTGGAAGATAACAGGCAAGCGACCAACGCAGCCAATGGGGGCGCTCCGCCGCCGGGAATTTGACAAGCTTTTTGAGAACCAGTCTAAAGAACAGGCCAGACCAGCGGCTTCTGTCAACGGAGGTGTTCCATCCCTGGCTGCGCCAATCCCCGTACCGCAGGCCCGTTGCACATCCTTACCGCTGGTAAATCGGCAGAAAGTGGTGATGCACAGACAGGCTCAGCAGCGCCAGCGATGTGGCATACACCGCGCCCGCGCTCTTCTCATTCCCATTGCGCGGATACCATGATCCGTCCGCTCCCTGCGCCGCAATCAGCGTCTGCTCCGTCTTCTGCCGGGCCGTCGCCGCGTGGTCCCCCCCCCGCTGGTACATCCCCTGGGCGTAGTAATAGCAGCCGTAGAAAAACCACGGCTCGGTCAGCTCCGGCGGACTCTTCAGCAGGTAGTTGGCAGAGCCCAGCACCTCCGCCGCCTCGTAATGCCCGCAGACCTGGAGCGAAAGCAGCCCCGCCGCCGTCGTCGAGAATGTCTTCCGTCCCCCGTAAGGCTCGTAGCTGAACGCCGCCGCGTCGCTCTTGGGGTTCCCGTTCGCGTCACGCTCCACCTGGTAGCTGCGCTTGATGTACGCCACCGCGTTGTCGATGTGCTCCTTCGGCACGTCAAAGCCCGCGTCCTTGGCCGCCCGCAGCGCCATCACCTGCCACACGCTCACGGAGATGTCACTGTCGCTGGAGGCCGGCTCATAGCGCCACCCGCCCCGGTTCGCGTCGCTCTTGGGCACCTGCTGCGCACGGATGATCAGTTGGATCGCCCCCTTCAGCTGGCTGTGCAGCCGTTTGTCAGTCGCCTCGTCCGGCGCGTGGCCCACCATCTCCGCCATCATCAGGGACATGATCCCATGGCCGTACATCCGGCTCCGGTCGCTGCGCCCCAGGTAGCCGTTCTCATCCGGTTCCACCCCGTCCACCACATACTTCAGCGCGCGGCCGCACGCCTGCCCTTCAGGGGTGGGGTCGTCCGGCATGTGCCCCACGGAGGCCAGCCCCATCAGCGCCAGGGAGGTCATCGCCGCGCTGTGGGAGGGCAGGTCGCCCCGCTTCGGCCGGGCGTCCGTCTTTTCATCCACGATGAACCCCGCAGGCTTCTGCTGCTTCACCAGCCACGCCACCGCCTTCTCCACGGCGCTCTTCACTTGGGGGGAGATCAGCTCCGCCCTCGGCGTCTGGGCCGCCGCACCCGTGGTGCAGAGGGATAGGATAAAAAGAAGCCGGAAAACGCGCATGCAGGGCAGAAATGGACCATGCACCTCAACGCGCGTCCATCCACGGAATTTGCGGCTCATTGCGCAGTTGTTTCCAATTGTTCCATGCCAGCATGCCAAACAGAACCAGCGTGAAGATGCCCCCGCCCACCCGCGTGCCTGCGTCGATGTCCAGCACATCCAGCACTGTGTCCTGCAGGTTCAGCCACAGCTGGTCTCGGAAGGACAGCAGAGCCAGCCCCGCCGCGCACACCATGCTGATCGTCAGCACCTGCCTCAGCTTCCCCGCGCCCAGGAAGGCCGCGCACAGCCGCCCCCCGTCCAGCGGAACGATGGGCACCAGGTTCAGCAGCGCCCAGAAAATGCTCACCACTGTGAAGCTGTCCAAAGTCTCCCACAGCCACAGCGTGGGCGGCTGCCACAGGGAGATCGTCCACCCCACCGTCAGCCCCACCAGAATCTGCAGCCCCGGCCCCGCCGCGCTCACCAGAATGTCCTCGTTCCGCGCCAGCCTCCGGCTCCCCTGCGCCACTCCGCCAAACGCATACATCACGACCCCCACGCGCCGGTCGCCATAGTTGCGCATCATCAGCGCATGGCCCAGCTCATGAATGAGGATGGAAAGGAACACCGCCACGATCCAGCCGACGAGCCTCCGCATTTCCGCCGGTGTGTTGGCCCACAGCGCGCCTCCCATCAGCGCCGTGTTGAGCCAGAACATCCAGTGGACAAGAACGGGAAAGCCGAAGATGGAAAAACGCAGCATGATGGGGGCGGCCATCGTCAGAGGGGAGCCGCGCCGGGTCAAGCCCGGAGCACGGCCAAGGAGAAACGCTGATTCGGCAGCGCCCCGGTCTTCCCCCGCCCACTCCTCACCACACCCGGCCCCTCTGCCGCCTCAGCCCCAGGCCCGCCAGCGCCAATCCCAGCAGCAGCGCCCTGGACGGCTCCGGCACCACGATCGCGATCGTCCCGCTCGTCATAAAGGCGCTGATGTCCCAGAAGTAGCCGGACCCCTCAATGTCCGGCAGATTCAGGCCCGCCGCCTCATCCCCGTTGCCCAGCAGCAGCCCTGCCGAGGTGTAGCGCGTGGCGAATGTCGGCGCGCTGGTCAGGCCCGACCAGTCCAGCAGCTTGAACACCTGCGTCGTCGTGGGCACAAAGCCGTCAGGCGCGGTCACAGAGAGGTCGCCATTGAAGAGCAGCGTGCTGCTTCCGCTGCCCGTGAAGCTCAGCAGGTCCGAGGTTCCGCCGGGGTTGATGCCCAGCACCACCATGCTCCCAGCTTGGAGGTCGAAGCTGCCCGCACCCGACACTGGCGTGAAGCTGAGTGTCCCATAGTTGCCTTGCTGCGTGCCCTCGCCCACAATCACCGTGGCCCCGCTCGCCGCAGTGAAGCTGCTCCCCCGGATGCTGCCCGCCCCCTGCAAAGTGCCGCCATTTTCCACCATCACCGCACCGCTGCCGGTCGTGCCGCCCGCGTTCACCTGCAAGGTCCCCGCGCTGATCAAAGTCTCGCCCGTGTAGCTGTTCACACCGCTCAGGATCTGCGTGCCAGCCCCGCTCTTCCTCAGCCCCAGGGTGCCATCCGTGCCACTGCCGTTCCCATTGCGCAGGATGCCGCCGTAGCTGTGGGTGCTGCCTGCGGCCACATCCACGGTCAGGGTGCTCAGCCCCTCGTTGCCAGACTCGTTTTCCACCACTCCCGCGCCGCCCGTGCTGGCTAGGCCGCCCACCGTCTCGCTCTGGTTGTTCAGTCGCAGGGTCCCCGCGTTGGCCCCGGTGCCGTTGAAGGTGATCACACTGGTGTCGGCCACCTGGTGGCTGTTCACCAGCCGCAGCACGGCGGGCGCGCCGCCGCTGCCCAGCGTCACATCACCGGCCACCGCATTGACACCGGCCGTCTTCGCCAGGTCCAGCTGGCCTGCCAGCACGCTGGTCGTGCCGGTGTAGGTGTTGGCCGTCGCACCTGAAAGCGTCAGCGTGCCGGTGCCCAGTTTCGTCAGGCCGCCGGAGGTGTTGGCCGCCGTGGTCACAGCGCCCGTCGTGGCGCCCGTGCCTCCGCCCCCCAGCAGAGTCACCGTCGGCTCGGAGGTGTACCCCTGGCCCGGGTTCGTGATCATGATGTTGATGATCTGCCCATAGGTCGCGCTGTTCGGGTCCAGGTCCACCGTCGCTGTCGCCGTGGCCCCGCTGCCTCCCCCGCCGGAAATCTCCACATACGGCGCGCCGATGTAGCCGCCCCCGCCGTTGGTCAGCGGAATGCTCGACACACCGTCCCCCGTCGGGGCCAGCAGGGCCGTGGGCAGTGACGGGTTGAAGCCGTTCGTGTCGATCACCGCTCCACCGGCAAACGTGCCAAAAGCTCCGTTCACATACGTCGCCAGTGTGCTGGCCCCGCCCGTCCCTGTCACAGCCACCAGCGGGTTGCTGGTGGAGGCCCTCAACGTCCCGCCGTTGAAATTGACCACTCCCGTGTTCGCCGTGCCAGTGTTGTTGTAGAGCAGGATTTGATTGTTGACCAGCGTCCCCGCGTTGAGGTTCAGGTGCGCCGCCCCCTTGGCCGCCCCGTCATTCTGCTGGCCGATCGTCACTTGAAAGGCCCCGTTGTTCACCAGCCCGCCCGCCACGGTCATCACCCCCTGGGCCGTCGTCGTGGCGGTCCCTGCCGTCGCACCGCTGCGGAACGCCAGCGCGATGTGTTCCCCCGTGCGGATCACCTGGCCGCCGGTCACCGTGAACTCCCACCGCTCATTGCGGAACATGATGTAGCGCGCCGTGTTCAGGGTTCCGCCATTGACCTGCAGCACGGAGATCGACGCCGCCGTCGTGCCGTCCCCAGAGTCCACCCGGTTCGTGTTCACCGTGCCGCCGGACATGAACATCCCACCGTAGCCCGTGGAGCCCAGCAGCACGCCCGCCTGCACATTCGTGGTCGTCAGGTTCAGCGTGCCGTTCTCAATGACCAGCGCCCCCTTGAAATTCGCCGCCGTGCCCACCGCCAGCGTTGTGGTGGAGTAGCTGGCCCCGCTGACCAGCCGCAGCACACCCGGGGTCGCCACCGAGCCGATGGAGGTCGTGGCCTCCGCGGCGCTGTTGCTCACTGTCGCCGCAATTTCCAGCACACCGCCGGACACGGTGATCGTGCTGCCCAGCGTGGCGGCCCCCTCCAGCCTCAGCGTGCCCGCCAGGGTCTTGGTCAGGCCGATGTTGCTCGCCACATTCGCAATGGTTGAGGCAATCGTCAGGTCCGCCACCGCGTTGCTGCTGTCCGCCACGGCAAAGGTCCGCGTCCCCACGCCCAGGTCCAGCGTTCCGCCCGTGATCAGCGCGCCCAGCGGGTTGTTGTTGTTGTTGACAGTGATGGTGTTGCCCAGGGTCAGCCGCCCGCCCGTGCCGATGTCCAGCACGCCCTGGCTTGCGGCCGTGGATGCCGCCCCATAAAAGGTGATCGTTCCTGGAACCCACCCGTGGCCGTCCAGCGCCAGCGTCGCCAGCCCCCCCGCGCCCACAATGTTCACCGCCGTGGTCGCATTCAGCGCGTTGTCGATGCCGAACTGCAGCGTGCCCGCGTTCAGCGTTGTCGTGCCGGTGTGCAGGTTCTGCCCGCTGAGGATTTGCGTGCCGCTTCCGCCTTTCACCAGCGCCAGCGTGCCTGCCAGCGTGCCATTGCGCAGGATGCCGCTGAACGTCTGCGTCCCCGTGTTGTTCAGGGTCAGGATCGCCGAGGTCGCGCTCTCATTCTCCACGATGCCCGCGCCGCCTGTGCTGACCAGTCCGCCGATGGTTTCCGCCCTGCCATTGAGCCGGAAGATCCCCGCCTCTGCGCCCGTGCCCTGGAGCGTGAGGTTGCTTGTGTCTGCGATCTGGTCCGCATTGGTCAGCCGCAGCATCGCTGCCACGGAGCCGTCGCCAATCGTGATGTCACCCGCGATGGCGTTCACTCCGGCCGTCTTGGCCAGCGCCAAGGTCCCCGTCCTGATGTGGGTCACGCCCGTGAAGCTGTTCGCATCCGCGCCGGAAAGCGTCAGCGTCCCAAGGCCCGTTTTGATCAGGCCGCCGTCAATCGCAGCGTCCCCGTCGATGTCGGAATGCTGCAACGCCTTGGCAATCGTGACATCGAAGCCGTTGGTGTCGATCACCGCTCCGCCATCCCGCACATTCACCGTCGTCAGCGTCGTGTGCAGGGTCATGCTGGCGGCGTTCGCCTTCAGCGTGCCCCCATTGAAGTTGACCACAGACGCCCCCACGCTCCCCCCCCGGACCGTGCGGGCCGTCGCCAGGGTGCCGCCGTTCAGGTTCACCGTCCCTGTCCCTTGCGCGTTGCCTGCGATGCTTGAGCCGAGCACGATGTTGCCGGTCGTCGTCTGGGTGTCCAGCAGCCCCGTGCCGGAAAGGTTGATCACACTGGCGCCCGCGCCAGCCAGCTCAGTGTCCGAGTAGCCCGCCCCCACCCGCACCACATTGGTGTTCGTGGTCACCAGCAGGCTGCCGCCGGAGATGTTCAGTGTCCCTTGTGCATTGACGCCTGTGCGCCCCACCGCCAGCCCCCCGGAGCTGGCGCCCAGAGTCACCGTGCCTGCCAGGATGTTCACCGTGGCCGGCGTGACCTCGCCAATACGGAAGGTGGAGGAACTGCCAGAAATGAAGGCTGTGCCGGAAAAATTCGTCACACTGTTTCCGGAGAAGGCGCTCTGCCCGGTGGGGATGGCGGCGCTGCCCAGCGTGCCGCTCACATTCAGCGTGCCGCCCGTCACAGACAGCCCCGGCCCATAGGTGCCGATCGTGTAGCTGCCGGAAAGGTTCATCACCCCGGCGCTCACGGTCAGCGCGGCCCCGTTCGTCAGCGTGGAGGCCAGCGTCAGCGTCCCGCCCCCGGACTTGCCCAGCCCGAAGCCTGCGGCGTCAATGCTGTACCCCTCATCCAAGGTCACATTCCCCACGATGGCGAAACTCAGCCCTGCCGTGGCCGTGATGTTTGACTGGATCAGCGCGGAATGCCCGGCGGTGGGCACGGTGATGGACCCTCCCAGGCTCAGCGTGTTGCCATTGCCCGCCAGGGTGTAGCCCGTGGAGTTGAAGACCAGCCCTGCTGCCGTGATCGCTGTCTCCAGGGTCACAGTCCCCGCCGTGCCGCCAAACACCGCCACATGTCCCGTGTTGGTCCAGGCAGTCATCGCTCCCGCGTTGTTCCACAGCAGGGAGCTGGTGTTCCAAAATCCAGTGCCGCCCGAAACACCTCCCGTCGAGCCATCGGCCTCCCACGTGAGATTGGCGGCAGGCAGCAGGGCAGGGAACAGCAGAAACACCGCCGCAGTCAGGCAGGCGCGGCCCAGGCGGCAGACCGATGGATGGTTGTGCATCATAAAGATGCCATTTTATATTGCATCCCACAGGCCAGGAACCGCCTAAAGGAATCCCTAAATCGTGCAAAGGAGACGCTTTTTGTGCATCCTTGGCACGGCAGGCTGCTTTTTCGGACTCCCAGCCCCGCATTTCTCACCCTCGGTCGCGTGAGTGCCGGGCATGATGGCCTGGCATTCCAGCTCCGCGAAACGCCATCTCGGAATCAAAGTTTCAATCTGCAGCACGCCTCGAACACCACAATGGCCCCGCCTTGACCGAGTGCCATTCTTGCCTCGCATCAGCCTGTGCCCGCCATCGAAAACAGGGGGAACCGGCCTGCCAGCAGGTAGTCATGACCGCGGTCGGGGGGGGCTTTCGTTCTCACCGCAGACAAGTTTCCAGCGCTGCGCTGCGTTCATAGGGGCAGCCCCTCTTCGCTCCTCATGCGCGTTTCCTTCCCTCTCGCTTCAACCCAGATCGTGGCGCTCGTCGCCAGTCTGGCCCTGCCTTTGTCCCTCGGCGCTGCGGACACCCCGGCCAACGGTGGCTCCACGGCGGCTTCCAAAACCTGGCAGACAGACGCAGCCGCGAAGGCCCGCATCCTCTCGCAGGTGAAATGGACCCCCGTTGCTGACACCATGCCGAACCGCAAGGGCGGCTTCTTTGAAAAAGGCAGGGAATACACCGGAGTCCCCTATTCCAGCGTGCGGTCTGAGGGCCGCTACATCGGCTTCGACATCTCCTTGCGGACCTTTCTCGCCGCCGTGGAGAACCCCCGCAGCGTTCTTTACACCGAAAACCTCACCGGCAAGGTCTCCAACGCCGCCGCCTACTACGGCACCGTTTGCTCCTCCTACACCAGCTATGCCTTGCAATGCGGCATCTGGGAGGTCAGCCGCCGTTACGGCCCCCAGGTCAGTTCGGGCATCGTCCTGGCAGAGCCGCAGTCGGCCCAGGCCGCCCAGGTGGGCGATGTCATCTACACTCCATATGCCAGGGAAAGTTCCGGCTCGCATGTCGAGATGGTGACGGCTGTCACCAGGGACAGCCAGGGCAGGGTCACATCCGTGCGGGTGGAGGAAAGCCGTCCGCCCACCACCCAGACCACGGACCGCAGCGCCGCGAATTTCAACGCCCACCTCGCCGCGCGCGGAAAGCAGCTCTTCCGCATCACCGACTTGGACGCTTGGCGGGGTGCCAATGTGGCCGCCCCCCTGCAATATCCCAACTACGCCGCCGACGCGGCCACGCCCGTCATCAACCGCTCGCTCCTGCTCGATCTCGGCGACTGGGTGCCTTATCAAAAGGGAACCCCCGTCAAATTCCACGTCATGGACCGCGACAACCTCGGCGTCAGGACACTCGTCATCCGCCGCGGCGGCAGCTTGGTCGAGGAGATCCCGCTCGATGGCCCCGGCCTGCATGAGCGCGCCTTCACCGTCTGCGGTGACTACACGGCCCATGTCGTCCACAAGGACGGTTCATCCAGCCAGCTCTGCGAGTTCGCCGTGTGCGACCTCGACCTCCGCCTGCCCGCTGGCAGCGCTCCTCTCGTCGGTGGCTGGAAGGTCGAGTTTGGCTCCGAAAACATGGACGTCATCGCCATCTACCTCTGGGGGGCTGCCGACAGCTATGCCCGCCACCCGATCTTCCTCACTCCAGAGCAAAAGAAAGACGGCGCTCTCACCATTCCCCAGGGCTTGCTGAAAAAGCCCGGCTCCTTGCAGGTTTGGCTGATAGGTGAGCACAAGCTGGGCCGCCTCAAACTCCGGAAAGATATTCCGCTGGTGAAATGAACCCCGGAAACAAGGGGTGCCCCGTCCTCGGCCGCATCACAAAAAAAGACCCGGCCCCTCATCGTCCCGCCAGTGAGGGGAGGGGACGATGAAGGTGCCGGGGGGGCTGAAACCAGCGGTTCTTTTTACGACGCCAGCTTCTCCATCAGCTTCTGCGTGCGCTGAATGATGCGCTGAGGCTCGTCAAGCAGACCGGCGGAAAGGAGGGCGTTGTCGAGGATCTGCTCCGTGATCAGTCCTGCGGTGTCAGGATCGCTCTTGTGCAGCTTGGAAAGACCGCGCACAAGCTGGTGGCGGGGGTTGATCTCAAAGATCACCTTCGGCCCGCCCAGGCCCGCCTCCTTGCCCAGGGCTTTCATCATCTGGCGCATCTGCGCGTTCATCTCGCCCTCGGGGGTGAGGACCAGCGCAGGACTGCCGACAAGGCGCTTGCCCGCGCGCACGGTGTCCACATTGGCGGAGGTCAGGCGCTCCTTCATCCAGTCGCACAGCTCGGTGGCCTCGGCCTCGGGGAGCTGCTCGCCTTCAGCGTCATTTTCGCCGAGGTCGATGTCATCGGCATTCACGGCCTTGAGCTCCTTGTCTTCGAACTTGCTCAGGCTGCTGACCACATATTCGTCGATCGTCTCAAACATGTAGAGAACCTCGATGCCCTTGGCCTTGAAGGCCTCCAGATACGGGCCGCTCTCGATCGCCGTGCGGGACGGGGCGATTTGGTAGTAGATCGCCTTCTGGTCCGGCGCCATGCGCTTCACATACTCGGCCAGGCCGATCGTCACACCATCCTCGGTCATGCTGGACTCAAAGCGCAGCAGCTTGGCGATGGCGTCGCGGTTCGTGTGGTCGGTGGCGATGCCTTCTTTGAAGAAGCGGCTGAAGTCCTTGTAGAAAGCCTCGTACTTCTTGGCGTCGTCACCGGCTTCCTTGTCCAGGTGCTTCAGAAGGCGCTTGGCCACCACGTCGCCGATCTTGCGCACCAGCGCGCTGTCCTGCATCGACTCGCGGGAGATGTTCAGCGGCAGGTCCTCGCTGTCGATCACGCCTTTGACGAAGCGCATCCACTCGGGCAGCAGCTTTTTCGGCTTGGAGTCGATCAGCACCTTCTTGCAGTACAGGGACACGCCCGGCTCCATCTGGCCCATGCCATAGGACTCCATGTTCTGTGTCGGTGTGAACAGCAGCGCGTTGATCACAATGGGAGACTCGGCCTGGAAGTGCAGGCGGTAGCTCGGCTCGTCAAACGCGTGCGCGGCGAATTTGTAGAACTCCTTGTACTGCTCGTCGGTGATGCTGTCCTTCGGCTTCAGCCACAGCGCCTCCACGGTGTTGATGCGCTCGCCATTGAGCAGCAGCGGGAAGCTGACGAAGTTCGAGTGCTTCTCGATGATGGACTTCACCCGGTGTTCCTGGGCGAACTCGGCGGCGTCCTCCTTCAGATGCAGCACGATCTTGCAGCCACGCTTCTCCTCGGTGGATTCGTCGATGGTGTAGTTGGAGTGGCCGTCGCTGGTCCAGACAAGGTGCTCGCCCTCGTTGCGCCAGGAGTGCGTGTGTACCTCCACCTTGTCCGCCACCATGAAGGCGGAGTAGAAGCCCACGCCAAACTGGCCGATGAGCTGCGCGTCATTCTGCTTGCCCGCGTTCTTCAGCGCGGCGGCAAACGCCTTGGAGCCGGAGTGGGCGATCGTGCCGAGGTTTTCCACCAGCTCAGCGCGTGTCATCCCGATGCCCGCGTCGGCGATCGTCAGGGTGCGGGCCGCCTCGTCTGTCGTGATCTGGATCTCCAGCGGCGCGCTGCCGTCAAAGACATCCTTCTCCGTGAGCTGCGTCAGCCGCATCTTCTCCATCGCGTCGGCCGCGTTGGAGACAAGCTCGCGGATGAAGATCTCGCGGTCGGTGTAGAGGGAGTGGATGACGATGTCGAGGACTTGCTTGACCTCGGCCTGGAATTCATGGGTCTGGCTCATGGGGAGAGTCGGTGGTTGGGATAAAAAGAATGAGGAAGGGAAACGAACGAAAGCGTTTGGGGGGCGCGAAAATAGCGGAGTGCAAGGCCCGGTCAAGCACGGCGCGGCTGTTGATGCGAACCACACCCCCAAAAAAGCCGCCGTCTCATGGCGCCCCCTTCAAAAAAGAACCCCTCACTGATGAGGTTCCACCAGCGGCTGGGTCCACTCCTTGGCCCCGGCAGGAATGTCCGCCAGATTCAGGAAAAGGGCGGTGGCGGACGTCGGCAGGCCGGAGATGGCCTGCCGTGTCAGGCTTTCAGCCGTGGAACCCGGCGGTAGCTTGGCGTCCGTCTTGGCCAGCGGCACGCCCTCAAGCGGCGCGCGGGACAGGATCGGATCACCCCCGAGCTGGGCCCGAGGCTCGATCCGGGTCCAAAAGTTCGAGGACCAGTAGTCCCCCTTCCATGCCCGGGTCGGACTGCTGGGAACATAGATCGCGTGGCGGTCAAAAAGCACCTCTGGCACATACCGGCTGCCGATTCGGCTGGCCAGCGGCGGATCAGTGGGGTCAGGACGGTTCTCCGTGGACTCAATCAGGTATTCCTTGTCCTCGATCTTCACCACACACCAGGCATGACCGCCAAGGTCGCCATAACGGCCCAGGGCCACCCGCACCTGAAAGCCCCGGGACATCAGCCAGTCTGCCAGGAAGATGGCGGAGTCCTCACAATCGCCCTGCTGCAGGCGCTGCGTTTCATCGGCAAACTGCCAGCAGTCCAGTTGGTCCTTGCCAGCAAAGCTGCTGCCTGGCTTGCCGCCAGGGTCGTTGGCATACTTGCAGTTGGCATGCACCGCGCCCCAGATGGTGAAAAGCTGCTGCACCCGGGACTGGTTCCGTGCAAAGTGGGCGGCAGGCGCGTAGCCGGTCAGAAACTCGTTCACATAGCGGAACTTTCCGGTGAGGTCCGCTGCGATCACCGCGTACTTACGGCGGCATTTGGGGCATTCCAGCACCAGGCTCCGCAGGGCGTTGTCCAGCTTCATGGAGTGCGGATGGCGGCAATGCACGCAGGCGCTGTAGAACGGCTCGGCGGAGGACTTGCTCAGCGCCTCCGGCGTGAAATCCTGCAAACGCTGCCCAAGCACCAGCAGCGCCTCATGCATCAGGCCGCTGGCACGCGGGCGCAGCACCACAGCCAGATGCGTCATTTCAGCGTGGGAACGCTGCGTGTACTCATGAAAACGTTGCAGCAGCTCGCGCAGGCTCGGGCTGCTGGCCGTGCACACGGACACCCGGTAGTAGCGCGGAACCCCGTTTTGCACCTGCTCCGTCACCTTGTGCAGGTTGGTGGTGTCGATGGTGGGAAACTCCCTTTCCAGCCAGCCCTCCAGCTCCGGGTCCACCCGCAGCATCGGCACCTTGGCCGCCATGCGCGCGTAATTGCACTGGTCCACCAGATCCATCCGGAACTTCGCCGGGGAGTATTGCGACCCCGGCTGGCTGAACAGCTCCGCCAGTCGCATCTTCCAGCCCGTCAGCCAGCCCTCCTTGAGTGCGGCCACCCCCCCGGCCACAAGGACGGCGGAGGTGAGGGACCACAACAAAAGGCGACTGCTCATTGCCTTAAATTATAGTTTTTATAAAGTTCGGTGCAAGGTAAACCCCACACATGACAAAAACCTTACGACCTTTTGAATCAACCTTGGGGAGCCTCAGCCCCCGAGGGAGTAAAGGAGCAACAAAATGCCGCCAACTCAGCGTTTCGCCGCCGCCTTCTCCAAGGTGTAAGGGATCGGAGGCGAAAGCTTCCACAGCTTCGGCGCCCCCGCCCCCATCGCTCCCAGCAGCGTGCCCGCCCTGCCGTCCGCCTCGTCACGAGGATCCCCAAACCAGGCCGCTGGCGGCGTTCCAGCATAGTTCGACACATAAATTCCGCCCACCTCGCTGCGGCCGATTAGCACCCCCAGCGTTTTGAGGCGGCGCGGAGCCTTGTAGTATGTTCCCTTGTCAGAAACGACCTCCGCCGGATACACCCCGGCGGGAAAAACAATCTTTCCCTGCCCAAGATCGCGCACCTCCTCCTGCGCCACAACCAGGCCCGGAGCACTCACCGGCGCAAGTTGGACAGAGCCGCAGGACGCCAGCAGCAGGGGGGCAACAACAAGAGCAGATAGGGTTAGTTTCATAGGGTTGGGCGGGAAATCCTATCAAGAAGTGTGCCAGATGCACGGCGGATCTCCCCAGTGGCCATGTTAGTCAGGCCGCGCCATCGACGCTCCGGGCAGGGCATAGCCATCTGGCGACACTGCGCGCTCCCCAGACCCGGAAGAGGTGGGTATGCCACTGCCGTAGCCGGTCATCGGCACCACGTATTTGCTCTGCTTTTTCACCTGTTTCTGGAGCTTTGCCTCCGCCTCATCTTCAGGCAGACGCATGCCGGGATTGTTCGCACGCGGGTAATATCGCACCTGGTGCCCCTTGCGGTGGCCCATCGGGTCCAGGCGTTCCCACACCGCGTCCATCCGCGTGTGCATCTTGGCGCCGCAGGCAGGCAGAAGAGCCAGCAGAAGCAGGATGCGAAAACCGGGGGAGAAAAACATGAGAAGTCCTAGAAATAGCCCTTCACCTTCAGCTTGCGACCAAAAATCTTGTCCCCGGCGGCGATGTACAGAATGTCCCGGTCCTTGCCTGCGAATTCCACGCTCACCACCTTGCTGGCTGGAGTCGGCTTGGCAATGATGCCCGCCAGCCGTCCGGCCGGGTCAAAAACCTGCACCCCCAGCTCTGTGGTCACAAAGTAGCGGCCGCTGGCCTCCGTGGTGGCACCGTCACCCGACGCGGTCTCCTTGCCCACCGGCAGCCACATCGTCATGAACGGCTCTCCTCCGCTCAGCGTGCCATCGTCATCAATGCGCCAGGCCCACACGTGTTTGCCGCCGTGCTCGGAAACCACCAGTGTGCGCTCGTCCGTGGAGATCGTGATGCCGTTCGGTTTCTGCACCCGCCCCGCGTCCACCACGCTGTGCTTCTTGTCCTTGCTGATCATGTGGATGCTCAGCGTCGGCGTCTCGGTGAAGTAGAGATGTCCCTGCTTGCTGACCACGAGGTCATTGCACTTCACGCCCGTGTGCAGCACCTCGACCTCGCCCTTCATGGTGATCGCAATGATGCGCTGCTCCTTGTTGTGGCACGCATAAAACCGCCCATCGGGACCGATCTGCAGCCCGCTGATGCCCGGCAGATTGTCCAGAAACAGGTCCACCTTGCCTGTGGCCACATCCAGTTTGTAGATTCCTTTCCCACCCCTCACATCCGTGAAAAACAGGCTCCCCTCCTTGTCACAGCACAGCCCATCGGTGAAGGCGAATCCCGAGGCCGCCTCCTTCCAGGGTTCATCTGCCGTGACATAATCATGCAGCGAGGTGTCCTGGGCGAAAGCAGATGTGGCAAACAAGCTGAGGAAAAGCAGAGCGGATTTCATTCGGTCAGAAATTCAATGTTCGATGTTTGGCGTTCCTCACTTCTGCCACAGCCAGCGCAGTGTGTCAGGGAACAGAGCGGCCCCATGCTTGCCATTGTGCGTGCCTTCGCCCAGGATGAACTTGTAATCGTAGCCAGCGAATTTCAGGGAGGCGGCCATGTCCTGGTTTGCCAGCGGCCAATTGCCAAACTGGTTGTCCAGGTCGTTGCTGCCGTCTTGCAGGAAGACTTTGATGGGCTTCTTCTCCGCCTTGCGGATCAGCGCGGGGTACACATGGCCGCCACGAATGTTGGTGAAGGAGCCGATGTGGCTCACCACCTTGCGGAAGGCCTCCGGCCGCTCCCACGCCACCGTGAAGGCGCAGATGCCGCCGCTGCTGTTGCCGCAGATCGCACGGCCATCAGGGTTGTCCGTCAGCTTGTAGGTCTTGCCCACCTCCGGCAGGATCTCCTCCAGCAGGAACCGCGCATACTGGTCCCCCAGGGAATCATACTCAAAGCTACGATTGCTGCGCGCCTTCTCCTTCGGGTTGCTGGTCGGGAAGGTGCCCGGATTGAGGAAGATGCCGACCGTCACCGGCATCTCGCCCTTGGCGATCAGGTTATCAAACACCACCGGCGCACGGAACTGTCCGTCCGGCTTCACAAAGCCGCCGCCGTCGCAAAAGACCATCACATTTGCAGGAGTTTCCGCCTTGTATTGGGCAGGCACGTACACCCACCAGTCGCGAGTGGTGCCCGGATAAATCTTCGAGTCCTTCCACGCCGGCATCTGCGTCACTTTCCCCTGCGGCACATCCTTCTGCACCTGCGAGTCCGGCCCCAGCACATACTGGTCATCCTGAGGCGCGGTGTAAGCAGTGATGGTGAGAAGCAGTGAGAGCGCGGAAACAGCAAACGGGAGAAATTTCATGGACGGAGCGGAACGAGGGCGGCAGGCGGCATCTTGCAGGGAGAAGCGGTGGCTTCCGCTGAAATCAGCACTATTGCCTTCCACGCACCATTGTGATTTCATTCATGGCAAATGATCGCCGCATGGGGGGCAGCCTTGTGGCAAGGGCCATCGTTCTGCTTCTGATCCTCACCGCACGCTGGCTGTTTCTCCTGGGCCCTCACAACACTCCTGCCCGCCGCGCCTTCCAATACGTGGCGATGTGATACAGGATGCCGCAGCTTGAGTTGTGTGCGTAGTCGAAGGCCAGGACGAAGTCCTGAATACGCTGCTTTTGCTCCGCCGAAATCTGCGGCTGATCCACCATCAGCGGCACCAAGGCGGACTCGCCCACCTCGCGGCTGATGTGCCAGATCTCGCGATACGGTCCCCACTGGGGGTTGGGTTTGCCTTTTTGGTCTTTCCACACCTCCACCTTGCGCCAGTCGGGGCCGAGCATGCGCATGGTCTCTGCATCCTTTTCACGGATCTTGCCCCAGGTCCAGACGGTGCGCTTGTCGGCCAGTTTGGCGACGTGCTGCATGGTGGTGTGGATCTGCTTCTTCAACTCTGCCTCCGGCTCCAGCGCATGCAGCAGTTCCAGGGAGCACTGCATTTGCAGCAGCGCGTAGGCGGGTTTGTGAGGGTCCGGCGTGGCGGACTGGTCCACGGCCTCCTTGGTGTAGCGACGCCACTCGGCGCGGTATCGCTCGCTCTGCGTGAGGTCCCATGCGGCGGCGTAGATCATCGGCAGGCGTGCGGCCTCATGGGCCTGTACATTCCACATGCGGCAGATGCCCAGCCAGCAGGGTTTGTCATCCGCTTGGAGGAAGTCGTAGTTGGTTTCCGGCACCATGGTCTTGATCATGCGGTCCGCCACGGCTGCCAGAATGGTCTTGATCTCGGCTTTGGTGCCCTCGTCCGCCAGCGGGCTGTGGTAATACTTCCACAGACCATGCACATAGTGCGTCACTTGGTCGCGGGAGGAGTTGGGATAGACGCTGCTGCCATCCTCCGGGCACACATTCCGCGCCACGAATCCTGGCGCACCGTGCACCGTGGCACACAGCCGCATGCCTTTGAAAACCTCGGCCGCCCGTGCCTTCAGCTCCTTCTCCTTGGTGACTTCATACCGGTCCGACAGAATGCTCAGCATCGCCCCGCCAAGGATCATCCCGTCCTCCATGCCCGTGCTGTAGCCACAGGGGTTCGGCCACTGCCGCCTCACCTCTTCTGCGGTTGGCAAATGTGCCTGTTCCTTTCCCGGTTCATAGCTGCTGAGGTAGTCGCCAAAGGTCCCCACCTTCTGGATGAAGAAGCGGCCCCACAGCGCGTCCCAGGCCTGCGTCATCTGGGACTCCAGTGTCGCTGAACCTGGCTGCTGACGGTCCTGCCCCTGGGTGTCCGGGTGACAGGTGGCAAAGAGAAAGAAACAAAGTGTCCAAACAAAAGAGGGCTGCATGAGGAATGCCGCCCCGATGTCCCGGCTTCACTCCCAGGTCAAGTCCAGGGTCGTTCATCGCCCATCGTGACACGGCCCGTGCACACACCCGGATTTGTGGTGGAATGGCGTTTGTTTTGCGCTGAAATCCGTGGCTTCACCTGAACGTATCGAGAACCGACATGCGCTTGCTTTTCATCCTTGCCGCCAGCTTTTTCCTCCCGCTGGCCCTGACCCACGCAGAACCGGCGACACCAACCGATGCCGCCTGGCTCCAGCAACGAGGGACGCTCATTTTTCATGACGCCTTCGAACGCGACGAGGACGGAAACCTGGCCGCCGCCATTGGCAACGGCTGGAACAGCGCCACGGCGAACCGCGTGCCGAAGATCAAGCAGGCGGACCTGGATGGCGGCATCCTGAAAATCTCCAGCGCCACGGTGGAGGCAAAACATGCGGCGCACATTCATCATGAGGCTGGTTTTTCGGATGGCGGCGCGGTGGTGCGGTTTCGTTTTCCTGGCCTAAGTCCGAAGGAGTCTCTGCAGCTCGGCTTTGTGGACCGGGAGCTGAAAGGCGTGCATGCGGGGCATCTGTGCTACGGCATTCTCGGCACGGTGCCGCCCACGATCACGCTGATTGACCACAAGACGGGCATCATGAACCTGGCCAATCAGAAGCGGCGTGATGATGTGCAGGCCAAAAAAGAAAAGATCCCGGCGGACCTGGAGAAGCTGCTGGCCGCCAAGAAGGCCGTGGTCCCGTGGAAGCCGGATCACGAATGGCATGAGCTGGTGCTGGTGACGGAGAGCGATGAGATGCGCCTGAGCCTGGATGGACACGTGCTGGCGAAACATCGGTCCGAAGGCTTTGCCCACCCCATGAAACGCTGGTTCAGTTTTCTGGTGAGCTCCACTGTGTGGATTGATGATGTGAAGATCTGGCGGGTGAAGTGAGGAAAGGGGCGCAAAGCAGACCTTTCTGTCTGCTGATAGACGCGCTGCGAGATCCCAGGCGGTGGCCTCACCGGCATGCCTTGGGCCTGCTCATCCGCCACTTTTGCGTCTGGCAGGAGTGCTGGCTCCTGCCCGGCGTTCACCCCGCATTGTCGCTCGCCAGCATGGCACGCAGGCCGGAGAAGAAATTCGTGTTTTCCTCCTGGGTCACGGTTTCGTTCATGTGGCGGGTGTAGTCCAGCTCCTGGATGTACTTGCGGTCCAGCTCCTTCAGGAAAGGGGAGGGGAGGCTGGTCTGCTTCTGGCCCCACTTCATGCGGGTGCGGGTGTAGCTGATGGTCAGCTTCTTTTTCGCGCGGGTGATGCCCACGTAAAACAGCCGCCTTTCCTCGTCCACGCGGCCTTCCTCATAGCTGCGGCGGTGCGGCAGGATGCCCTGCTCAATGCCGGGCAGAAACACGATGGGGAACTCAAGCCCCTTCGATGCATGCAGGGTGATGAGGCAGACACCTTTTTTCTTCTCGATGTCGTCCTTCTCCTCGCGCTCGTCATTCAGGGTCACGGAGTCGATGAATCCGCCGAGGCCGTCCTTGCGGTTCTCGGTCTCGTAGTTGGTGAGGCTCTTCAGCAGCTCCTTGATGCCGTTCTCCCAGTTCTGGTAGTCCTCAGGCGTCTTGGCCGCCTTCTGCAGCCACTCCATGTAGGCCGTCTCATGGATGAGCGCCTGCGCCATCTCGGTCAGATTGGTGCCGTGGGTGTTCGCCGGGCCGGAATACTTGCTGATGAGCGCGGTGAAGTTGCGGATGGCCAGACGGCCCTTCTCTGGAATCTGGCGCAGGAAGTCCTCGTCGCACAGGGCCACCCAGATGCTGTACTGCTTCTCCATGCTGCGGTCGCGTGCCAGCTCCGCCGTGGCGCTGCCGATGCCGCGTGTGGGCGTGTTCAGCACACGCAGCAGGGACATGTCATCGTGCGGATTGTGCAGCACTGTCAGGTAGGCGACGATGTCCTTCACCTCGCGCCGGTCAAAGAAGCTGCGCGCGCCGACCACGCGGTAGGCGATCTTGCGCTGGCGGAAGGCCTGCTCCAGCACACGTGACTGGTCATTGGTGCGGAAGAGCACGGCAAATTCCTCCAGCGGCTGATTGTGGGAAAAATGGGCCGTCTCCACTTCCTTGGCCACCATGTCGGCCTCCTCCTTGTCGTCGGACGTGGTGATGAGGCGCACCAGCTCATTGCCGTGGTTGCGGCTCCACAGGGTCTTGGGGCGGCGTCCGGCGTTGTTGACGATGAGGCTGTTCGCCGTGTGCAGCACCGGCGTGGTGCTGCGGTAGTTTTCCTCCAGCTTGATGACGTGCGGGTTGGGAAAGAAGTCCTCAAACTGCGTGATGTTGGTGATCTCCGCGCCGCGCCAGCCATAGATGGACTGGTCGTCGTCCCCCACCACGCACACGTTGTAAGGCGCGGGCACCAGGGCGCGCAGCAGCCGCATCTGCAGGGAGTTCGTGTCCTGGAACTCATCGACCATCACGTAGCGGTGCCGTTCCTGCACGGTCTTGCGCACGGCGGCGGTCTCCTCCAGCAGCTTCACGCCCAGCGTCAGCAGGTCGTCGAAGTCCATGACGTTCAGTCCGCGCATCTCCGCCTGATATTGCTGCATCACGGCGGCGTCCAGGTTCTGCTCGGGATCGCCCAGCGGCACACCGTCGTTCTTTGACTTGCTGATGCGGGAGAGCATGACGTTGATGTCCATGGTCTCCTCCTTGATGAGCAGGGTCTTCAGCACACGCTTCAGCAGGCTTTCCTGCTCGCCCTGGCTGTAGATGACAAAGTTGTTTTTGTAGCCCACGTGCTCCGCAAACTCGCGCAGCAGCCTGGCGCAGAAGGCGTGGAAGGTGCCCACCACGACCTTCTTTCCCAGGTTGTCGCGCACCATGCCCTTGATGCGCTCGCGCATTTCATTGGCGGCCTTGTTGGTGAAGGTCACCGAAAGGATGTTCTTGGGCGGGATGCCCTCGTTGATCATGTGGCTGATGCGCGCGGTGAGCACGCGTGTCTTGCCCGTGCCTGCGCCGGCCAGGATGAGCAGCGGTCCGTTGATGTGCGTGGCCGCCTCCCGCTGCTGCGGATTGAGTGTTCCGGTGAAGCCGCTCATGCCTGTGCCGCGCCCCCTTCATTTTTGTTGTTATCGCGCACGGAGAGTCCGAGTTCCCTCCATTCGTTCAGCACCCTGGGCAGCAGCTTGTGCTCCTCTTTTTTGATGCGGTCATGCAGGATCTCCGCGGTGTCTCCGGGCAGGATGGGCACGCTGGCCTGGGCCAGGATGCGGCCTGCGTCGATCTCT
Organism: uncultured Prosthecobacter sp.; assembly: GCA_964588755.1. Lineage (GTDB taxonomy): Bacteria > Verrucomicrobiota > Verrucomicrobiia > Verrucomicrobiales > Verrucomicrobiaceae > Prosthecobacter. The sequence continues at coordinate 9,892 of CAZPSQ010000050.1, read as the reverse complement.
GCGGTGACGAGGTGCACCGTGCAGCCGGTTTCGGCCTCGCGCGCGTCCAGGGCCAGTTGCGGCCCGTTGGCGCCTTTATGTTTGGGCAGCAGGGAAGGGTGCACGTTCACGATGCGGCCGCTGTAGGCCGTGATGACCGGCTCTTTCAGAATGCGCATGAATCCCGCGAGCACGACCACATCCACCCGCGCGCGTTCCAAGTGCTCGAAAATTTCCTTCTGTGCCGCGTCGCCAAGCCTGCGCGGATTCGTGCCAGGAGCCACGAAATGCGCGGGCAGCCCCGCCTCACGGGCAAGTTTGAGGAAGTTCGATTCCGCCTGGTCGCTGATAACCGCAACAATGTCCGCGCGGAGCGCGCCGCTTTGCACGGCGCTGATGATGGCATTGAGATTGGAGCCCCGCCCGGAGCCGAGCACGGCGATGCGGAGCCTGCTGCCCTTGTCTCCGCACGCGTTGCTGCTGCCGCCTCCCATCATCTTGTTGATCGTCCTGGTGGTGGAGCGCCCAGGCACCAGGGGGAGAATGCGGATCTCGGTCCCGGCTTTGTCCAAGGCTGCACGTTCCTCATGGTTCAGGGACTCCACGGTGTAGTCGCCGCCCTTCGCATACACATGGGGGCGGATGGCCTCGATAAGTCCGGTGGCGCGTTGATCATCGAACACCACCACGGCATCCACCGCGCGCAGGGCGCACAGCACCTCGGAGCGGTCGTTCTCTGTGTTCAGCGGGCGGTCGGCTCCCTTGAGAGCGCGCACGGAGGCATCCGAGTTCAGGCCGATGACCATCGCGTCGCCGAGGGCGCGCGCATCATTCAGGTAGCGCACATGCCCCGCGTGCAGCAGGTCAAAGCAGCCGTTGGTGAAGACCAGTTTTTTTCCCTGTCTGTCCAGATCGGCGCGCAGACGCTGGACTTCGGCTAGGGTGGCGGGTTGATGCTCGTTCGGCATCTTGTTTTAATGCCGTGAACCTGGCGCGTTGCAAGAGCCGGGTGCCTCTTGTTTTGGCGCGTGAAATCACTTGCGTGCTGTGACGCACGTGATGCCTGCGGTGCGTGAGGCGGCGGCCCAGGCGCTGTCGCGGCCTGGGCCTGATGTTGTTGATGATAACTCTTTCTAACCATGAATGAAGTCAGTCTAACTGTGTGGGAACTTATGCCATGGTTATAACTTGACGAAGAGTTATGATTCTGTGGTGGTGCGGAGGCAAAAAAAGACGCGGATGAGAGATCATCCGCGTCTTTTTTGAAAAGAGCTTTCGTGACGTGAGCTGATCAGCGGTCCCGCAGCACGACCTTCTCGCCGTCGTCATTGCCCGGGTCGCTGGTCAGGGGCCAGTAGGCCTCCATGTTCAGCTTCGTCGGAGGCTTCATGTCGATCTGATGGTCGTCCTTGTTGAAGCCCTGGTAGGCCAGCGGAAGCAGCGTCACACAGAGGCGGTCCTGGTCGAACTTTTGAACATGCAGCGCGGCGGTGAAGGTGTTCTTTTGGTCGAGCTCGATCACATCACCGGCATGGAAGGGGTCCTCATTGGAGGCGCTGCCGGGAAGAACAATCTCGATGTCCACGTCCTCAATGTCTGTGGAACGCGCGCGCACCACCCAGCCCTCGGTGATCACATCGTTGGGGGTCAGCGGGCGGGCGTTCATCACCTGGAACTTGCCCTTCACATAGGTGGGCTGCTCCTGCTTGTAGTTGCGGATGAAGGAGCGCTTCAGCAGGTCGTTCTTCACGGCAAGCTGCTCGCGGGAAAAGCCATAGTACTCGGTCAGCAGCTCACGGGCGGGCAGGAACTTCCCCTGGGGCACCGTGTACGCGGTGAACTTGCGCAGCGGATCGAGCTTGTCGAACTTCGCCAGCACGCGGTAGTTGAAAGGTTTTTCAGGGTGCGCCAGCACCATGATGCTGAAAAACCAGCAGCAGGTGGCGAACCCCACCAGCAAGGTGATGAGGATGGACCACCAGAAGATTCCGCCGGAATCTTTTTTCTTGGAAAAGCTGCCACCGCCATAGGAACGGTATTCGTTTCCGTCGCTCAAAAATCGGATTTGCATAACAAAAGTGCGAAAATTTTAGTATTTACAGAGTAAAGGTGCTAAATTCTACAAGAAGTCCCCTAAATTGAAAAGTAATTTTTGTGAACAAGTTGGCAATAAGCCTGCTCTTTATTTCACGCTGTCTGGGGCTCAAAAGATGTTCCACAGCCACAACTGCGGGCCGCGTTGGGGTTTGAAAGTTTGAACCCGGAATCGTTCAGGGCGTCCACGTAGTCGATCTGGCAGCCTCGAAGGAAGTTGAGGCTGTCGTGGTCCACAATGATGGACACTCCGTCCTGGGTATGGACACTGTCGCCAGTGCGGGACTCATCCAGTCCCATGACATACTGCATGCCGGCGCAGCCGCCTTTTTCGACACGGAGACGCAGGCCGGTGGTTTCGGCGGAGGCGCCTTTGTCTGAGATGAGGTCTTTAAGATGCGCGACTGCGCTGGAAGTAAGGGAAATCATGGGCGAAGCAAGGGCTGGGAGGACTCGCCGGGCATTCGAAATGGGGCGGCGATTGCTTTTCCCCGCACGGCGTCCAATGTGACGCTCCCGTGCGGCAGAAGGGCTACGCCTGTTGCCACAGTTTTTATCAAAATTCATGTCCAAAATTCGCATTCTTTCAGACGCCCTCGCCAGCCAGGTGGCCGCAGGGGAGGTCGTGGAACGGCCGGCGGCCGTCGTGCGCGAGTTGGTGGAAAACAGCCTGGACGCCGGAGCCCGCCACATTGAGGTCCACGCGCAGCGCGGAGGCAGCACGCTGCTGAAGATCGTGGACGATGGGTGCGGGATGGATCGTGAGGACGCCATGCTGTGCCTGGAGCGGCATGCCACCAGCAAGATCCGGACCAAGGATGATCTGGCCGCGATCACCTCCTTCGGCTTCCGGGGAGAGGCGCTGCCCAGCATTGCCAGCGTGTCCCGCTTTCGTCTGGCCACACGGGAAAAGGAGGCGTTGGTGGGCACTGAGATCGAGGTCAATGGGGGCAAGCTGGCGGGCGTGCGCGACCACGGCGGCGCCCCAGGCACAGTCATCGAGGCGCGCTCCCTCTTTTTCAATGTGCCCGCGCGGCGGAAATTTCTGCGCACAGAGAACACCGAATTTGCCCACGTGGAGCAGCAGCTCCGGCTGCATGCCATTGCCAACCCCCAGGTGGCCTTCACTTTGACCCACAATGGCGAGCTGGTGCTGCACCTCCCCGCCACGCGCGACATGCTGGAGCGCATCCGTGGCCTGGTCGGGGATGAACTGGCGTCCCGCCTGCTGAAGGTGGAGCCGATGACGCTCCGGGGTGTCACCATCTCCGGCTACATCGGCGGGCCGGGCATGAGCCGGTCCAACCGGCAGATGCAGAGCACCTTTCTCAATGGGCGGCCCATCGAAAGCCCCAGCATCTCCTATGGTCTGCGGGAGGGGTACCACACCGCCTTGATGAAAGGGCAGCATCCGGTGACCTACCTCTTCATCCAGATGGACCCGCACGACTTTGATGTGAACGTGCATCCCGCAAAAAAGGAGGTGCGCTTTCACGACGGCCATGGCGTGCGGGAGGCGATCGCGCGCTGCGTGAGCCGTACGCTGGAGACTGCGGCGAAGCTGCCTGTGGGACACATGCCAGCGGCTCCCCGCACGCTGGTTCCGGCGGCCTCCGTGCCCCTGGCGCGCCAGGAGCATCTGGGCATGGAGGTGGAGGTTTCATCCCCGCCGCTGCGCACCTTCACCCTGCCTGTGCCGCCGACAGAGCGTGTGATCGTCCCGCCGATGCCATTGGACGGCCCGATCACGGCCCGGCAGGTGTCCATGCCTGAAGCAGGGCGCCCCATCAAGCCCGAGGGCGCACCCCAGGCCGAACCTGAGATCACAGATTCAGAATCTGCTGCGACGCCCCGTGCTGAGGAGTCGGAGCCAGGGCAGGTGGCAAGCACGGGCGCTGCCGCTGCCGCTCCACGGGAGACTCCAGGCGGGCAGGCTGCCTCCACGCCCCCTCCCGACTTCCGCATCATTGGTGTTCTGCAAAAGCTCTACGTGCTGATGGAAAGCCCGGAGGGCCTTGTGCTCATGGACCAGCATGCCGCGCATGAGCGCGTGAACTTTGAGAAATTCCGCCGCGCCTTGGAGGCGGGCGGCGTCCCGTGTCAGCGCCTGCTCATTCCTGTCACATTGCAGACCACGCCGCGCGATGCCGATCTGCTGAAGCAGAATCTTCCAGCCCTCAGCCGGCTGGGAATTGAGATCGAGCCCTTCGGCCCCAATGTCTTCAAGGTGGAGACGCTTCCTTCATTCTTGAAGGCCGACGACCCCGCCGCATGGCTGGACCAGGTGATCGAAGAGCTAAGCAGCCTGAGCGCCAAAACATCCTCCCTGCGCCTGAGCGAGGACGCCATCGCCACCACTGCCTGCCGCGCCTCCGTGAAGAGCAACGACGTGCTGTCGATCCCGGAGATGCAAGGGCTCCTCAAAGACCTTTTTGCCTGCGAGATGCCCTACTGCTGCCCGCATGGCCGGCCGACCCTGGTTCAGATTTCCACGGGTGAGCTGGAGAAAAAGTTTGGACGCCGGGCGCCGGGCTGAGCGCCCTGCCTCACTTGCTTCTCCTCAGCGCCGCATGCGCGCGCACTTCCTCGGGCGTAAGCAGGCGGTCATAAATGGCGATCTCGGCAAGCCTGCCGGCAAAGGGGCGGTCGATCTTGGTCGGATCGCCTTTAGAATGAAACTCCAATCCTCCAAACTGCAGCGCGCAGGGGACGGCGTCTGGAAAGCTCTCCGATCGTGCGGTGCCAACCGACGCGCCATCAATGAACAGCTCCATGCCGCCATCTTTCTGCTGCGCCACCAGATGGTGCCACTGGCAGGGAAAGGCGGAGGGCGGGGAATAGATGTTCATGCCCCCGCGGTTGCTGGCGGGCCAGCGCATCAGATAGCGCACGATGCCGGCCTCCGCCCCGTGCGCAGGCCGGCGGTTCCCCACCTCCACCAGCAGGATGTGCTTGCGTGTGGTCTCCGGCACCGTGAGCGCGAACAGCGACATCTGCCGTGTTGTCTCGGCGGCAAACCACATCTCGATGGCATGGGCTGGCGCGGGCTTCGTCAGCAGGGCATCGGGATACAGCGCGCCGGGCTCGCTTTGGCCGGGAAAATACGCGCTGGAGCGGCCGCCTTCATCAGGCTGGATGCTTGCGCCACCGCCCAGTCGCAGGGCAGGGGAGCCTGGCACCTCATTGGGGATGGCGCCATCCTGGGCGCGGTCCAGCCGCCAGTGGTGCAGGGGCCCCGCCGCGCGGATGGTGCCGACATAGTGGGGGGCGAGCCTCAGCGGCGGCAGGCGGCGTTCCTGAGGCTCCAGGAAGGCGCTCTGACTCATGGCGCGGATTTCCCCGGTGCCGGGGACCATCTCGGTGCTCTCTCCCGCGTTCAGCAGCGCCGTGCGCACGCCCTGCTGTCCTGCTATTTGCAGGGAAACCTCCGCCTGGCCTTCAAACACAGCCACGTCTGTCCTGCCGTCCTTGGTCACGGACACGCCCAGCTCTGTGCCGAGGTCCGTCACGGTGCCATGTGGTGTCTCCACGCAGAAGCCCTCGGCGCCTTTGGGCGCATGGGTGCGCAGGCGTCCCTCGCGGCAGATCACGCGGTCCAGGGTCAGCAGCTCCAGGTCAGCCGGTCCTTCGAGGTCCACCGTCACTCCGCTGGTGAACATCACGCTCGCCCGGCCGGAGGCCAGTTGCAGCCGTCCCGCGCCCAAGGCGCTGCCCACAGGTGTGTCATGCTGCCGCCACTTCGCTTGGTCAGCCTGCACCAGCACGGCCAGCATCGGGCCGTGCTTTGACGCGTCAGCGCCGGGCGTCCGCCACAAGACGACGCCAAGCGCCAAGGCGGCCGCAGCCGCCATGGAGCCGTAGGCCGCGCGCCGCCACCAGGCGCTGACAAAACGCACCGGCTCGCGCCGCACAGCGGCAAGCAATGTCTGGCGGCGCTCCTCATTCGTCGCGCCGGACTTTGAGTCTTGGCCGGAGCCGGTGAGGCCCAGCTCCTCATGCAGGGCCAGCCAGCGCGGGGCAGGGGCCTGCGCCACACGGGCCAGGGAAAGCATCCAAACCTTCTCCGCCATGGCGCGGCGGAAGGCGGCATCACCGCGCAGGCGGGCCAGCAGTTCCTCCACCCGGTCGGCTGGCAGATCGCCATCCTGCCAGGCAATGAGGGCGTCGCGCAGGTCTGTCTCCATCTCAGTGTCCATGGTGGGCGGCTGTCTCCTGGGTGATGCATTCACGCAACAGTTTCATTGCGCGATATTGCAGTTGGTAAATCGCGCCTGTGCTCATCTCCAGCTCCGCCGCAAGGCTGGCGGGCCTGCCGCCGTCCAGGGCCGTGCGCACCACCTGGCGCATCTTGTCCGGCAGCTTGGAGATGCAGGTCAGCATGGCCTGCAGGTGCTCGGCGCGTGTGCGCGCGGCGGCGTCCTCCAGCTCCGTGGCCAGCAGGGCGGCGCTTTGCTGGTGGAAGGTTTCCATCAATGCGGAGCGTCGGCTGTGGCGCTCAAAGTATTGCAGCAGCTTGTTGCGGGCGATGCCGCGCAGCCACGCGCCGAACTCCTCATGACGGCGGAAGGTGTGCAGCTTCCGGTACGCGGTGATCAGCGTCTCCTGCGCCAGGTCGTCCACCTCGTCCAGGTGAAAGAGCTGGCTGGCCAGAAAGGCGCGCAGTCCCGGGCCGTGCGCGCGTTCGATCTCCAGAAACGCATCCGCATTTCCGCGCAGCACCGCATCCAGCGTGTCGTCCAGGTTGAAAGTCTCAGGCATGAGGTTTGTGTCCAGATGTTCCGGGATGCCGGGAAAATCTCACAAACATTTTTTGTGAGATTTTGGGGGCTCGCCGGAACTGAGGTTAAAACACCGCCATGCGTTGCCATTTTCTCATTCCCGCCCTCCTCGCCTCGGCGTCACCTCTGCTGGCGGACCCGCCTGAAAAGGTGCGTTTCAATGAGCACGTGCGGCCCATCCTCTCCACCTGTTTCTACTGCCACGGTCCGGATGAGGAGCACCGCGCGGCCAGGCTGCGGCTGGACGTGAGGGAAAGCGCCGTCAAGAAAGGCGCCATCGTCCCTGGCAAGCCCGACGAAAGCGAGCTGCTGGCGCGCGTCCTCTCCACAGATCCGGACGATGTGATGCCACCGCCGAAGGTGAAGAAGCCGCTGCTCACCGCCGACGAGGTGGCCGTTCTGCGGCGTTGGATCGAGCAGGGCGCGGAATACGAGGGACACTGGGCCTTTCAACCATTGCGCGGCGAGGCCCCGCCCGCTGTCAAAGACAAGGCATGGTGCGTCACGCCGGTGGATCATTTCATTCTCGCCAAGCTGGGGCACGAAGGCATCACGCCCTCGCCCGAGGCGGACCGCGCTACCCTGCTGCGCCGCGTCTCCCTGGATCTCACCGGCCTGCTGCCCACGCCGGAGGAGGTGCTGGCCTTCCAGAACGACACCACGTCCAAGGCCTATGAGACCGTGGTGAGGCGTCTTCTCGCCAGCAGGCACTATGGCGAGCGCTGGGGCCGCCACTGGCTGGACCAGGCACGTTATGCGGACTCCAATGGCTACTCCATCGACAGCGCGCGCGTGATGTGGCCGTATCGCGACTGGGTCATTGCAGCGCTCAATGCGGACATGCCTTTTGACCGCTTCACCCTTGAGCAGCTCGCTGGCGATCTCCTGCCCGGCTCCACCAAGGCGCAGAAGGTCGCCACTGGCTTCCACCGCAACACCCTTATCAATGAGGAGGGCGGTGTGGACGCCGAGCAGATGCGCATCGAGGCCGCCATGGACCGCACCGCCACCACCGGGACGGTGTGGCTGGGCCTCACCGTGGGCTGCGCCCAGTGCCACACGCACAAGTTTGACCCCATCCCGCACCGCGAGTATTTCCAGCTCTACTCCTTCTTCAACTCCAGCACGGACGTGAACAATCGTGGTGCCACCGTGAAAGTCTCGCACGGGGAGATGTTTGGCCAGAAGCTGGAAACAGCGCCGGTGGTGGAGGATGCAGAGCGCGCACGACGCCAAACCCTGTGGGAGAAGGCGGAGCTGGCACGTCTCTCTCTCAATGCCATCCCGCCGCCTGACGCTGCCACCGTGAAGTGGACGCCGGCGAAGTATCTGGAATACGACACCACCAGCAACGCCAGCTTTCGTCTCCTCGATGACAACTCCCTCCTGAGCGACGGGCGCGGCAGCTTCAATGACACCTACCGCGTGAGCGCCACCACCACGCTGCCCCAGGTGGCTGCCGTCCGCCTGCGCACGCTTACCGATGACTCCCTGCCAAACCACGGCCCCGGCATGGCGCGGAGCGGTAACTTTGTGCTGACCGATTTCGAACTGGAGGCAGAGGGTCAGCCTGTGGCCTTTTCGCACGCTTATGCGGACCATGCGCAGCCTGGCTATCCCGCAGGCGCGGCCATTGATGACGATCCCAAAAGCGGCTGGGCCATCAATGTGGCCAAAGGCTCCAAGACAACACGGATGAACACCAATCATGAGGCGGTGTTCGTTCTGGCCAAACCTGTGCAGGCGCGGGAGGTCGAGGTGCGGCTGCATCACGACCTGAATCAAAATTATCTCATCGGCCGCTTTGCGCTGGAGTTTTCCGAGTCTGCACCCAAGGCGATCCATGCCCCGGGCAATGATCTCCTGGCGGCCTTGCGCATCCCGCCTGCGAAACGCACCCGCGCGCAGAGCAGGATGGTCGAAGGCGCCTTCGCCCGGGTGGACGGGACGCAAAAGAAAGCATCGGGCGCCGCCACCGATGTCACCGCGGCGGAGCAGATGGTCATGGAGGAGCTGCCCCAGCCACGCGAGACATTCCTCCTGCAACGTGGTGACTTTCTGCGGCCGGACAAGCAGCTCGGCGCGCTGCAGCCCGGCGTCATCTCAGCCGTGAATGCGGCCTTCAAGAAACCGCCGACGGAGTTTACGGATCGCGTTGATCTCGCGCGCTGGCTGGTTTCTCCCGAGAACCCGCTGACCCCGCGCGTCACCGTGAACCGCATTTGGATGCGCTACTTTGGCCGAGGCTTGGTGGAGACGGAGGACGACTTCGGCACCCAGGGGGCCATGCCCACCCATCCAGGGCTGCTGGACTGGCTCTCGCGCGAGTTCATCCGCAGTGGCTGGAGCATGAAGGAGCTGCACAGGCTCATTGTCATGAGCGCCACCTATCGCCAGTCCTCCATGGCGCGGCAGGACCTGCTGGAGCGTGACCCACGCAATCTGCTGCTGGCACGCCAGGAGCGCCTGCGGGTGGAAGGGGAGATCATCCGCGACGCCGCTCTCTGTGCCAGCGGCCTGCTTAATCCCGCCATCGGCGGCCCCAGCGTGCATCCCTGGCAGCCGGAGGGCGTCTTCGCCTTCACCCAGACGAAGAAGACCTGGTCGCCCAGCGCCGGAACAAACCGCTTCCGCCGCGGCATGTACACCTTCTTTTACCGCAGCTCGCCGTATCCGCTGCTCACCACCTTCGACGCGCCGGACTTCCAGGTCTCCTGCACGCGCCGGCCCCGTAGTGACACACCGTTGCAGTCGCTCACCCTTGCCAATGACCCCGTCTTTCTGGAGATCGCCCAGGGCTTCGCCGCGCGCCTGCTGCGTGAGCTTCCAGATGCCTCGCTCGATGCCCGTCTGCACCGCGCTTTTCACCTTGCCCTGGGGCGCGCGCCTGCGGCGGATGAGCTGGAGCTGCTGCTGCGCTATGCACGCGGCCAGTCCTCGGAGCTTGCGCAGGATCTCAAGGCCGCACGCGTCATCATCGGGCCAGGCCTCGTCAAATCCGCCGCCGCACCGGCCGAAGCAGCCGCCCTGGTGGCTGCCGT
>CAZPSQ010000049.1:0-29559 GCA_964588755.1 uncultured Prosthecobacter sp. | reverse complement strand
CCCCCATGCCCCACCTCGCCCCCCTGCTCGCTGTCCTTGCGTGCGCCCTCACCATCACCGCACCGGCCGCAGACGAGCCTTTCCGCCCCGAAGCCGGAAAATTCCCCCCGCTTGAAAAGGCCCACACTTACAGGGGGGAGCTTGTGTTCGTGGACCACGCCAACCGCCGTGGCAGCCTCCGCGTGGCAGGGGCGGGCACCTACTTCCGCAACGCCCCGCACCCCTTTGCCATGCTCCCTTACGGCATGGTCCGCTATCACGGCGCGCCGGCGGATCTGCGGGATGTCCCGCTCGGCACCGTCCTGCACGTCCGCGCCTTCCTTCCCCCGGACCCCAAGGTTTCCGCCGTGCCCGTGCTGCCGGTGAATAACAAGGACAAAACCGCAGGCTACAGCGGCGCTGGCATTGCCCCCGCTGAAAACCATGTCCTCCTCTTGGAGGACGAACCCAGCCACTGCCAGCGGGAAGGACTCGTCTGGAAGCTCAAGGAGCTGGAGCTTAAAAACAACGAGGGCCAGATCCTCGCCAGCCGCGAACCCAAAGCCAGCGCGGGTGCCAAGGCCGAAGACGAAAAGCTGACCTTCGACGCCGCCACCCGCATCTGGCGCGGTCGGGAGTGTCTCAGCATCGCCGACTTGGTCGCCGAAGGCACCTGGCCCGCCAGCGGGAAGAAATCGCTCGGCAGCCAGCCCGTCCAGCTCGGCATCATCTGGAAACCCACCCCGGATGGCATCTTCACCCGTTTCCACATCTCAGACATCTGGCTGGATGACGCCGCCACACAGCGCGCCGCCCAGAACCAGACCGAAACCCACAAGGCCTTCATCCGCAGCCGCTGGATGCCCGCCTTCGTGGATGCCGTCGAGTATGGCAAGTTCGGCCGTGCCACCGTCACCGTCACCCTCTTCGGCGGCATGGACGCCGCACTCTACGCTGACTTCCAGAAAGGCGGCCAGATGCTGCTGAACGGGGCCGAGAACACCTTGAAGCACGCAGGGGGCAACTACGGCCCCGCCCACATGGCCTCCAAAGGCCCCGTTCTCAACGTCACCCCGGCATCTGTAGAAGCTCCCACGGGCACCAGCGGCATCCAGGTCCAGGTGGAGACAGACCTCGTCATCGAAGGCATCCGCCCCGGCCGCGTCATCCGCATTCGTCCTTCAAGCTGGCCCCAGGTCCAGGTGCCCCGTGAGGAGTATGTGGGCGACAGCTCCAACGCCGAAGATCGCTTCCCCACCCCGGCCATCTTCCCCACCTACTGATCACTGTCTGTTCCTGGTTCTTTGTTCTGTTCGTCGTTTTTTGATTCTTCAACAAGACACCAGGTCCGCACCAAGAACTAGGAACATGAGACTCCCCCTGCCCGCCGCCCTCGCCTGCGTGCTCACCCTCGCCGCATCTGCGGCAGACGAGCCCTTCCGCCCGGAGGCCGGGAAATTCCCTCCGCTGGAAAAAGCCCTCTCCTACCGTGGCGAGCTTGTGTTTGTGGACCATGCCAACCGCCGTGGCAGCCTCCGTGTGGAAAACAACGGCACCTTCCGCCGCAACGCCCCCAGCCCCTTCGCCCTGCTACCCTGCGCCATTGTCCGTTACCACGGCGCCCCTGCCGATCTCCGGGACATCCCGCTCGGCACCCTGCTGCACGTCCAGGCCTACCTGCCTCCCGACCCAAAGATTTCCGCCGTGCCGGTGCTCCCGGTCAACAACAAGGACAAGGGCGGCAGCTATGGCGCGGCTGGCACGGCCCCCGCCGAAAACCACATCCTCCTCCTGGAGGACGAGCCCAGCCACTGCCAGCGGGGAGGACTCGTCTGGAAGCTCATGGAGCTGGAGCTCAAGGACAACGCGGGGCTCATCGTCGCCAGTCGCCAGCCGAAGACTGGCACAGCCAGCAAACCCAGCGAGGAAAACCTGACCTTCGACTCCGCCACCCGCATCTGGCGCGGCCGCGAATGCCTCAGCATCGCCGACTTGATCGCCGAAGGCACCTGGCCCGCCAGTGGCAAGAAATCCCTCAGCAGTCAGGCTGTGCAGCTCGGCATCACCTGGAAGCCCACCCTGGGCGGCATCTTCACCCGTTTCCACATCTCGGACATCTGGCTGGACGACCCTGCGCTGCAACGCGCCGCCCATCTCCAGAATGAAGCGCACAAGGCTTTCATGCGCAGCCGCTGGCTGCCCGCATGGGTGGACACCGTCGAGTACGGCAAGTTCGGCCGCGCCACCGTCACCGCCACCCTCTTCGGCGGCATGGACGCCAGCCTTTACGCCGATTTCAAGGAGGGCGCTTCAGCCGTGATGAACGGCGTCGAAAACACCTTGAAACACACCGAAGGCGGTACCGCCGGCCCCACACAAATGGCCGCTCGCGGCGCTCTCCGTGAGGTCACCCAGGCATCTGGCGACGTCCCCTTTGGCAGCAGCGGCATCCAGGTCCGTTTCGAGACCGACCTCATCACCGAAGGCATGCGTCCCACCCGCATCGTCCGCATCCGCCCCACAGGCTGGCCGGATGTCCACCTGCCACGGGAGGAACACCTCAACAGCGGCAGCTTCACCCTCGAAGAACGCTTCCCCACCCCCGCCATCTTCCCCAAGTATTAACCCACACGGCTCACCCCACCGGCTTCACGAGCACACCAGCACAGCCACATGCGCAACGCGTCTTGGACTGCGTACGGCAAGGCCTGAACGCGACGCCGCTTTTCGTCAGCCGACCATCCGAACAAAGTCCCATCGTCGCCATTCTCGCCAGAGAATGGAAATCGAGAAAAAGATGCCGGGCATGAATGGTCTTTTATCTTGAGGCGAAGCGGAGGTGTTTATCTGGCAATCGCGCGAACTTCTCGAGACGTCGATTGGGATTCTGGCTGCGGTTTGGCGTTCCTCGCCGCTTTCATTTTCTCCTGCTGCTCATTGTACCGCCGTAGTCTCTCAGCCTTTTCACGATCTTCCTCGGCATAGCGGGCGTTGGCTGCATTGACACTCTCCCGCGCTTCACGTAGTGCCCCCGCCTTGGCTTCTTCGGGCGTTTTATAGCGATAGCCCTTCCCCCAGCCAGCCGATACATGATGAGAGAATCCCCGGGAATCTGTAAGCTTGCCATCAAACACCGTGCCATTCGTCGGCGTCTTGCTTCTCGTCAATGTGATGGGAGGCGTTTTGCTGTCACGGTAACTGGCCTTGCCGTTCTGAGGCTCACGGGCCGCAGAGGTGGTGCGTGAGCCATGCTGTGCGCTCCTGCCGCCAGATGCCCTCGACGAATTTGGATATGATGAGGAGGAAAAGGAAGCCATGGATTTATTGAGACTCTGGGGACCGGTGGACTGTCCCTGCAACGCGGCCATGCCTGTCAGACCCTGCGCAACTCCACCCAGCAGCGCCGCATTGTTTTGCTCCCGCTGGGCCGCCTTCTCCTGCGCTGCGCGTCTTTCGAAATCCACTACCCCTTCTCTGAGTTTTCGCTGCCGCTCCGCAATGAGGTCGCCAATGCCGGAAGTACCCAAGTTTTCTTTGGTCCCGTCCTTCCGGACAGTGTGCCGATAATAGGGAACCTCGTTGCGGTACATGTAGAAAGCACGGTCGCCATTTTTATAAAACACCACGGTATCACCTTCTTTTTTACCGTCCACGTAGGTCATTTGGTAGCCCACTGGATCGTGGTCGCGAATGACGTTCATCAAGGCTAGCACGATTTCCCCCTGCAAGCGTCCCCGGGCGTCTTTCTGCCCCATCTGGCGCTCCACGATGGCATCCCCTGCAGCATTGTAGATCCGCAATTCGAACTCACCAGCCGTCTCCACCCCATCGAAGAATTGGGCTTCAAGCTCAGATCTTGTCTTTCCCTCGCTTGTCAGTGTGACCTGGGTGCCATGCCCGCTGGCAAAGCCCTTGCCATCCACGGAGCCTTTCCATTGCATGGTCTTCCCCGATGTGAGTAAGGCGCTCCTGCGAAACTTCGCCCCGTTGTTGGTGGCGGTCACAATGCACGGCAGGTCTGGATGGGACGAAGCACAGCCAACCAGCATCCCCATCCAAACCAGGAACAAACACCGGTAGCCCAGCGTAGAGACATTCATTGGTCGAGTTTAGCGATTCCACCCAATCCGGTCAACCTTATGAAAAAGCTGCCATGCATGAATGGCGCTTAACCTAAATCCGTGAATGGAAAAGTTGTCCCTATAAGACATCGCTACTTCTCCGACTCTTTCTGCATCTCCGGATTTGCGAAGACACCGCCTCCCGCGTCCGTACGAGAAAGTCCGGTTTTGTCTCTCCTTCCTCCAGGCGGAGCATGTCGGCGACGAGGTGGGTGGTCATGACCGCATGTGCCTGATGCGGGCGCGGTTGTCACGCGTGTTGCGCCCGTTCTGGCCGCGCACCGGGTGGCGGATGCCATGACAACGGTTTTTTTCGCCGCGCAACTCCGTGCTGGACGATTCCCGGCTTTTGACCATAAAGTGACGAAAATTCCCGGCATGCGTTTCCTCTCCAAAGTCCTCTGGACCCTGGCATTCATTGTCGCCACCTTCTTCTGGATGGTGCTCTTTGAGCACGGCTTCACGATGAAGGGGCTGACCGAAGGCACAGGCGAGGAATTGCGCTCGCTGTCGACCTGGATCAGCGGAGGAAAAAAATAAACTCCGCGTCCGCCCCAGCAGCCGTCATCGTTTCACCCTAGCAAGCCAGCCCAGACCCACCGGATTATGATCGTTCAGGAAGCCGACCTCGACCCCAAGTACCAATCTCTTTGGAAAAAAGCGCTGATCTCCGCCGAGCGGAAGAACTGGGAGTATGTGATCGACCAGGTGCTGCCCATCGTGACCGCCAACCTGGGCTTCATGGACGGCCGCAAGCTGCTGCGCAGCGCCGAGGGCGAGGTCTCCGGCGGTGCCAAAAGAGGGGGCTTCAGCCTGGGCGGCGGGTTGTTCAAGGGGGCTGTCTCCAAGAAGGAGCCGGCGGAGCAGATCGCCGACATGGAGGCAAACGTGTTCCGCAAGGACCCCTTCAGCCTGAGCGCCAATGAGCAGCTGTTCGACATCTCGATGAAGATCAAGTTTCCCGAGCTGGCCGCCTTCGCGCTGGAGACGATCCGCCGCGGGCATCCGGACAACACCAAGAACATGCACCGGCTGGCGCAGCACTACATGGTGTACAAGCAGCCGGAAAAGGCCGCCGAGGTGTACCACGCCATCGTGAAGGTGGACCCCCGCGACATGGAGGCCATGAAGGGGGAAAAGGACGCCGCCGCCCAGACCTCCATCCTGCGCCAGGGCTGGAGCGCGGAGGGTGACTTCCGCAAGGCGATGAAGGACTCCGGGGAGGCCGCGAAACTGGAAATGCTGCAGCGCCAGGGCATGACCCAGGAGCAGATGGAGCAGTTCCTGGCAGAGACGATCGCCCAATACGAGGCGGACCAGACCAACATCATCATCGTCAAGCGCATGGCCGACCTCTATGAGCGTCTGGGCCAGATCGACAACGCCCTGATGTTTTACGATTACGCGCTCAACTCCCTCAACCCGGGGGACGTGGCGCTGCAACGCAAGGTGGAGATCATGCGCGACAAGGTGAAGGACCAGAAGATCCTGGACTATGAGCGCGAGATCGAGGCCAACCCCGACGCGCCTGACATCGAGGAAAAGCGTGCCGAGCTGGCGGAGATCCGCCGCGAGCGCGCCAGCGTGGTCATCGGCGAGGCCAAGACCCGCGTGGACCGCAACCCCACGGACAAGACGCTGCGCTACGAGCTGGGCCAGGCCTACTTCAACGCGGGAATGTTCACCGAGGCCATCCCGGAGCTGCAGCAGGCCAAGTCCAACCCGAACATGCGCATCAAGGCGATCCTGCTGCTGGGCCGCTGCTTTGCCAGCAAGAACATGAACGACCTGGCCAAGACCTCCCTGATGGAGGCCGCCAAGGAGCTTGTGGTCATGGACGCCATCAAAAAAGAGGTGCTCTACGAGCTGGCCAACGTGCAGGAGAAGATGGGCGACCGCGAGGGCAGCCTGGAGGCCCTGAAGGAAATCTACAACGCCGACTACGGTTACAAGGACGTGGCCCGCCGTGTGGAGTCCTCCTACTCCTGATGCGGTCCTTGCATTGACTCATTGGAATCCCGTCAAAATCCGCAGCCCTGATCCGGCTGCGGATTTTTTATGATGGACCACGCTGACGGGCTTTTTCCAACGCCCTGCCCATTGCACACCCCAAGAGCCTGGGGATGTGGCGGCGCGTTCTTTGCCACCCTGGCACAAGGCTTCCGCGGTGGTTTTGTCGAACATCCCGTATTTTGGGGCTGGAAAGATCAGTGCGGTTGTCCATGGTGCGGCCCCGATGATTCCCGAATTCCTTGCCGCCGCCGACTTTTGGCAGACCTTCAAAGACGGAGTGCCAGTGGTGCTCGCCCTGATCCTGATCGAGGGCCTGCTGTCTGTGGACAATGCCCTGGCGATTGCGGCCATGGCTTCCCACCTGGATGAGAAGCAGCGGAAAACCGCCATGACCATCGGCTACGCGGGGGCCTACGGCTTCCGCATCGTGGCCCTGCTGACCGCCGGCTTCATCATGGGCAACCACTGGCTGATGCTCGGCGGCTCCCTGTATCTGGTATGGCTCATGTGCGACCACTTTGCCGACCAGGGGGAGGATGAGGAGGCGGGTGCCGGGAACGCGGCCCATGCGCCCAAGGTGCAGAGCTTCGCCAAGACGATCGCCATGATCGCCCTGCTGGATCTGAGCCTGAGCTTTGACAATGTGGTGGCCGCCGTGGCCTTTGCGCGGGACAGCAAAGTGCTGGTCTATGTGGGTGTGACGCTGGGCATCATCACCCTGCGTCTGGTGGCGGGCTATTGCATCAAGCTGCTGGAGCGCCAGCCCTGGCTGGAGCACACGGCCTTCCTGCTGGTGGGTTTTGTCGGCATGCTGCTGGGCCTGGAACTGTGGTGGGATGAAAGCGTCAAACTACCGGTGAGCATCGGCGGCCTGAACCTGATCAGCGGGGAGTCCGGACACTACCACATTGCCAAAGCGGTGAAGTTCACCGGCATCATCCTGATCATTGTGCTGCATCTGGCCTATGAAAAGAATGCCGCGATGAAAGGGCTGCTGAAGCCGCTGCTGGGCGTGCTGCTGCTGCCAGCCAAGGCATTTGCCGCGATGGTGGGGCTGGTGTTTCAAACAATCTCCTGGCCCTTCCGCAAAGCTTGGTCCGTCGCGACGGCGAAGTAAGCGGTGTTTCAGCGGCAGCTTTGAGGGAAAACCCGCAGCGCGCCATGTTGCGGAAACAGAGCAAATGCCTGATTTCAGGCTGGCCGGAGGAATGTGCGCCCCACCACCTTACATGATTCTTACAACCTGCTGACAAGTCGCTGACGCTTTTTGCCCAGGGGCAGCCAAGGTTTGGATGATCTATTGGGACTGGTGGCCAGTCGTAGTCCGGTTCCAGACCTCCATTTTCGTTGAAGTGTTGTTATCCTTCTGGCTGTTGGATGCATTGCTTGAAGTCGAGGCGGGCGCGCAACGTCCGCCTCGATTTTTATGGTTTTTATAAATTTTAGATGACCGAATAGACGGCGAGGCTAAAGTATGCCTCCTTGCTCATGCAGCACCGTCGTTCCACGATCCTGTTCATCACCCTGGTGGTCCTGCCGCTGGCCCTGCTGGCGTGGCTGGGAACTTACCTGATCCGTGATGCAGAGAAGCGCACGGACGCCTCAATGCAAGCCGTTCTGGCTGAGCGCCTTAGCTCGGCGGATCACCACCTGCTGCATGACATGCGGCAGCTTACCGACCGGCTCGACCTCTTCGGTGCGAAGAACATCGGCTCGGCCCGCCTCATGGCCCAGCGGCTGGCCACGCACCCGTGGGTCGCCGAAACCTGGTCACGCGAGGCAAGGGCGGAGCCGAAGCTCGATGTTTTCCCTGGAAAAGCCCCTTACCAGCCTGGGGGGGCGTTCAAGGCGGAGGACCGGACGCGGGCGATCGACACAGCGACGCAGGACACGGAGAGCCTGGCCCAGTTCGGTCCGATGCTGGATGACAGCGGGCCGCCGTTTCAGCGCATCCAGTTTGCCACCCAGGGCGGGTCATGGATGACCTACCTGAAAACCCACGGCTACCACATTGACGACCGCCCCCATGCGGAGATGCCCCGGTCCTGGAGCGGCTGGCATGTGGGGGACTCCATGTTCATTTACTGGCACCGTTTCGCGGATGGCAGCCTGACCTGCGCGCTGATGAACCCGCAGGCGCTGATGAAGGCCCTGTTCGTGCGCCTGCCGCAGCCGGGACTGGCCGCGCCGCCGGGCCGCATGATGCTGACCACGGTGCGGGGCATCCCCCTGCACCGCTGGGGGAAGGGGCTGCCGGGCTCCGAGGAGGCGCCGGCATCCCACCGCGCATGCTCAGAGCCGCTGTCCCAGTGGGAGCTGTCCTACACACCGGCGGATGAGGAGTTTCCCAAGCCCTACCTTTTCCCCATCCTGCTGGGGGTGGGCTCCGGCATCATGCTGGTGTTTGTGGTGGGCTGGCTGTACTTTCACGAAAGCGCCAGCGAGATGCGTGTGGCCCAGCAGCGGGTGACCTTTGTGAACCAGATCTCCCACGAGCTGAAGACCCCCCTCACCAACATCCGCCTGTATGCGGAGATGGCCGCGCACCGCGCCGAGTCCACGGGGGATGCGATCGCCAAACGCCAGCTGGGCGTGGTGGAGGCGGAGACCTCCCGGCTGGACCGGCTGATCCAGAATGTGCTGAACTATGCGCGCCAGCAGCGGGACAAGCTGACGATCCAGCCGAAGGAAGTCGTCCCCGATGAGCTGGTGGGCCGCACGGTGGAGTTCTGGAAACCCCTGCTGGAAAAGAAGGGCTTTGAAACCTGCGTCACCCTGAATGGTCCGCCCACGGTGAACGCGGACCCGGACGCGCTGGAGCAGATCCTGGGGAACCTGATCTCCAATGTGGACAAGTACGGCAACTCTGGAAAATGGATCGGCATACGCACGGAGTGCGACGCGCGCGAAACGCGGATCATTGTGGAGGACCGCGGCACGGGCATACCCACAGGCAAGCGGCGCACAGTGTTTGAACCCTTTGAGCGGCTGCGCTCCGACCTGACGGAGGGGGTCAGCGGCACGGGCATAGGATTGACCATCTCCCGCGAACTGGCACAATTGCACGGCGGCTCCCTTGTGGTGTGTCCCAATTACAAAGACGGCGCACGTTTCATCCTCACCCTCCCCAACCAGCCATGACCAAGATTCTCATTGCCGAAGACGACGACCACACACGGGACGCCCTGCGCGAAGTGCTGACCATGGAGGGGTATGAAGTCATCGCCGCCAGCGACGGGCTGCAGGCGGTGGATTTTTTCCGGGTGGAGAACCCGGACTTTGTCTGCCTGGATGTGATGATGCCCGGCCTGAACGGCTACGAGGTGTGCAAGCAGATCCGCCGCCAGGACGAGAAGGTGCCGATCCTCTTCCTGACCGCCAAGGCGGAGGAGATAGACACTGTGCTGGGCCTGGAGCTGGGGGCGGACGACTACATGACAAAACCCTTCGGTGTGAAGGAGATCATCGCGCGCATCCGCGCCATTCTGCGCCGCACCGCCTCACGCGGTGGCGCGGGGAAGGCGGAGGATGAGTTCACCATGGACGATCTGCGGGTGGCGCCTGCCGAGCTGCGGGCCTACCGCGGGACGGTGGAGATCCAGCTAAGCCCGCGGGATGTGAAGGTGCTGCGCCTGCTCCACGACCGCCGGGGCAAGGTGATCGACCGCAACACCCTGGCCGACGAGGTCTGGGGGGTGGACTACTTCCCGGAGAGCCGGGCGCTGGACCAGCACATCTCGCAACTGCGGAAGCGCATCGAAAAAGACCCCGCGCAGCCAAGGATCATCCGCACGGTGCATGGGGCGGGCTATCGGTTTGAGTGATGGCGCAACGTCGGGCAGGAAAATGACGAAGCCCGAATGAGGAATGGCGAATGAAGTCCGAATGACCGGGCGCGTGCTGTGCGTAGTGTGACGCTTCATCCATTCGTCATCCGCCATTTTGGTTTCGTCACTCCCTCCCATGCTCACCTTCGACGCCCACCTTGACCTCAGCCTCAACGCCCTTGGGGGCTTCAACCGTGACCTGCGCCTGCCGGTGCATGAAATTCGCCGGCGGGAGGCGGGGATGACGGGGAAAGGGCGCGCGGGGGGCACCACGGCGTTTCCAGAAATGCGGAAGGGGAAGGTGGGGCTGTGCGTGGCCACGCAACTGGCGGGGTGCATGCCGGGGCCTTCGCCCATCGCAGGGTGGATGTCGCCCCACCAGGCCTATGCGGAGACACAGGGCCAGCTCTCCTGGTACCGCGCCATGGAGGAGGAGGGGCACATGCGCCAGATCACCAACCTGCGGGAGCTGGACGAGATGATCGCGCTGTGGAATGACGACAGCATTCCCGACGAGACGAAGGCAATCGGCTATGTTTTAAGCCTGGAGGGCGCGGACTCCATCCGCACGGTGGGGCATCTGGAGGAGCACTGGGCGCAGGGGCTGCGTGCCATGGGGCCTGCGCACTACGGGGTGTGCCGCTATGCGCTGGGGCATGACATGGTGGGGCCGCTGCCAGCAGGCGGGAAGGAGCTGATCCAGGAGATGGACCGGCTGGGCATGATTCTGGATGTGACGCACCTGAGCGATGAGTGCTTCTGGCAGGCGCTGGACATCCACCACGGCACCGTGTGGGCCAGCCATAGCAACTGCCGCGCGCTGGTGCCGGACCCGCGCCAGTTTGCAGACGACCAGATCAAGGCGCTGATCGAACGCGGCGGGGTGATGGGCGCCGCCCTGGACGCCTGGATGATGATCCCCGGCTGGGTCCGTGGCAAGACCACGCCGCAGGAGACCGGCCTGAAACTGGAGGTCATCTGCGACCACATCGACCACGTGTGCCAGCTGGCGGGGAATTCCCTGCATTCCGGCATCGGCACGGATCTGGACGGTGGCTACGGCACCGAGCAGACGCCGGAGGACCTGGACACCATCGCCGACCTGGCACGCATCCCCGACATGCTGAGGAAACGCGGCTACACGGAGCAGGACATCGCCAACATCATGCACGGGAACTACCTGCGCCTCCTGCGCGAGGCCTGGGCGGAGTAAGCACGGATGCCGAAGCATCTGGCCCTGCTTTCCCGCTCCACTTTTGCAGCGCCTCCTTCAAGCGTCCGTGCAAGGGAGAAAGCTCGTCACTTCCGCCATGAGGCGACGTCGTCGCGGGTTTGGGGGAGGCGGTCCTGGCCGAGGCTGTAAACGGCGATCTGCATGGTGAGGTGCTCTGGCTTGCCCTGGCTGACCGCAGGGTCGCTGCTGGCGATGTCGGGGTTTTTGATCTGGTTGTCGCCGTTGGTGTCCAGCAGGATGCGGAAGGGCTGGCCCCAGCGGTCGTGGAAACGGCGGGGCACATCGGTCCCCACGATGCCGCTGCGGTCGCCCTTGGCAGGGCCGAGCTCGGCATATTGGGTGCGCGCGGGGTTGAGATCCCGTGCTCCGGCGGTGGGTGGGACGCCGAGGAGGACATCCACAATGGAGTTGCTGCCATCGGTAAGGAACTCTGGCATGTCCTCGCCTCCTACAGCAGGACGCGCATCGAGGGGAAAGCGGTTGTAGTCCTGCTGGTAGTTGTTGATGCCGTTTTTCAACTGCAAGGCGACGGTGAGGGTCTGGGCGGCGTGGGCATCTATGAGCGCACGGTTGACCTGGACTGCCACCAAGGCGCTGAGAAGGGCGACGATGGTGACCACAACGAGCATCTCCAACAGCGTGAATGCTCCTGAATGACGGGCAGCACGAGCAAGTGTCGTTTTCATGCTCCGGATATTACCGGAAATGCCAAAGGGAGGTCAATACCGCCCTTTCAGAAGAGGGGGTGAGGCCGGGGCGGCCAAGGAGGGGCAAACGCTGCTTGAGCCGATCTATTCCTATGAAGGTAAGTGTTTTGTAAAGAGGCCATCCATTATTGCTTCTATAAAACGAGTCTCTAAAGTGCCAGTGTTCGCAGAACTGAAAGCCCTTTCCCACGCTGTCATGTCCTCTTTCCCTGCCCCCGCCCCCACATCGAAAAAGGCCGGTCATTGGCTGCATCTGTTTTTGCTGGGCGCGATGCTGGGCACAAGTGCCGCAGGGGCCGACCTGACACGGGTGCGCAGCCTGTTTGTGGACCAGTCGCCTCGCCCAGACCCGGGCTCGCTGGCGGCCTTTGATCTCTGTGTGCTGCACCCGCAGGCGGAGGCGCCGATGGAACCCGGCCACGCGCTGGGCAGCCGCTACCTGGCGCTGCTGGACGTGACCTGCTACCGCACGGGTACGCAGTCTGCGATGGTGGCGGCGGGGCGTGAGCTGGCCTCAAAGCCTGCGGCTACGGATGGCCGGACGCGGCTGGTGGAGGCGACGGACCCACAGTGGCTGCCCTGGGCGGTGGAGGCGCTGGTGGACCCGGCGGCAAAGCGTGGGTTTGACGGTTTTGTGTTCAGCCTGGGCGGGGAGGTTGCCACCCCTGCCCTGCGCGAGGCGCTGCTGAGGCTGACGGCGGCGGTGCGGCAGCGGTACCCGGACAAGTGCCTGCTGCTGGACGCGCGGAGCGGGATCGCGGGAGAGGCGCAGAATCTGGCGGATGGTTTTCTTGCGGTGGGGGTTTACAGCCAGGAAGGCAGGAACGGCGCCCTCGACTGGACACCGATCGAGGAGGTGCAGCGGCTGACACGCCATCTGCGCAGCCTGCAAGGGCGCGGCATGCGCACCTTTGCGGTGGATTATGCGCCGGAGGATGACGTGGCGGCCGCCCGTGAGGCCGCGCAGCGCCTGATCTCGATCGGCGTGCTGCCGTTCATCACGACGCCGGCGCTGGGCGGTGTAAACCTGGGCCCGCTGGAAGAAACCGCCCGGCGGGTGTGTGTGCTGCACGGCTGGGACGACAGCCACACGGGCCAGGCCGCGCCCGGGGCGGAGGCGACGGTGAGCGCGCGCTTTCTGCGGCAGCCGCTGGAGTGGCTGGGCTGCCAGCCGGAGTTCCGCACGGCGCGGGGGGTGGACTTTCTGCCGGGCATGCAGGGGCTGCGCGCGGTCGTTCTGGACCCGGGCCTGGTGCTGAGCGACGAGCAGCAGCGGGTGCTGGCCGCCTGGCTGCCGGAGCTGCGTGCGCGCCGCATTCCGGTGCTGCTGACGGGCATGCCCTTCACCCATGAGAAAGCGCGGGAGGATGCGCTGCGCCATCTGGCGCTGGGCGGTGGCGGGCGGCCCGCCCCCCGGCTGGCGAAGGTGAGCATTGCAAAGATGGACTCCACGCTGCTGGGCCAGGGGGCGCAGGCGCAGGGCCGGACGTTTGGCTTTCTGAACCTGACCGCGCCTGCGGACGGGCGGCTGGTGCTGGCGCTGCGCGGCCAGGACGGGCTGGGGGGGGAGCACCGTTTCGACGCTGTGTTCCTGGCGGGCTGGGGTGGCGCGTGGATGGAACCCGCGCTGGAGGCCACGGGGCCGCAGGTTGACCTGCCTGCTTTTCTCACGGCGTTTCTGGGCCAGACAGCACCGGCTTCCCCCGTGCCGGACACGACCACGCGGGAGGGACGCCGGGTGTTCTACAGCCATGTGGACAGCACGGGCTTTGCCACCCCTTCCACCCTGCCGGGCTTTCCGCTGTGCGCGGAGGTGATGCGGGACCGCATCCTGGACCGCTACCTGCTGCCGGTGACGGTTTCCGTGTGCGAGGCGGAGGTGCGCGGCTGGCTGCCGCATCAGGATGCCAGGGAGGCCGCCTTTCTGGAGCACACGGCGCGCAGCATTTTCAACATGCCGCAGGTGCAGGCGGCCTCGGGCTCCTTCTCGCGCCCTGAGCGCTGGACGGCGGGGGTGGACATTGCCAGCAAGCTCAATGAACACGCGCAGACGACCCGGGTGGACATGGAGCGTGAGATCGCCGGATCGATGATCTACATCCACCGCAAGCTGCTGCCGCAGGACAAAGAGGTGAGGCTGATGCTGTGGCCGCAAAATGCCGTGCCCACACGTGAGGCTCTGCGGTTCTGCGCTTCGATGGGTGTCCCGACGCTGCCCTCTGGCCCAGGCACAAGCCTTTCCAATGATGCGGCGCAGGCCGTCCGGCTGGAGCCCAGGGCTGTGCGCTGGAGCTTCGAGGACGTGCGCACGGAACAGGGGGTCAAGGCGCTGGAAAAGACCCTGGACGCCTGCGCTGGCGAGCCGCTGATCGCCATGCCAGCGGCCACCTACGCGGCAAGCGTGCGGGATGCCCGCCAGGCGCGCATTCTGCGCATGGGCGACCAGCGCTGGATCATCGTGAACAGCGGCCACTGCCGCACGCTGCGGCTGCCTGCGGCGGCCGGTGTGCCGGACATGACCCAGTGCCTGGGGGTTTCCGGCTTCAACGTGCACCAGGGGCAGCTTTACATTCACACGATGGGCGCCGCGCGCACGGAGCTGGTGCTGACGCAGGCAAAGCAGACGGGGCATCTCCGGCTGGTGGAAAGCAGCGCGCCGGTGCAGTTCATGGAGCTGGCCTCAGGCCGGGCCACCTTCCAGGTGCGCGACCTGCGCCCCATCGAGGTGGTGCTGGCGGGCTTTGAGCCGCGCGGCCAGTGCGCCTATCTGGAAAACGGGCGGCCTTACACGGCCCATGCCGACGCGGAGGGCGTCGTGCGGCTGGATGTGGTGTGCCGTGCCACGGTTTCTGTGCAGGCGCTGCCACCGCCGACACAGGCGGCGATGCGCTGACCATCCGGACGACCGCAAGAAAAGGACTGAATAAACCCAAAAACACCCCCAAGACCCCCGGACAACCCCCAGCAACCCGCCTCTTTCCACGTCATGTCCTGCTCCCCCCGTCAGGTTCTGCTTCTCCTGCTGTCCTACACCACGCTGGCCGTGGCGTGGGGGTGGCGCCTGCATGCGGGAGACCGGGTGGTGAATCCGGACGACGTGCTGGTGGAGACGGCCCGGAAAGCGGTCGCGGCGCGCGTGGCCAAGGTGCCGGGGCCATTGCAGCAGGCGGCTTTGTTTCAACTGGCGCTGCTGCCGGAGCATGAGGTCCGCGCGCTGGGGGAATGGCACACGGCACCGGCGGAGCAGCGCCTGCGCAAGCTCACCGTACAGCAGGGGCCTGTGGCCGCGCCATGCCCGCTGAACACAGCGCTGGTGTTTGCCGAACTGGCCGGTCCCCAAGCCCCGGCGGTGGACGAGGCACGCCTGCTCATCTCCGCGGCCGGTGACAGGCTGGAGGAGCCGCACAAGCTAGCCGCGCTGGAACAACTGGCGGCCAAGGCGATGGCGGAGGGCGATGCTCAACAGGCGCTGGAGATCCAGCAGCGCATCTGTGAATCCCCCGCCGTGACGTGGCTGCATGTGATGGCTGTTGTCCATACCTCGCGGATGGCCCACCGGCCGGCTGCGGGGCTGCGGGTGATCACCGCGTGGCTGGACCCCGTGGCCATGCGCCTGGAAGGGGCGGAGCGGGAGGACGCGCTGGATCTGCAAACGGAGCTGCTGCTGGAAGGCACGCGCCATGCGGAGGCCAGCCGCATCGTCATGGACGAACTGCGGGCGCTGAAGCCACACGCGCCCCTGCCGGAGCGGCTGCTGCAACGGGCCCTGCTGGCCGCCCAGGCGGCGGGCGACTCTGCCGAGCTGCTGCCGTGGATCGAGCGCCACCTGCGCACCTTTGCCGAACACCGGCTGACAATGGAGGAAATCGCCGCTGGCAAGGCCGTGGGCGCTGACTACCAGCGCTGGCTGCGGGAGTGGTCCTTCATCGCCGACCGCCACAACCACACCAGCATTGCCTGCGACGGCTTTTTCCGGCTGGCCGCAGCGGGGGAGGGCCGTGTGCTGGCCCGGCTGCACACGCTGGCCACCCAGATCGGCCGGGGGAAGGAGCTGGCTGAGATGCTACGTCTGATGCAACGCCGCCTGCCAGTGACCGGCCTTGCACGCGGGCTGGCCGACGGCGGGGCGCCTGTGCCTGCGCGCGGCCTGCTGGCCACCCATCTCAAGAGCCAGCCCAAGGACCGCGAGAGCTGGCGCCTGCTGACCCAGGTTGATGTGGCGCTGCGTGGAGCGCCTTCGGCAGCGGCGCTGTGGGAGGACTTTTTGCAGCGGTTTCCAGAAGATGTGCCGGCCCTCCACCAGCTGGCACGGGCGCACCTGGGCACCGGCCAGATCCGGGAGGCCCTGCACACCTTGCAGCATGTGCCGGGGGAACATCTGGACGAGCCGACGCTGCGGCAGATCGCGGCGCTGGCCATCCAACTGGATGACATGCCCACGGCGCACCGTGCCCAGCAACTGCTGGTGGAGGGCATGACGTCGCCCGCGATCCGGGATGTGATGCAGCTGGCCAGCCTGACGCGCCAGCATGCGGACGAGGAGTCGCAAGCGGCACTGGTTGAGGCCATTGCCCGGCTTCCCGCGCAGAGCGCCTTCGAGAAATCATTGCTTGAGCCCATGTCCACAGGGGAGGTCACGCATTTCAGCACCGCAGGACAGGCGCGCTGAGCGCGGCTGGAGCGTATGTTGGTTGAAAAAAGTTGGTCGAAGAAGACCGGCTGATGGTCGAAAGCTCCGTCATGAAACACCTGGCCTCCCTGCTCCTGCTGCTGTTCCTCGCTGGTGCCATCACCGGCTGCTCCAGCCTGCCGCGTGATGCGGCGGGAAGGCGCGCGGTGTATGAGCAACGACTGGCGCGGCTGGATTTTCCCACCACACGGCAGCGCTTGTACCGATCGCTGAACCCGGCCGCGCCGCCACAGCGCATCGACCGGCTGGCCGGCAATTTCATGAAGGGTGAGGAGGCCTACCGGCTGGATGCGGACTTCGTGGTGGAGCTGACGGTGATCTACAAGCCTGCGGTGGGCGCGGCGGATTTTCTGAACCCGGCGCGTGGTCTGGGCAGCCAGGTGCGCGCGTTTTTGGACACCACGCAGAGCATTGAAAACATGTACTCCACCGGTTCCGCCAATCATCCGGCGGACATTGTGGAAAGGGCGCGCATCGTCAGGCGGCCGCCGCTGGGATACTGACCGCTCAGCCGTGCTTCTTGATGATCTGGATGAAATCCGGCAGGTACTCCCGGGCCTTTTTTTCACCGACCCCGCGAATCTTGAGGCCGCCCTCCAGGGTCCTGGGTTTGAGGCGGGTCATGAACTCCAGGGTCTGATTGCTGAAGATGAGGTAGGGGGGCACGCCTTCGGCCTCGGCCACGGCGGTGCGGTGGCGTTTGAGCTTGTCGAAGAGGGCGTCGTCAAAGCCCAGCTCCTTGGCGGCAAGCTCCTCGTTCATGGCGGTCTTGCCTTTGGACGACGGCTTTGAGACGGGGGCATGGAGGGAGGGCCAGCGCAGCCGGAGGTGGCTGGCGTCCCGCATGGCCTGCGCGCCGCGCGAGGTGAGGGAGACGATGGGATACTCGCCGCTGCTGGTCTCAATGAGGCCGTGCTTTTCCATCTCAACAAAGAGCGGGTGCAGGGTCTGGGTGCCGGCGCTTTTAAGCAGGCCGTAGGTGCTGAGCTGGTCGAGCCCGGCGTCCACGATCTCCTTGGACTTGCTGCCCACAAGCATCTGGATGATGCGGCCTTTGCCAAAGCGGCCTTCCCAGGAGCCGTTGGCGCGCTTGGTGGACATGCGGGCGATGCCGCTGAGGGCCTGGCGCAGCATGGTGGTCTCCTCTGGCGTGCCTTCGCGCGGGGGCTGCACGCCCTCGGCCTTGCACACGTCGCAGGAGCCGCAGGGGGTGCTTTCGGTCTCGCCGAAGTAGCGCAGGATCTGCTCCTGGCGGCAGGCCTTGTCGTCGTAGCACAGCTCGACCATGGCCTTGAGCTTCATGCGGTCGCGCCGGTCTTTTTCGCGCAGGGCCTCGACATCGAATTTAAGATCCCGTGCCAGCACCTGGGGCTGCAGCAGGCGGGTGCCGCGGATGCGTTTGCCGGGAATGTCGAAGCGCTCGATGTAGTCGTTGCGGGAGAGGTGGCTCAGCGCGGAGCCGATGGCCATGCTGTTCTTGGCGCCTGCGCGCTCGGTGATGTCATCAATGGAGGCCTGCACCTCATGATTGCCATCGGAGGCGCTCAGCAAGGTTTGGTACACCGTGCGGATGAGGTCCACGCCGGGGTTGTTGCCGTCGATGAAAAACTCCTGGGTCTTGGTGTCGGCGAAGTTGAAGAAGAGGTCGCACTGGGAAGGCTCGCCATCGCGGCCTGCGCGCCCGGCCTCCTGGTAGTAGGCCTCGATGCTGCCGGGGACGTCGAAGTGGGCGACGAAGCGCACATCGGAGCGGTCGATGCCCATGCCGAAGGCGTTGGTGGCCACGGCCACGTCGGCTTTTTTGGTGATGAACTTGGTCTGGCGGGACTCGCGCTCCTTGTCATCCAGGCCGCCGTGGTACTCGATGACCTTGAGCTTCCACTCGCGGAGCTGGGAGCCGACCTCCTCCACCTTCTTGCGGGTGGAGCAGTAAACGATGCCGGTCTTGAACTGGGTGATGAGCTTTTTGAGCCGGTCGTATTTTTCCGCGTTGCTCTTGGTCTGGTAGATGTTGAGGCTGAGGTTCGGGCGCTCAAAGCCACGAATGGCGATGTAGGGGTCCCGCAGGGCCAGGGTGTTGAGGATGTCCTGCCGCACCTCGGGGGTGGCGGTGGCGGTGAGGGCAACGACCTGGGGGCTGTCGAGCTGGGCCAGGGCCTCGCCAAGGCGCATGTAGTCCGGGCGGAAGTCGTGGCCCCACTGGGAAAGGCAGTGGGCCTCATCGACGGCAAAGAGAGCGATCTGCACCTGCCGCAGCGCGTTGGTGAACATGCGGCTGCGGAAGCGCTCCGGTGCCACATAGACGAGCTTGTACTCGCCGCGCCGGAGGGCGTCGATGCGGGCCTGCTGCTCGTTGAAGGCGAGGCTGCTGTTGATCAGCGTGGCTGGGATGCCGCGCCGCTCCAGCGCGTCCACCTGGTCCTTCATCAGCGCGATGAGCGGGCTGACCACCACGGTGACGCCCTCCATGACCATCGCTGGAAGCTGGTAGCAGAGGGACTTGCCACCGCCGGTGGGCATGATGACCATGGTGTCCTGCCCACCGACGATGCTGGCGATCACAGGCTCCTGCCCGTCGAGGAACTCCCGAAAGCCAAAGTACTTCTGCAACGCCAGCTTGGCGTCGTGGATGGGGGTGGATTCGGCGATGGAGGCTGTTTCGGTCAAGGGCGGGCGGTTATGATGCACGCAGCCTTGGTTGTTCGCAAGAACAGGTCAAGGTGGCTTCGCCGCCAAGAGTCGTGGACTGCGAATGTTCGAGGGCACGACACTTGACCACTTTTGACCGGCGCAGCCTTGACCTCTTCAATGCCCGCCCTTGTCCCTTTTCACCGGCAGCATCGCGGCAAAGCCTAGCTTGTCGGTGGCCTGACGGAGGCATTGGACGATGTTGTCCTCCTCAAACGCGAGGGCGTCCTCGGTGGTGCGGCCGGAGACCTTGGGAAGTTTCGAGGCCGGATGCTCGCGAACCATGGCTAGGGTGCGCGCGAGCAGGGTGC
Organism: uncultured Prosthecobacter sp.; assembly: GCA_964588755.1. Taxonomy (GTDB): domain Bacteria; phylum Verrucomicrobiota; class Verrucomicrobiia; order Verrucomicrobiales; family Verrucomicrobiaceae; genus Prosthecobacter. The sequence continues at coordinate 9,989 of CAZPSQ010000049.1, read as the reverse complement.
CTGACTTCTCGGGAAAGGTGGCCCAGTAGGCCGGCTTGAGGCAGGGGATGTCCAGCGGGTCGCGGGTGATCATCTCCAGGTGGTAGGCGATCTCCGGGTTGTGCTTCTCGAAGATTTCAAACATGCGCGGCAGGTCCAGAATGCCCTGGCCCAGGGGAACCTCGGACAGCAGGAAGCCGGCGGGTGCCTCCTGCACGGCCATGTCCTTGATGTGTGTGGTGACGGCAAAGGGGGCCAAGGTTTCCACCACGGTCATGGGATCTTCCAGCAGGGCGATGCTGTTCCCCGTGTCCACACAGGCGCCGAGGTGCGGACTGCTGATGCGGCCGAGAATTTCCGCCAGTTCGACGGCGTGGAAGTCCTTGTGGTTCTCGATGCCGATCTTCACACGATGGCGGCGGGCAACCGGCTCGGCGAGCTGCATGGAGCGGATGGCTCCATCCTTGAAATGCTTGAACTCCTCCAGGCTGGAGAACAGCTCATAGCGTCGTCCCCCAGCGGCGCTGCGGAAGATGGTGGCACCGGCATCCTTGGCCGTGCGCAGTTCTTTCTCGAAGCGGCCCACGTCTGTCTCGTTCTTTGGCAGGGTGATGCTGCCCTCCAGCCTGATGTTGTAGGACTCGCAGGTGGCGCGCACGCGACCCGCCATCTCCGACGTCCAGCCGCCGACGAGGGTTTGCAAGGAGCCAACGCCGAAGTCGCGGACATGGTCCAGCACATCCAGCGCATGCACGAACGGCGGATACTTCAGGCTCGAGTACTTGCCCTGCCAGCGCTTCCAATACGAGTGGATGACGATGCCCATGCGCTTGCCGGTGAGGGCCGCCGGGAGCGACACCGGCAGCGCCGTCGCAAAGGCGGCTGCGGAAGCGAGCAATGATCGGCGCGTCATCATCAACGAGGAAACGCAGACGAGGATGGAAAGGTTTCCACAAGCGTGCTGAGCAGCATCCCTGCCACATCATGTCACGCGGCGACAACGAAAGGGGCCTTATCTCACCACACCCCCCGCCCACTCCGGCTGGCGTTTGGCCAGGCAGTCGGAGAGCCAGCGGACGAGGTCGGCCACGGACTCGTGCTTTTTGCGCAGGGCGTTGAGGGAGGACCAGTCGATGCTATGGCGCGGTGTGGGGAGCGTGATCTTCTGCACTCGGAGCAGGGCCTGCACGGCCTCGAACTCGGCGGCGCTCATGGCGCGGATTTCTTTGGCGGAGGGCAGCTCGTCGAGCTGGGTGAGCTGGATGCCAAGGCTGCTGATGCCGACGCCGAACTGATGGCCAAGGCTGCGGAGGGAGTCCACCAGCGCCTCGTCATTGAGGCCTTCCGCGATGACGATCTCGCTCTGCAAGGTCCAGCGGGTGGCGCTGAGGGCCTGGAAGAAGTCCGCGCTAAAGGTGTCGAGCGAGAGGCTGAGCTTGAGCTGCACGCCGGTGATGCCGACCTCCGGACCGCCGAGGTGGCGGCGCAGGTTCAGCATGGACTCGTCAAAGCGGGGGCCGTCCTCACTGGCGGCGTCGAGGTCCCAGTCGGCGATGACGAGGTCCGGGATGTCCCACTCACCCTCCATGCTGGGCGCGCCGCTGGTGTTGCGGTTCAGGAGGAAGGGATAGCGGGAGCGCTGGAGGCTGAGGCGCTCGTAAATGGCGACCATGCGCAGAAAACGAGACCAGCAGAGGTCGCTCTCGTTTTCGCTGTCGAAGAGGCTCTGGCGCGCGATGCCGCCGGTCCCGGCAGTCTTTTTCTGGCGGCGGTAGTAGCCCTGGCCCTGGTCCACCTTGGCGATGGGGGATGTGGGATCGTAGCTGAGGATGGAGAAGTGGTAACGCAGCGTGGCGTCACTGTAGCCTTCCCCCAAACGATGACGGACCAGACGGATCAGCTCGGTGCCTTTGATGGCCTCGGCAGGATCATCCGGGAGGATTTGGGGTAGAAGGTGGCGCAGTTGTTCGCGCAGGTTCATGCGTGAATGGAATGCATGGACGATGCACGCGGGCGGGTGATGTGGTCAAGGCGTAAAAGCAGAGAGCGTGGAGCAGAGGGCGAAGAGTCCCAAAAGCGGAGAGCGGTCTCTCAATCGTCCTCGAGCTCCTACTCGTCCTCGATCACTGCGCGTCGATTGCAGGTGAAGGATGCGAAGGGGCAAGTCGATTGCTGTGGGGTGTGTCCGCTCGATAGAATCGAGGACGATTTTGCTGCGCGCCGTGCCTTGGAGCTCGACGCTCTTTGCCCTCCACCCTACGCTCTACGCCTTGATGGTGTAACGCGTCCGCCGGCTGTTCAGCCAGCGCACACCAAACATGTCCATCGTTGCCCTGAGCGCGCGGTTGCCAAAACCGTATTTGCTCACGCCGTGGATGCGCGGGCGGTGGTTCACGGGCATCTCGGTGACGCGCCAGCCCATGTTGCGGATGAGGGCGGGGATGAAGCGGTGCATGCCGTTGAAGAGCAGCAGGGCCTCGCGGCAGTCGCGGCGCATGACCTTCAGCGTGCAGCCGGTGTCGCGCACATGGTCGCCGACGAAACGGGAGCGGACAAAGTTGGCGATGCGGCTTTGCAGACGCTTGAAAGTGGTGTCCTTGCGCTTGGCGCGGTAGCCGCAGACGAGGTCGAAACCAGCGCCCTCATCCAGTTTGGCGATCATCGCAGGGATGTCGGCGGGATCATTCTGCAGATCACCGTCAAGGGTCACAATGACAGCGCCTTGGGCGTTGTGAATACCGGCGTGCATGGCGGCGCTCTGCCCGCTGTTTTTTTCGAGCACCAGGACGCGCACATGGGGGGCGGGAACAATGCGGGAGAGGGTCTGGTCCTTGGAGCCGTCGTCCACCAGCACCAGCTCGTAGTCGCGGCCTGCCAGCGCGGCGTCGATCTGCCGCTGCATCTCGACGACATTGTCCTCCTCATTGTAGAGGGGAACGACAACGGAGATGGCGGGCGCGGCGGACATGGGAAAAAGGGGCGTCAAGAGTCGGGCGCTCGGTAGTCGTGGCAAGCGGGATTTTTGGCCGTCGGAGGCGGGCAGCGGCGCGCCGGGGTCCCGAGAAAGCGCTGGCGCGGCCTTCGGGTCGGGCGCATTGAATAGGAACCGCCGCCGACCTGTCAAAGCGCGTATTGTCTGGACACCTCTCATGAAACGTCTTTTCCTCCTCCTTCCCCTGCTGCTGCTCCCCGTGCTGGCGTCCGCGCAGACCTCCCAGCCCAAAAGCGCCGAGGAAATCCTGCGCATCGTGCGCCTGAGCTACGCCTTGCAGAACCACAAGATGAGCGGCCAGCTCCGTGATGACTCCACTGGACGCACTGAGCCGCTGGAGCTGACCATGGACAACCAGGTGATGCGCTTCCGCTTCAAGAACCAGCCGCCAGAGATCGTCCACTTGGACATGAACACGACACCGGCCACGTTGTATCAGGTGAAGCCGGGCGGCACCACGCAGGTGACGGGCAGCCAGTCCAGCCAGAGCGTGCGCAAGATGGCGTTCAACTATGAAGACCTTTCCCTGCGCTTCCTCTACTGGCCGCGGCCGCAGCTGATGGGGGAGGACCGCGTGAGCGCGCAGAAGTGCTGGATCGTCCGCGTGACCAATCCCGGCCGCGACGGCCCCTACTACGCGGTGGACATCTGGGTTCACCAGGGCAGCGGCGGTGCCGCCAAAATGATGGCCTACGACCGCAACAGCAAGGTGGTGAAACGCTATCAGGTGACCAAGGTGCAGAAGGTGGACAATGCCACCGTGCTGAAGGAGCTGAAGATCGAGACGGTCGACCCCGCCTCCGGCGCGGTCAGCGGCCGCACGTACATGACGATGGAGAATCCCGAGAAGAAGTGACCCGATGACGGAGACCGCACCCCGCACCACGCCCCAGCCGCCGCGCAAGTTTGTCCCCCACCCCTTTGCGTATCATCAGCAGCTCGATGTGAGGATCGACAACCTCACCAACGAGGGGGCGGGCGTGGCGCGTGTGGACGGGTGGGTGGTGTTTGTCCCCTTTGTCCTGCCTGGGGAGCTGGTGCGGTGCCGGGTGTACCGCAACCACAAGAACTTCAGCGAGGCGGATCTGATGGAGGTGCTGGAACCCTCGCCGGAGCGTGTGGACCCGCAGTGCGCGCTTTTCGGCCAGTGCGGCGGCTGCCAGTACCAGCATCTGAACTATCCCGAGCAGCTCCACTGGAAGCAGCGCCAGGTGGCGGAGCTGCTGAAGCACATGGCGAAGATCGTGCATCCGGTGGAGCCGGTCATCTCCTCGCCAGTGCAGTATGCCTACCGCTCCAAGATCACGCCGCATTTCCAGCGGCCAAAGGACGGCGGCATCGGCGCCATCGGCTTCCTGCGGGCACGCACCCGCAGCGCCATGGTGGATGTGGCGCAGTGCCCCATCGCCATGCCGGAGCTGAACGCTGAGCTGGCCCATGTGCGCGCCCGTGCCCATGCGAACGCGGACGCCTTCAAGAACGGCGCGACACTGCTGATGCGGGCGGCACGCAACGGCGTGCTGACCCACCCCCACGCCCTGGCGGTGGAGGAGGTGGACGGCGTGAAGTTTGAGTTTCAGGCAGGCGACTTCTTCCAGAACAACCCCTTCATCCTGTCGCAGTTTGTGCGGCACGCGATTGATGAGGCCAAGGCCACCGGCTCCAGGTTCATGGTGGACGCCTACTGTGGCAGCGGGCTGTTTGCGATCAGCGCCGCGCGGGATTTCGAGCAGGTGCTCGGCGTGGAAATTGCCGAAACAGCGGTGAAAAAGGCCGCGCACAACGCGGATTTGAACCAGCTTGGCAACTGCCGCTTCATCGCGGCGGATGCGCGGGAGGTCTTCAAGGACATCCCTTTTCCCGGCGGGGACACCGTGGTGCTGATCGATCCGCCGCGTGCGGGCTGCAGCCCTGAGTTTCTACAGCAGCTCTTTGCGTTTGCGCCGAAGGGCGTGGTCTATGTGTCGTGCAATCCGGCCACCCAGATGCGTGACCTGGTGCTCTTCACCGAGGCCGGTTACAAGCTGGGAACGGTGCAGCCTTTTGACCTGTTTCCACAGACGAAACACCTGGAGTGCGTGATGACGCTGAGCCGGTGAGGCCAAAGAAAAAAGCGGCATTATCTCCCGGTCTTTTTCAGGGGCATGATTCCGCCCCGCATGATTTTGTCATTCTGCTGAACGCACCGCCACACCATGAACCGCTTCGAATTCGCCACCGCCCAGCGCATCATCTTTGGTCGTGGGGTCGTGCGCGAATTGCCGGACCTGTGCCGGACCTTTGGCCAGCGTGCGCTGCTGGTCACGGGGAACCGTCCGCAGGCGGTCGCTGGCTTGGTGCCGCATGTGGGCCTGCATTCGGTTTCGGCGGAGCCGACGACGGAGGATGTGGCGCGGGGCGTGGCCCTGGTGCGGCAGCATGGCGCGGACGTGGTCGTTTCCATCGGCGGTGGCAGCGTGGTGGATGCGGGCAAGGCAATCGCCGCGATGGCCACGCAGCCGGGCGGACTGCCCCGCTACATCGAGGTGATTGGGGAGGGGAAGACGCTGGAGGCGGCGCCGCTGCCGTTCATCGCGGTGCCCACGACAGCAGGCACCGGGGCGGAGGCCACGCGGAACGCGGTGCTGGCCAGCGCGGAGCACCGGGTGAAGGCGAGCCTGCGCCATGTCTGGATGCTGCCACGCGTGGCCTTGATCGATCCTGAGCTGGCCGTGGATGTGCCGCCGCAGGTGACGGCCGCCAGCGGGATGGACGCGCTGACGCAGTGCCTGGAGGCGTATGTGTGCTCGCGCGCCCAGCCGATGACGGACGCGCTGTGCCTGGACGGCATCCGGCGGGCAGTGCGGTCCCTGGAGCGGGCTTTTCAAGATGGTCACGATCTTGCGGCGCGGGAAGACATGGCGCTGTGCGCCCTGAACAGCGGCATTGCGCTGGCCAATGCGGGCCTGGGGGCGGTGCATGGCTTTGCCGCGCCGATTGGCGGCATGTTTCACGCGCCCCACGGGGCGGTGTGCGCGGCGCTGCTGGCGCCGGTGTGGCAGGCAAACGCGCAACGGGCAGCCCAGCGGGCCAAATTTGATGAGATCGACGCCCTGCTGGGCGGGGACGCGGCAGGGTGGCTGCACGCGCTCACAGCGCGGCTGCAAATTCCCAAACTCGCGGCGTGGGGCATCCACGCGGATGACCTGGACGAGATCGCACGGAAGGCCGCCGCGGCCAGCAGCATGAAGGCGAACCCGGCAGTGCTGGACCACGCGGCACTGGTGGCAATCCTGCGGACGGCCCTTTGATCCTTCACCTTCACCGTGGGAGGGCGGGGATTTTTTGCGTTGCGGGAAAAAGCCGCCATCATGTGGAGATGAATCCTGTTCGCTGGGTGCTGACAGTCCTGGGCTGCGCCGCTCTTCCCTACCATGTCAGCGGGGCGGAGGCGCTGGACCATGAGGGCGGGCGCTATCACCTCTTTCGTGTGGACCGTGCGGAGTGGCGGAAGCTGGACCTGGCCTGGCTGGGCGCGGATGGCAGGCCGTTGCAGGATTTCAACGGACTGCAGAAACATCTCGCCGCGCAGGGGAAGCGCATCACCTTCGCCACCAACGCAGGGATCTACGAGCGCGGGCCGAAGCCCTGCGGGCTCACGATCTGCGGCGGGCAGGAGGTGGTGCCGCTGAACCTGCAGCCTGGAGAAGGGAACTTTTACCTCAGGCCGAACGGCGTCTTCTACCTGGATGACCAAAAGGGGCCGGGGGTGATGGAGGCGGGGGAGTTCGGCCGCAGCGGCCTGAAGCCACGCCTCGCCACACAGTCCGGGCCGATGCGGATGCGCAAGGGCGTCATCCACCCCGCCTTCAATGCGAACTCGCCCAACAAACGGCTGCGCAATGCCGTGGGCGTGCGGGAGAAGGACGGGCAGATCATCTTTGTCATGAGTGATCGTGATGACTCGGTGAAAGGCCGCGTCACCTTCCACCAGCTCACCCGGCTGTTTTTGCACCTGGGCTGCCGGGACGCGCTGTTTCTGGATGGGGACATCTCCACCATGCTTGTCAACCCGCCGCCGGAGGCGCGGTTTGGGGGAAACACATTCGCCGGGATGTTTTACATGGCGGAGTGAGGTTTGCGCCGCGCAAGCTGGGCGCTTGCGCTTTCCCGGGCATCGGCGACACTCCGCGCCCCTCTTTTCAGGCCACCCTGCCCCGTTCCATGTTTGAGCTCCTCGCCACCGACCCCTCCTCCCAAGCGCGCCGCGGGCGCCTGACCACGCCCCACGGCGTGGTGGAGACGCCGGTGTTCATGCCCGTGGGCACCCAGGGCTCCGTGAAGGCGGTGCACCCGGACGAGCTGCGGGCGCTGAACTCCCAGATCATCCTGGGAAACACGTATCATCTCTTTGTCCGCCCGGGCATGGAGATCATGAAGGAGGCGGGGGGGCTGCACAAGTTTGCGAACTGGGACCGGCCGATCCTGACGGACAGCGGCGGCTTCCAGGTGTTCTCCCTGGCAAAGATCCGCAAGATCAAGGAGGAGGGCTGCTCCTTTAACAACCATGTGGACGGCACGCCGATGTTCATCGGGCCGGAGACCTCCATGGAGATCCAGGCTACGCTGGGGTCTGACATCGCGATGCTGTTTGACGAATGCACGCCCTACCCCTGCGAGGCGAAGGAGGCGGCCAAGAGCCTGGACCTGACGCTGCGCTGGGCGCGGCGCTGCCGCGACTGGATCGACCAAAACAAGCCGCAGACCGGCGGCGGGGCGCAGCAGCATTTCGGCATTGTGCAGGGCAGCGTGTATGAGGACTTGCGAAAGAGGTCCGCCCGGGAGCTGGTGGCCATGGGCTTCGACGGCTACGCCATCGGCGGGCTGAGCGTGGGGGAGCCGGAGGAGGACATGATGCGCATTGCCGAATGGGTGGCGCCCCTCCTGCCGCAGAACCAGGCACGCTACGTCATGGGCCTGGGCACACCGCCGCAGGTGGTGGAGCTCATCGCCCGGGGGATCGACATGTTTGACTGTGTTTTGCCCACCCGGCTGGCCCGCAACGGCACCGCATACACCCATGAGGGCACCCTCAATCTGCGAAACTCCTGCCACGCCCGGGACTTCCGCGACCTGGCCGAGGACACCCACCCCCTGTGCAAGGGCTTCTCACGCGCCTACATCCGCCACCTTGTGCAGGCCCAGGAGATTCTGGGTTTGCGGTTGATTTCTCTGCATAACCTGCATTTCTACGCGTCCCTCACGTCCAGGGCACGTCAAGCGATCGAACAGGGTTGTTTCGCCGAGTTCCGGGCAGAGGTGGTCGCGAAATACAAGCCCCATACCGCAAGCACTGACTCATGAACATCTCCCTTCTCGAAAACGCCCCCATCCTGGCCCAGGCCGCCGGACAGCAGGGTGGCCCGCTTGGCAGCCCGATCCTGCTGCCAATCCTGATGATCGTGGTGATGTACTTCATCATCTTCCGCCCGCAGCAGAAGCGCATGAAGGAGCACCAGAAGCTGATCTCCGCAGTGCAGGTGGACGACCATGTGATCATGGAAGGCGGCGAGCATGGCATCATCACCAGCGTGAAGGACCGCACCGTCATGGTGAAGGTGGCCGATGGTGTGAAGATCCAGTACGAGCGCTCCAAGATCGCCGCCGTGACCAAGAAGAGCGACGTCGTCGAAGCCACCCCCGCATGATCTGACCTGCAAATGACGGCGCCTCCTCTGTCCGTCATTTCCTTTTCCCAACCTCCGCCCACCTGTCCATGAACCCCTACACCACCTTCTTTGTCGGTGCCTCGATCCTGCTGCTGCTGTTGATCTATGTCGGCACCGCGGCGAACAAGACCAAGCGCCTCACCGGCACGCTGCTTGTCGCGCTGATGACCCTGTCCGCGCTCTACACGGTGAGGGCGCTCGGCATCAAGCTGGGGATTGACCTGCAAGGAGGCAGCGAGTTCATCGTGAAGCTGGAGCCGGGCAAAAACGACGACGGTTCCGAACGTTCCGTGACCCCTTCCGATGTGCAGCAGGCCATCGCCATCCTGGAAAAGCGCCTGAACGCTGACTCCAGCAAGGATCTCAGCCTTCAGCCCGAGGGCTCCGACCGTGTGGTGATCCAGATGCCGGGCATCTCCGAGGAGGAGGTGAAGAACGTGCGCGACAAGATCCAGCAGGTGGCTCATCTGGAGTTCCGCCGTGTTCACCCGGATGGCAACGCCAAGCTGGAGCAGATCAAGGCCCGCGGCGGCATCAAGGAGCCAGGCTGGGCCGAAATGAGCTACGACAAGCCTGAGACAGACCGCAACGGCAACGTCTATGCCACCTCCGAACTGGTGCGGGACACCCCGGACCTGGAGGGGGACATCGTCTCCAACGCCTACCGCGTGTATGACGCCGAGGGCAACAAGGTGGTGCTGAAGCTGAACGGCGAGGGCGCCAAGCGCTTCGACGAGCTGGCCTCCATCCATTACCAGCACAAGATGGCGATCATCGTGGACGGCCACATCCACTCCGCCCCGGTGCTGCAGTCGAAGAACTACGGCGGCACAGCGGAAATTTCAGGCGGCTCCAAGGGCTTCAGCGAGCAGGAGGCCGACACGCTGGCCACGCTGCTGAACAACCCGCTGCGCAACCCGATGCACATTCTTTCGGAGAGCTCCGTGTCCTCCGCCTACGGCCAGTCCTCCATCGACCAGGGCAAGTGGGTGGGCGTGGCGGCGCTGGTCATCACCACGCTGTTCATGCTGACGATCTACCGGGCGGCCGGCATTGTGGCCATCATCGGCCTGATCATCAACATGTCCCTGCTGTTTGGCGCGATGGCGCTGTTTGGCTTCACCCTGACCATGCCAGGCATCGCCGGTCTGGTGCTGACAATCGGCATGGCCGTGGACGCCAACGTGCTGATCTACGAGCGCCTGCGGGAGGAAATGGATGCCGGGAAGACCTTCGCCGCAGCGCTGGAGGCCGCGTATGAGAAGGCATTTTCCGCCATCGCGGATGCTAACATCACCACGCTGATCTCC
>CAZPSQ010000048.1:0-30055 GCA_964588755.1 uncultured Prosthecobacter sp. | reverse complement strand
TCCTGCTGCCCATCACCTCGCCAGACCTCCTCCCTCGTTAATGCGTCTGCCCTGCACCGTCCTGCACGATGATCTGATTGTTGTTGGCTCCGAAGGGGTTCGCCTCTGCGGCACCGATGGCGCCGCTTTTCAAGATGCCCTGCTGCACCAGCGTGGTGCCGGTGTAAGTGTTACCCGAGACCAGGGTCAGGGTGCCGGTGCCTGTCTTGGTGACACCACCGCCGCCGCTCAGCGCGGCATTCAGCACCACATTGAATCCGTTCGTGTCGAGGATGGCGGAGGCGCCAAAGTTCAGCGGGGCAAACTGGCTGGCGTAGCCGCCCGCAACAGCCGCGCCGTAGCGCAGGGTGCCGCCTTGAAAGACAATTGTGCTGGTGCCAAAGGCCGCCGTTCCCACCGCCAGCACCGTGCCTTCCTGCAGGCGGGTGACACCGCTGTAGGTGTTGCTGCCGCGCAGCTCCAGCACGCCCGCGCCGGTCTTCACCAGACCGCCGGTGGCGGTGCCGGAAACGTAGCTGCCCACGGCACCGGTGATGACGCCGTTCACCACGATGGGGGAGCCCTCTGCGGCGTGCCATTCTTTCTCCGTGCCGGTGATGTCCACCGTGAGGCCGCTGCCGATGGTGAGGGCGGCGCCGCTGGTGTTGGACACCACGCGGTTCGGCCCGGTCAGGGTGAGCGTGCTGGCATTGGCAGAGTCCATCGTGGTGACGGTGCCGGACTCTGACTGGGAGATGGAAGCGGCGGAAATGTCCTCCACCACATTGAGAGAGTTGGACGCGCCGTTTTTGAAGACGGCGTGCGCTCCAGGGGTCCATTCCGCGAGGGTCACGCCAGCGGTGGCGGCGTTGTCCCAGGCAAGATAGCCCGCCTCACTCTTCCAGTCCGCCGTGCCGCTGAAGGAGTCGGCCGGGTCAAACTCCAGGGTGGGCGCGACGGACTTGGACACCACGTAGATGCGCCCCTCGCTCTGCAGGCGGGAGAAGTCCCACTCCACCAGCCCCGCGTCGAGTGTGGGCAGCAGCCAGTTGGAGGTGTTGTCCAGGGAGATGTCCCGGCCGGCCAGGGTGACGTTGGTGAAGTCAAACAACTGGAACCATGTGCCCTCCGCCCAGCTTGTGGAGCTGCCCGCCCCCGCCTTCAGCGTCAGGCTCAGCACGGCGGTGCTGTCCAGGGTGAAGGAAGAACCGTCGAGGAAGGTGAGGTGGTCGCTGTTCGCCACATTGCCGGAGCCGCTGACGGAGCCCCACAAGTCGAACGCCAGCGTGCCCGCCACTGTGAGGCCGCCATCCACCGTGAGATATTGCACGGCAGTCTGCGTGGAGGTGCCGATGCCCAGCACACCGCCAGCCGCCACGCTGCTGGCCGCGCCGGCAAAACCGGCAATGCCGTTCCCCTCCAGCCTGCCGCCGTTGTTCACGGTGAAGGCGCCGTTGCCCAGCCGCGCCGTGCTTTGACCGGTGGCACCGGCCCCGATCTGCAGGGAGCCCTGGTTGACAATGGTGCCGCCGGTGAAGGTGCTGAGCCCGGTGAGGATCTGCTGGCCCGCGCCGGTCTTCACCAGGGCCAGCCGGGCGTTGTTCGGCCCCTCCTGGGTGATGGCGGTGTTGTTGGCAGGCAGGGCCGCATAGTCCCGCAGCACGCCGGCAAAGCTGCCGTTCGCGCCGCCATTGCCCACGGTCAGGGTGGCGGTGGTGTTCTGGCGGTTGTTCTGCACAAAGTGGTTCGTGGCGCTGGTGCCGTTCAGCGCGCCGATGCCCTGGCTGGTGCCAAACAGGTCCAGCACGGCGGGATTGGCCGCCACATTGAAGCTGAAATCATTGCTGGTGGCGCCCAGCGTGCCGCCGGCGCTGCCGTCGGACATGCGGATGACCCCACCGTCCAGCTTCACCGTGCCCGTGAAGTTGTTCGTGTTGTTGGTCAGGTACAGCACGCTGTAGCGGTTGATGACGTTGGATACGGTGTAGGTGTTGTCCCAGTCCGTCAGCGCACCGGTGGCACCCACATAACGCAGGCCGCCCGTGCCGGTGATCTGGCCGGCCACCTTGTAATCCCGCAGGGAAAGCCCGGACAGAATGCGGTTGTCCGCCAGCGGGTTGGCGGCCAGCGTCATCTGGCCGCTGAAGGTGAACATGGTGGCCACCCCGTAGTCCACCCTGCCGGAGCTGGAGCCCGCGTTGCCGTCAAAGACGATCTGCCCGCCGTTGAGCAGGATTTTTTTCGCGATGGTGCGGGAGGCATACCAGTTCCCCAGCTCCCCCCAGATGGTGGCGGCATTCAGCGTGTTGGCATTGATGATGATGGAGAAGGCGTTGTCGCCGAAGTTGTCGCCATCCGACCACATGCGGCCCTGCTCCAGCCGGATGTCACCCACATTCACGGTGGTGTTGGAGGCACCGCGCCAGCTCAGCGTGTTGCCGTTCACGACGGTCAGGGTGTGGTACTGCCCGGCAATGACGTCGCCGTTGCCATCGCGCACCCGGGCATCGATGTTCGGCGCCAGACCGTAGCGTCGGCCCGCAGTGCCTCCCATCAGCCCGGAGACGGTGGTGTCCCCCGTCAGAATCATGTGGCTGAAGGGCTGCGCGGTGGTGTCGTACGTGCCGGAGGAGGTGATGGCGCCCACAAAGCCCCCAAAGACCGTGTTCGAAGTGTCTGCCACCCCCCTGCCCTCCACAGTGATCTGGTACTGCGCCCCGGCGTAGGTATGCACCGTGGAGGAGGCGCTGATCCAGTTCACATCCACCGTGGCGCCGCTTTTCACCGTGATCATGCTGCCGGTGGCTCCGAAAGGATTCGTGGCCGAGCCAGCGCCGCTTTTCAGGATGCCCGCCTCCACGGTGGTGCCACCAGTGTAGGTGCTGCCGGCAGCGGTGGTCAGGGTGCCGCTGCCGCGCTTGATGAGGCCGCCCGCGCCGGTGATGGGGCTGGTCAGCGTGATGTCCTGGCCGTTCGTGTCCAAAATGGCCGCGCTGCCGCTCAACGCTGCAAACTGGCTGGAAAAGCCGCCCGTGACGGCCGCGCCGTAGCGCAGGGTGCCGCCATTGAAGACAATGCTGCTGGTGCCGAAAGCGCCCGCGCTGCCCGCGTGCAGGATGCCTTCCGCCAGGACGGTGCTGCCGGTGTAGCTGTTGGCCGCGTTCAGCTCCAGCACGCCCGCGCCCTCCTTCCGCAGGCCTCCGGTGAGGGTGCCCGTGAGCGTGCTGTTCACAATGATGCTCGAGCCGGAGCCGGCGTTCCACCGCTGGGCCGCTCCTGCCGTGGCCGGGTTTTGCGCGATCGTCAGCCCGCTGCCGAAGGTCAGGGCCGCCCCGCTGCTGTTGGCCACCACGGCATCCAGCCCGCCGCCGGAAAGCGTCAGCGTCTGCCCCCCACCATGAATGCTTGTCTGCGTGCCCGCCGTGGTCTGCGCGATCGTGGCCACGTTCACCGGCGCGGTGAGGGTCAGCACATTGGTCGCGTTGCCATTGGAAAACAACGCGTCGCTGGCGGCCACCCAGCCGGTGGGCGTGCCGCCATTGGTCCAGGCCTGCTCGGTGCTGTTCCAGTTGGCGGTACCGTCGGGGTCCGCAAAGAGCAGCACCGCCGCCGACGTGGCGGTAGGAATGCCCAGGAGGCAGACGGAGGTAAACGCGAGGAGGAGGCAGCGGAGACTCGGTGCGACAGACATGGTGGTTTTTCGGACGCGGTAAAGGGGGCGCGTAGGATGCCTCAGCCGTTCACGTATTCAACCAGTTCGACGCGCGTGGCGGCTGGCACGATGCCGCCCCCTCCTCATGCCCACGCCAACGGCAGCGGCGCGATGAGCGCCAGATCCGACAGCACATGGTGCGCCTCCTTTGAAAGACGCCGGCCCATGACCTGCACCCCCACCAGCAGCAGCAGCGCCGCCTGGGCCACATGGGCGGTTTTCAGCAGGGAATGCCCCAGCCGGCCCTCGTCGCCCATGGCCGCCGAAAAGCACACAAAAGCGGTCGTGACCATCAGCAGAAAATAGTCGCCCCGGTTCCAGCTCCCGCGCTCCCGGCTGGCAATGCCACGCAGGTTGCAGGCGAAGAGCAGCGCCAGCAGCAGACATTCCACCACAGGCTGCAGCAGGTTGTCCGGCATGGCAAAGAAGCGCGTGCTGGTGGTGCAGCCCAAGGCAAAGAGCAGCGCCGCGTTCATCTCCTTCGGCAGAAAATGCCCCAGCCGGATGTCGAGCTGGTGCAGCAACGACAGCACCATGATGAGCAGCACCATGGTGCTCAGCACAAAACGAAACCCGTGGGACGCAGGCAGGCGCGAGATGAGCAGGACGGCCCCCAGCCCCGCGCCCATGATGAGCAGGTCCCGCCACGCCCGGCTGCCCTGTGCCGAAAAGGACGCCAGATACAACGCCACCAGCAGCGCCAGCCCGGCCGCCTGCCACAGCACGCCCTCAGGAATGACAAAAAACGCCAGCCAGAGCAGCGCCGCGCACGCCGAAGGAATGACCACCCCCAGCAGAAGACGGCGGTGGCGGAAATAAAAGGCATGCCGCACATCCAGCCCCTCCTCCGTCCTGGCCTCGAAGGTGTCCAGCGTGCGGTCCAGCACATACACCACCCAGCAGCACAACCCCAGCCCCACATGCAGCATGGGCGTGAAGGCGACCCTGTGCACATGCATCAGCATCATCTGAAACAGCACAGCCACCAGCGGCGCCTCCAGGCTCAGCACATGCGGCCAGAGCCACCAGGGTGGGGTGCGCGGAGGCGGATATGGGGAGAACGGGGCTTCGGACAAGGTGATTTCTTACACCGGCAATGAACGGGTGCCAATGACGAAACCAGAATGACGAATCAATGACCGAAGCCCCAAGGGCGGGCGCGCATAGGGCCGCCCGGGCTTCATTCGACATTCGTCATTCTGGTTTCGTCATTCCATTTCACCCATCCCTCCCCCACGCCATCTGCGTTTTCACCCCATCCAGGGTTGCCATGCCCTGTGCTCGCGGCACTTTGGCCGACCCCCAGATGATGATAGGAGATGATTACTTTGAGCTGCGTTCCCGGATCGGCACGGACCTTTTGGCCCTGGCCGCCGCCCTGCGTGAGATGGGCGGGGATGTGGAGTCAGCCGCCATCATCGACAACCTCATCGCCAGCCTGAAGGAGCCCTTCGTCTTCGTCGTCGTGGGCGAGGTGAACGTGGGCAAGTCCAGCTTCCTCAATGCGCTCTTCGGCCAGGACTTCTCCACCACCGGCATCCTGCCCACCACGGACAAGATCCTGTTCTTCAAGCATGGGGACAGCCACCAGATCGTTCCCGTCACGGCCACGCTGGATGAGGTGCACGCACCGGTGGAGTTCCTGCGCGACTTCCACATCGTGGACACACCGGGCACGAACTCCATCGAGAACGAGCACCAGCAGATCACGGAGCGTTTTGTTCCTATAGCGGATCTGGTGATCTTCGTCTTCTCCGCCATGAACCCCTGGGGCGCCTCCGCCTGGCAGTTCCTGGAAAAAGTACATCGCGACTGGATGCGCCACGTCGTCTTCGTCCTCCAGCAGTGCGACCTGCGCAGCCCGGAGGAGATCAACGTGATCACGGACTACATGGGCCAGCTCACCCGGCAGCGCTTCGGCCGTGAGTTTCCCCTCTTCCCCGTCTCCGCCAAGAAGGCTTTCCTCGCCCGCAACTCCGGCATCGACCACGACCGGCTGTTGCAGGACAGCGGTTTCGCCGCGTTGCAGGGCCATGTGTCCGACCTCGTGCGGCGCAATGCCTCCCGCCAGCAAAAGCTGGCCAGCACCATGCGTCTGGCCCGCCAGATCCTGGACCAGCTCAACGGCCGTGTGGCTGATGACATGCGCCTGCTGCGCCGCCGCACCGTGGTGCTGCAGGAGCTGCAAACGGAGCGTGAGCTCCAGGTGGACCGCACGCTGAAAAAGATCCTCCCCGCCTTCGACGCCACCGAGCGCGACTACCATGAGTCCATCCTCCGCGTGGCCGGCCTTGCTGGCGACGCCCTGGCCACCCGCAAGGCCTTCCAACGCGCCCCCACACGGGAAGAA
The DNA here is from genome assembly GCA_964588755.1 of uncultured Prosthecobacter sp. Lineage (GTDB taxonomy): Bacteria > Verrucomicrobiota > Verrucomicrobiia > Verrucomicrobiales > Verrucomicrobiaceae > Prosthecobacter. The sequence goes on along the minus strand of CAZPSQ010000048.1, from coordinate 24,014 downwards.
GAGGAGGCCGCAGGTGCCCGTCCACAGAGCCTGGACCACCGCCTTTTTCAAGAACTGCAGCACCGCACCGGCGACCGCTGGCGCCAGGTAGGCCTGGTGCTGGAGGAGGATCTCCACCAGTTCGAGCGCTACCTGTATGCCCAAGGCCGCGGCACCCTTTTCCCGCCAGATGCCTCCATGCCCGTGCATGACTACAATGAGGAGGAAAGCGAGCTGCGCCGCCGCTTCGGCACCCATGTGGACTCCTCCCTGCGCCGCTTCGTCCTGAGCCTGAAGCTGGATGAGGACATCGAGCCCGGTCTGGAGCGCGCGCGCAGCACCGCCCGCTGGATTCCGCGCCTGCTGCCGCTCGCCCTCATCGCCATCGGCCTCTGCGCGTGGCTGGACGGGCTGGTCGGCGCCAGCATTGCCGCCGGGGCCGCCGTGATGCTGCTGCTGGCCGTGTATCTCCTGACCCAGATCCGCCTCAGCACCGCCCGCAATGCCATTCTGGACAAGCTGGAGCTCTCCTCCGCCAGCCTGCGTGAAACCCTCTCCAAACAGGTGCGCGGGGATGTGACGGACGTCTTCGCCAAGTTCGTGGACCTCCTCGACCCCGCCCAGAGCAACGCCGCCCAGCTCGAGCAGGACCACGCCGTCCACGTCGACCGCCTCCGCCACCTCACCGACTCCCTCAGCGCCCTCGACCGCCAGATCCAGTCTGTCATGCCCGCGCACCCGCCGGGGAGGTGAGCCAGAGATTTTGGACCACGGATTTCACGGATGGGCGCGGATGCCGGTGAAATGCGCGTCTTCCAGGGGGGCAGGGGTGCTCACTTCAGCACCACGCCCGCATCTCCCACCTCCCAGCCATGCCCGGCGGCGCGGATGGCCACGGCGGTGGCGTTGGGCGGCCAGTCGGTGGTGAGCTGGTCTTTGAAGAAGGCCTTGTGGGTCTGCCACTTGCCATTGATGAGCGCCTGCATCACCCACCAGCGGGTCTCGCCCATCCAGCGCACGTCGCTGTGCTGCCAGGACACGGTCAGTTTTCCACCGGGTGTGGTCTTGCCCACGAGCGGTGGCGGCAGGTTCGACTGGCTGAGCCAGGGGGAAGCAGGCGGGATGGCATGCGTGGTGTAGGCCCGCTGGGTCACATAGGTGCGGATCTTGCCCAGGTCCTTGTGCAGCGCTCCAAAGTTCCAGTGAAAGTGGCCGGGCGTCATCTTCATGCCACGCTCGCGCAGCACGCTCATCTCCTTCAGGATCTCGCCCGCGTTGCGGTCATCGCCGATCTTGGAGGTGAACATGCCCGGCCAGATGTGGCGGCCCTGCGTGTTCTGCTCCAGCCACCAGTCATAGTAAGTGATGAAGCCCAGCTTCGGCCGGTCGATCGTCCAGTAAAGCTGCGGCGTGAAGTAGTCCACCCAGCCAGACTGCAGCCACTTCAGCGAGTCCGCGCCCAGGTCCTCATACGGGTCCAGTCCCCCACCCGTCCCCGGCGGATAATTCGGCCTCCACAGGCCAAACGGGCTGATGCCGAACTTCACGGTTTTTTTGATGCCTTTGATGCCGTCGTAAATCGCCTTCACCGTGTCGTCCACATTTTGCCGCCGCCATGCGGTGAGCTCCAGCGTGCCGCCTGTTGCCTTGTATTTCGCATACGTGTCACTGTCGGGAAACTCCACCTTCTTCTTCGCCGAGTCCATGATCGGATACGGGTAGAAGTAGTCATCGATGTGGATGCCATCCACATCGTAGCGCTTCGTCACATCCAGCATCACCGCGATGGCCTGCGCGCGCACCTCCGGCACGCCGGGGTTCATCCACCAGTCGATGTTGTACTTCATCGTCCACTCCGGGTTGCGGCGGCGGATGTGGTCCGTGCTGGGCGCATGCTTTTCCCCCGCCAGCGCACGGTAGGGGTTGAACCACGCATGCAGCTCCATGCCGCGCTTGTGCGCCTCCGTCACCGCAAACTCCAGCGGATCCCACATCGGGGAAGGGGCCACGCCCATCGCTCCTGTCAGGAAAGGTGACCACGGCTCAATGTCGGATTTGTAAACCGCATCTCCTGCCGGGCGCACCTGGAAGATCAGCGCATTCAGCCCCACCTGCGCTGCTGAGTCGATCAGCTCCAGAAGCTGCTGCTTCTGCCGCGCCACTGGCAGGCCGGGCTCGCTGGGCCAGTTGATATTGCGCACCGTGGCGATCCATGACCCGCGCAGCTCCCGCGCCGGCGGCGGCACGCTGCTGCTGGTCTGCGGCGGTATCTCCACCTGCGCGTGCAGCAGGGCGGCGCAGGACAGGAAAAGGGAAGTCAGAAAGTTCAGACGCATGGGGGAGGGTGTGCCGGAAGAAAACGCCAGGGTGGCGATGTGTCGCTGAATTTTTCCACCGCACCCCGTATTCATGCGCTCTGCATGTCCTTCCAATCACTGCCCCTTCTTGCGCTCGGTCTGGCCCTGGCCTCCTGCACCTCCATGCGCTCGCCCATCGTCCCCGGCGCCAAGCCCAAAGACCACGGTGCCATCGGCGCCACCGAAGGCCCGGTGTGGCATAACGGCTCCCTCTACTTCACCGACGGCAAGCACATCAACCGCCTGGGGCCGGATGGCAAAACCACCGTCTTCCGCCACAACGCCTCCAACGGCCTCGCCTTTGACAAGGAAGGCCGCCTCATCGCCTGCGAGTCCGGCCTCCGCCGCGTCACCCGCACGGAAAAGGACGGTAGCATCACCGTGATGGCGGACAGGTTTAAGGGAAAGCGCTTCAACACGCCCAACGACCTGTGCATCGACTCGAAGGGCCGGGTTTATTTCACCGATCCTCGATATGGCTCGCGAAAGGGGATGGAGATCAGCCTCGACACGATCAACTCGCGGACCTCCAAAGATGAAATCACGATGGATCATGTCAGTCACAGCATTGATCCGTTGCTCTCGGATCCCCACATTGAAGGTGTCTATCGAATCGACGCGCCCGGCAAGACAACCAACGTCATGATTGGAGGCCCGCGTCTCTATCCACAGCGCCCCAACGGCATTCTCATCTCTCCGGATGACCGCTATATGTACATCGCCGACAACAATAACAACAACCATGGAGGCTCAAGGAAACTGCTGCGCTATGCGATCGATAAACACGGCCGGGCAACTGATGCAGGCAAAGTCATCTTTGACTGGAAGAACGGCCGCGGTCCCGACGGCATGAAGATGGACAACGCAGGCCGCATTTACGTGGCCGCCGGCACCAACAAGGCCACCGAATTTGAAACCACGGAGTTCAAGGCAGGCTGCTACATCCTCTCCCCCACAGGCCGCCTCATCGACTTCATCCCCACCGCGCCCGATGAGTGCTGCAACTGCGCCTTCGGTGGTGCCGATGGCAAGACCCTCTTCATCACCTCAGGCGGTCATCTCTGGAGCGTGCCGCTGCGTTAAGGGCTGACTTCCTATGATCCCTCGCCTGACGTTGATCTGTGCCTTCCTGGCTGCCGCATGTCTTCATGCGGCAGAACTGCCGGACATCCGCACCGTGCCTGCGGATCTGGAAGTGCCCGCGCTGAGTGAAGGCCCGCCTGCGCCTGGAAAGCGAGTCAAACAAGGCCTGCATGTGTTGTACCTGCCCTCCGATTGGAAGCCCGGCGTGAAGATGCCCGTGATCGTCGAACTGGCAGGCAATGGGAACTACCTCAACAAGTATGGCGATGAGAGCAAGGGCGTCCCCGAAGGCAGCAACCTTGGTTACGGCTTGTCGGGTGGAAAGGGCTTCGTCTGGCTCTGCTCGCCGTATCTGAATGGCGCGGGCGATGCCATCGCCATCACTTGGTGGGGTGACAAGCCTGCTTACGATCCACAGCCCACCTTGAAGTATCTGCGCGAGGCCGTGGCGGACGTCTGCAAAAACCACGGTGGGGATGCTTCCAAGGTGGTGCTGTGCGGCTTCTCGCGCGGTGCCATCGCCTGCAACTACCTGGGCCTTTACGACGACGAAACCGCGAAGCTGTGGTGCGGCTTTCTTTCCTACAGTCACTACGACGGCGTGAAGCCGTGGCCTTTTCCCCACTCAGACCGCGCATCCGCCCTCGTACGTCTTCAGCGGCTCGCAGGAAGATCACAGTTCATCTGCGGCGAGAACACCAATGCGCAGGAGACCGAAAAGTATCTGCGCCCCCTGCTTCCAGATGCCGATCTCACGTTCATGAGCACAGGCTTTCGCAATCACAACGATGCGTGGACGCTGCGGCCCAGTCCTGCTCGCGACAAGGCGCGGGAATGGCTGGCCAGGGTCACTTCGACCCGCCTAGCAAATCCCAGGCCTTGAAGAGCTTCAGGCCCTGCTGGGGATTGATCATCTTCACATAACCCAGCATGCCGCTGACCCAGCCGGTGAAGTTGTCATGACCGGTGCGGTTCTGCGCGGGCAGGCCGGTCTTGGCGGCCTGGTGCAGGATGGCGCGGAGGCGGCGGCGGGTCTTGCGATCCACATTGCAGTGGTCATTGACCACCACACCGGTGACGCTCTGCTGCGCGTTGCGGCGCTGCACGCGGGTCTTGGCCTCGTTCACCTCGAAGTGCTCATCCTTCACGATGTTGTGGAGGCGGCTGAGGATCAGCGCCGTCGCTCTGGCAGGCTCGCCACGTGTGGAGAAGGTCAGATCGTCCGCATAGCGCGTGTAGGTCCAGCCATGCTTGGCCGCCAGGGCGGAGAAGCGCAGGTCCAGCTTGCGCGCGCAGAGGTTGCTCAGCGCCGGGCTGGTGCAGGCCCCCTGTGGCAGCGCACGCGGACCGCAGGCCACCTGGAAGGCCTGCCCGTCATAGCTCACGGCACGGCGTGGGCTTTCCGTGCATAGCAGGGCCAGCACCGTGGACACAGCAGGTGAATAGCCAAGCTGCTGAAAGATGCCGCGCACACGCGGGAAGGTGATGCTGGGGAAAAAGTCCTTCAAATCCGCATTCAAGACCACATCCTTGCCGGTGTGGGAGCGCGCGTTGGTCAGCGTGCCGCGGCCACGCACAAAGCCGTGCGCCACACCGCTCACGGGCACGAGATCCAAGATGTTCTGCAGGATCCAGCGCTGCGCCTTGGCGAGGTCGGCATGCGGCGCGGAAAGCTCGCGCATGCCGCCGCTCTTCTTTGGAATTTGAAAACGCACGTAGTGGGTGACCACGGCCACCTCCGCGTGAAAGGCCAGCCAGCGCAGACGCTTCACGGGCAGCCCCAGGGCCGTCGCCACATCTGCCGGTGACGAAAGCAGCGGCAGCCTGGCCTCCTGAAGTTTTTCGATGTTGGACCTCCGGTCTGCCAGCCCGCCAGACACGCCACGACCGAGGAAAACAATGTCGGTGGCCTTGCGATGCGCGATGGCCGTCTGGCGGTCCGCCTTCTTCTTCGCCGCCTCCGCTTTCTTCTGGCGCTTCAGCTCCGCCTTGGCGGCCTTGTCCGCGTTCACGGCGGCCTGGCCCTGATGGTGGATGCTCTCGTAGGTGGGGCGCAGCTCCTCCATCTTCAGGCCGATCTCATGGATCTCCTTCAACTCCTCCGGCGTGATGAGCCCTTCGCCCACCATCGCCCGGTCAATCATCAGTGTGCGCTCATCGGTGGCAGGTGGGATGACGCTCTGGCGGCCAAAGGCGAACAGATTGCTCCAAAGAGGCCGTCCCATCGCCTTCGCCTGCTTCTTGGTGTCAGCACTGGAGATGCCCGCGAAGAGATCGGAGTTCAGGTGGCCGAGGGTCCTCGGCTTGGGCGATGATCCTCCCGCTGCTGCCCCATGATCGCCCCGGCTTTGCGGCACCGTGTTGTGGCGCGGGCTGGTGGAGGTACCGGAAGAAGGCTGCCCAGAACTGGAACCGCCAAGGAGGCGTTTGATGAGGCTGAAAAGTCCCATGCGTGTGTGCGCTAAAGGCCGGAGATGGATCAGGAGGTTTCGATAATTTTCCGGGAGGGGCGCATGCGTCACTGACTACTTGCTCAGGACCAAGTCCGTTCACTCAGGCCAATGCTGCTACCCGACGCGTGCGAACGTTTGGGTTGCCTTGGCCAAGCGTCGGGTAGCAGCATTGGCCATCCGAACAACGGGCTTGGGGATGCATGGACGGGCAGCTTCATTCGCGGCGGAACACCGCAAGGATGGTCTCAGTGAGCATGCGTCCCCTCTCGGGAAATGTGGAAAGATCGTGTCTCGGCGGTGGCGTCCTCCGGGGTTAAGAGTTCGTGCGGAACCCTGACCAGAGCCTCTCATACAGAGAAGGCGTGCCCGGGTCAACGGGGTTCAAAAGTTTGCGGCGGAAGGCGATGAGATGGCGGCAGGGGCCCCTTCTCAGTCCACCTTTGAAATGGTGGGAGCAGTCGCACTTCGCGCGGCGCATCATGCCGTCGCGGTCCAGCAGCAGCTCCACATCGCGCGTCTGCACCTTGCCGGTGTGCAGCTTCGTGTCATTGGGAGCGTCGGTGCTGCTCAGCACGCGGATGTCGCGGTCGGCGATGTCGCGCGCGGCCTCGGCCTCTTCATTGGGCGGACCTAGCTGCGCCTCGCCCAGCACCTGCGGCATGATCTGCCGCCAGCGGTAAACTTGGTGCGGCAGGTCGAAGATGACCTGCCCGGAATGCGCCAGATGCTTCAGCGACGCAGTTACCATGTCCGCCTCTCCGGCCGTGGTCCGGACGAGCGTGGCCAGGTCGGCCGACTGCTGCCGTTTGAGCGCGGCTGCGGTCCGTTCAATGAGATCCGGCGTGGGCTCCTTTGGCGGCAGCAGCAGGTCCAGCGCGCTGCCACGCGTCCAGTCGTTCGTGGTCCAGCCGGACAGGCCCAGCGTCAGCTTCATCGGCCCCATGTGCGCCACCCAGAGCGACGGCAGGCCGGTGCCCAGCAGGCAGACCTCCACGCGATCGATCAGCGGCAGCAGCCGCGCCAGGGTCAGCAGGCGGCGCACGCCCCACACGCGGATGGGCTCCATCGACTGCGCGCACAGCGGGGCCGCACGGTCGGTGATGCGCTGCTCCCATGGCTCCAGCACCAGCTCAGGCGCGCGGCCTTCCACGATCTCAAACCGCAGCGCACGCGGGCTGCGTGGCGCCTTGTGGCGGCGCAGCCAGGCCAGCAAGGAATATAGCCCCTGCCGCGAAAGCGTGACCCGCCGCATGGGCAGCGTCATGGCTCCCTGGAGCTGCATGAAGCCACGCAGCCAACCAGCAGGCAGGTCGATCTTCTCCTCACGATAATCCTCGCCGCCTTGCACCTTCACCTCGAAGCCGGAGGGATCCACATTGAAGCGCGCGGGCTGGTAGGTGCGCAGCGTCTGGAAATGGTGAAATAGGTCCCAGGAGTAGTCCACGTTCGTCGTGCCGCATTGCACGCCGGAGGCGGCGGAGAAGCACTCGTCACGCTCCACGCTAAGGCAGCCGTAGCTCGACTCGTCCGCGCTGAAGCACTCGAAGAACACCACGTCCGGTGCCACGGTGATGACCGGGTCGCACGGCATGAGCATGCGCCACAGCTCCAGGTCGTGACGACGCAGGTGGTCGGCATACTTCACCCGGGCGCTCCAGTAGCGTTTGCGCGCGCGGTCGAAATCTTTTTGAAAGCCCTGCGGCAGCGGCTCCTTGCGGGCAGCCTCCACGTCCCGGTGCGCCTGGCTCACCGCCTCGCGGCGGATGGCGCTGTGGCGTTGCTGCTCGGTCTTGCGCCACTCCTCGTAGGCAGTCTTGTCGCGTGGCTTGAAACGCAGGTCATTGATCACCACGTCATGCAGCGCTGAGATGGCCTCGCGGAAGTGCAGCGGGTTCTTCAGCGCCGCGTCAAAGGCCACGGCGTCCCGCGCCAGATTCGGCGCCAGCGCCACGACCTGCCCGCCGCCTGTTTCAGCGACATGACTGCGACCGCGATAAGCAAACGTGATGTTCATGCGGCGGCCTTGAGGGGAGTTGAGGGTTCCTCCGCAGGGTTCAGCACCAGCTCCGGCAGCGCGGCGGAAACCGCCGCCTCCAGCTCGGGTCGTGCCGCCAGGAGAGTCATCACCGCCGCCAGCGCCGCACGCGCCTCCGGGCCGCGGATGGAGCGCACCGTGGCCGCCAGCACGGGCAGCAGCGTGGTGGATTCCGGACTGTCCTTGAGCGCGCTGGCGATCTGCCGCAGCGCTTTCAGCTTCTGCCTGCCGCCACGGTTCACATCCAGCAGCACGCTGGTCCACACCGGGGCCAGGTCTTGCGCGTTCATGGGCGGCCTTTCAGCACGCAGGGTCAGCGCGTCAATCATGCGGCCGCGCAGGTCAGGATAAGGCGTTTCCACAAGGCGGCTCCACAGCCCGGCGTCGGACCAGCCGGCAGAGTTTGTACCTTCCATCCACGCCCAGGCAGCCTCACGGAGGCCCGCATTGGCGCTGTCAAAGAAACGCGACACCAGCGGCATGTCATACACCTCCGCCGCGCCAAGCTGTGCCAAAGCCCAGCGCCCGATGTCACCACCGATTCCGAGGCATTGAGCGCGCCACAGGCCGGCGATGACGCCGCGCTCTGCCGCATCGCGCGGCGGTGTTTGCTCCAGCAGGCGCAGGCCCAGGCGTGCGATCGGTGTGGCCTTCGCCATGGCGATCTCCACCCGCTGTGCGAGCGTCACCCGGTCATCCCGCACATGCTTCAAAAAGGCATCGCACAGCAGTTGCGACACACTGGGGTTTTCGCACTTCAGCAGCCGCAGCCAGGTCTCCAACGGCCAGTTGGCAGCCTCGGCGCACTCTGCCAGCAGGCGCGCGCCGTAGCGTTGCACCTCCTCGTCAGCATGGGCGATCAGCCGCAGCAAAAGATCCGCCGAGGGTGAAACAGCGATGGTTTTCGACAGATCCTGATGCCAAGCCACCGCCCATGTGCGGACCACGCGCGACTGCGCGGCACCCACCAGCTCCAGCGCGGCCGTCACGCCACCGGTCGTGCGCCAGTGGCGCGAAAAAGCCGGGGCAGGGCGCAGGTCCGCCAGCGTGCGGCCTTCCTTCAGCACCGCACGCAGGGCGGTGAAGTCCACCGCCTCGCACTCGCCATGCAGCGCGTGCATCAGGCTCCAGCTGTCCAGCAGGTTTTCTCCCGCCGCCAGATCCGCGTCTTGAAAGGCTGCCAGGGCCGGGGAAAGCGCCGCCAGGTAGCGCGCGCCATCCCTGAAGCCCAGCTTCCGGAAGTAGCGCCACACCCGCCGCTGCAGGTAGTAACGCGTGCGGTATTTGAACAGCCGAAACTTCTCCAGCCGCTTGGCTGTCAGATGCTTTGACAGCGTCGGCAGAAACACATTGCGCGGTGTGCGCAGCACTTCGGAGTGGATCACGCGCCGTGCGAGCCGGTCCCAGTCGGTCTGGGTTCCGCGCACCCGCCGCACCAGGCGGTCAAAGGCCATCAGACAGCGCGCCATCACCTCGTCATCCGCACGGGTTTCCGCCGCCTTGAACAGCCGCTTCACCACCACCTGATGGCCGGGCTTGTCAAAAGGCAGCCCCAGGTAATGCACGATCATCTGCCGCGCCCAGGGCCGTGGATCGTTCTTCCACTTCTCCGCCAGGCCCGCCAGCGCCTTGGGCTCTTTCATTCCGCGAATCGTCTCGACAAAGGCATCCACGCCCGCGCTGAGTTGCTCCTCAGCCAGCAGATGCATGCCCCGTTGATCGCTCGAATTTCCCACGCGCGCCGAGTTTGAGGAGGAAGCCAAAAAGCGTCAACGAAAACCATGCAAAATAACCACACACCATGGCCCGCATCCGGCCTATGTCGCCACCCCGTTGCTCACCCCGCGCGCTGCTTCGCCGCTTCAGCGACCACCTGATCCAGCACCGAACAGCTTCGCCACGGCCATGTCATGCGGATCCAGTGCAAACACCCGCGGGCAGCCTTCCAGCGGCACCAGCCGTTCGCGAAAATCGGGCGGGAAGTTGTCGAGGGCGGCGGGGCGGACGATGTCGGCGTAATATTTGAAGTGCTCGAAGAAGCCACTCTCTTTTCCGAGCGTGTCGCTCAGCATCTGGGCCAGCGCGTTGTCCCATGGATCAATGATGAAATCAGCATCCAAGGTCTGCTGATAGCTGTCCGTCACATCTGGCAGATCAGGATGAGAGCAAAGGGCTGAGGATGAGCCGAAAACAATGATGCGCACTTCCGGAGCGATGGCAGACACAGCCCCTGCGAGATGTTTCAGTGACGAGAAGCGCATAGAAACTGTTTTTTCTCTTCTCGGCTGAGCAAGCCAGGAAAGGGTGCAAAGCCCTTCAAGAACCTGGTTTCCTCATCGTCTGCACGCAGCACACCGCAGAGAGCATCCAGGCCCGACCTAGATTGAATCGCTCCAGATACGAGTCTCTGCCAGTGCAGCAACTGCTGGGCGCCATGATGGTCAATGGAAAGCCATCTTTGAATGGTTGCCAGTGGCTTTGTCAAAAGCTCCGGCTCCCGCTCGAACTTGTCCGCCAGATAGCAGAAATACGCGTGCTCCAGCTTGTCGCCAGTGTCGTCGTGTTCGTGCATGGGCGGAGTTTACGGGATGCGGCGGCGGTTGCCAAGGGCCACTTCAGCCCGCCGGCTTCGCCAGCACCTCGGCCACGGCCTGCAGAATCGTCTCCACCTCCGCCAGTCTCCCCACGCCTTCGTAGCCACAGGCCAGCATGCCGGCGGCAGGCTCCACAAAGCGGTGGCCGAAGCCGCGCAGGGTTTCCACGTTTTTCTGCGTGGCGGGGTGTTGCCACATCTTGCCGTTCATCGCTGGGGCGATCAAAACGGGGGCGCGGGTGGCTAGGGCAATGGCGGTCAGCGCGTCGTTGGCGAAACCGTTGGCCATGGAGGCCAGGATGTTTGCCGTGGCAGGGGCGATGAGCAGCAGCTCGGCCTCATCCGCCAGCTGGATGTGCCCGGGCTGCCAGCCCTCTTTTTCGGCGAAAAGATCCGTGATGACGGGATTCTTCGACAAGGTGCTGAGCGTCAACGGGGCGACAAACTCCAGCGCGGACCGCGTCAGCACGCACGTCACCCTGTGGCCCGCCTTGGTGAGCTGGCTGGCGAGGTCCGCCGCCTTGTAGGCCGCGATGGAGCCGGTGACGCCGAGAATGATGCGGGACATAGGGAATAGGAAAAACAACGATAGACGCGAAAACACGCCAGCAAAGCCCTAGTTACGAAGGAGCTTGCATCCTGGATTTAGGGCCGCACATTTCCCTCCCCCCCCCCACGAAGCATGCGCTGCCCCAAATGCGGAAGCTCCCAGGACAAAGTGATCGACTCACGCGAGGCGCGGGAAGGTCACGCCATCCGCCGCCGCCGCGAGTGCATGAAATGCGACTTCCGCTTCACCACCTATGAGATCGTGGAGCGCGAGGAACTCCGCGTGGTGAAGCGCAACGGCGCGCGGGAGAGCTTCAATCGTGAAAAGCTGCTGGGCGGCGTGCGCAAGTCCTGCGAAAAGCGCCCCGTGAAGATGGAGCAGCTTGAACAGCTTGTGGACGACATCGCCAATGAGCTGGAGGAGGAGGGCTACCGCGAGATCCCCAGCACCGTCATCGGTGCCAAGGTCATGCGCCGCCTGGAGACGCTGGATCACGTGGCCTACGTGCGCTATGCGTCCGTCTACCGCCAGTTTGAGGACGTGGGCGAGTTCATCGACGAGATCAAGAGCCTGGGCGAGCGCCGCCCACGCGACGGACGGCAGCCGGAGCTGTTCCGCTAGCCCGCAGGGCATGGAGCCTGGAGCAAGGGGCATGGGATGAGCCCTGCCGAGCTTCGAGGCATCAAGGTTCATTCCATGCTCCAAGCCCCTTGCCCCTTGCCTGCTGCCGCCTAGCGTGTCCGCATCATGAGCGAGAAAACCATCTTCCAGAAAATCATCGACCGCGAGATCCCTGCGCCGCTTGTTTATGAGGACGATCTGGTGGCCGCGTTCAACGACATCAACCCACAGGCGCCCACGCATGTGCTGATCGTGCCGAAGAAGGTGATTCCACGCGTGGGGGAGGCTGTGGCGGAGGACCAGGCCACCCTGGGCGCGCTGCTGCTGGCCGCTGGAAAAATCGCCGAAAAACTGGGGGTGAAGGACACCAGTAAAGGCTTCCGCCTCGTCATCAACCACGGCAGGGACGCCGGCGAGACGGTGCCCCACATGCACGTGCATCTGCTGGCAGGCCGCGACCTCGCCTGGCCTCCAGGCTGAAAAAGAACCCACCCTTTTCCCAGGGGATGACAGCCCTCCCATGAGGATGGGACAACACGACGCGGGCCTTCATTAGCAGGACCGCGCATTAATCTGGCCGGCTCTCCGAGCCTTGTGGACGCATTGTGTCCCACCGCGGACTACATTGTGACAATATTGTAACATTAAATTGCTTGCAGACGTTTCGATGTGCCCTTTGCCCCCAATGGATCCCTCGTTTTTTCCCGGCACCACCCGCCCCTCTCATTCCCTTCCCCGCCTCCTGCTGGCCCCCCTGGTTGCCGCCGGCATGAGCTTTGCGGCCGATGTCCCCACCGTGGCTGTCGTCCCGGTGACGAAGGGGGAAATCTACCGCGAGGTGTCCTTTGACGCCGAGCTCCGGCCGTACAAGGAGATCGAGCTGCATGCACGCGCGACCGGCTACCTGGACAAGATGCTGGTGGACGCGGGCGATGTCGTGAAGGAGGGCCAGCCCATCGCCGCGCTGGACGTGCCGGAGCTGCAGTTTGACCTCCAAAACGCCCAGGCCACCGAACGGCGCGCCAAGGCGGACATGGAGAAGTTCACCGCCGCCTATGAGGAGGCGCACCTGGCGCTCACCCGCCTGGAGTCGGCGGACAAGGCGCAGCCCAATCTCATCGCCAAGCAGGATGTGGACTCTGCCCGCCTGCGGGACCAGTCGGCCAAGGCCGCGCTGAACTCCGCCAAGGAGGAGCAGAATGTGGCCGCGGCCAGCACCAAGCGCTTCCAGACCATGGTCGATTTCACGCAGATTTCGGCACCCTTTGCGGGGGTGATCACCCGGCGTTACTCGGACCCCGGCTCCCTGATCCAGGCGGGCACCAGCTCCGGCAGCCATCCGCTGGTGCGGCTCTCACAGGTGGATCTGCTGCGCGTGGCATTCCCGGTGTCCGTCTCCTATGTGGCGGGTGTGAAGGTCGGAGACGAGGCGGAGATCCGCATTCCCTCACTCCGGAAAAACTTCACGGCGAAGATCTCCCGCGTTTCCCAGAAGGTGGAGACCTCCACCCGCACCATGGAGGCGCAGATCGACCTGCCCAACGCCGACAACTCCCTCATCGCGGGCGTCTATGCCACCGTGATGCTCAAGATCGACCGCCGCAATGACGCGCTGGTGCTGCCGGTGGAGGCCGTGGCGCGGGACAAGGGCACGGCCAGTGTTTACCTCGTCAACAAGGAGAACAAGATCGAGGCCAGAAACATCACCGTGGGCACTGAGTCGCCCACGCATCTGGAGATTGTCGAAGGCCTCACCGCCGGAGATTTCGTGATGGTCGGCAGCCGTGCGCAGTTCAGCCACGGCCAGAGCGTGCAACCCAGGCAGGTGGAACTGCCGACCCTCGACAAGGAGAAGAAGTAAATGAGCCTCTACCTTTCTGCTGAAACCTTGCAGGCGCTCCAGGCGCTGGACACCTGCACCGTGGCCAATGCCATCGAAACCTTCGACGTGCGCCTGCGCAACGAAGGCTACGCCGACTCCAGCATCCGCTGCATGACCGGCTGCGGGTCGCCTGTCGTCGGCTATGCCGTGACCGCCCGCATCCGCTGCTCCAGCCCGCCTGTGACCGGTGGCAGCTTTGTGGACCGCACGGACTGGTGGGACCACCTCCTGACCATTCCCGGCCCGCGCATCGTGGTCATTGAGGACGTGGATGAAAACCCCGGCACAGGCGCCTTCCTGGGCGAGGTGCATGCCTGCATCCTCCACAGCCTCGGCTGCGTGGCCGCCATCACCAACGGCTCTGTGCGCGACCTGCCCGCCATCAGCAAGGGGGCGTTCAAGCTCTTCGCCAACCACGTCTCCGTCTCACACGCCTATGTCCATGTCGTCGAGTTTGGGCATCCGGTCAAAGTCGGCGGGCTGGCGGTCAGGCCTGGAGACCTGCTGCACGCGGACTGTCATGGTGTGCTCTCCGTGCCGCGTGAGATCGCGGACCAGATCCCCGCCAAGGCGGCCGAGATCATCGGGCGGGAGCGCAAGGTGCTGGACCTCTGCGGCCAGGGCCATGTGACCGTGGAGAAACTCCGCAACGCCGTGCATGGCATATTCAACTGAGGAACCGGAGAACGAACTGACTGACACATGACGCGCTTCGCCCTTCGGTATCCCTACTTCATCATTGTCTCCTGTCTTGCCACGCTTGTGGTGGGCCTCACCAGCCTGTTCCGCCTGCCGGTGGACCTGTTCCCTGAGATCAAAATACCGGTGGTCATCGTGGCCACCTTCTATCCCGGCATGCCGCCGGAGCAGATTGAGCAGGACCTCACCGCACGCCTGGAGCGCTTTTTGACGCTGGCCAGCGGCATTGACCACATGGAGTCGCGCTCCCTGCCGGGGGCGAGCCTGATCAAGATCTACTTCCAGCCCGGCACCAGCGCCGACTCCGCAGTCAGCTCCATTGGAAATCTGGCGATGGCGGAGCTGCGGCGCCTGCCCCCCGGCACTCTGCCGCCGGTGGTGCTGAAATTTGACGCATCCAGCCAGCCGGTGTGCCTTGTGTCACTGAAGGGGGAAGGCATGAACGAGGCCCAGCTGCGCGACGTGGGCCACTACAAGGTGCGCACCCAGCTGGCCGTGGTGCCGGGCTCCGCCGTGCCGCAGCCCATCGGCGGACGCTACCGCCAGATCCAGGTCTACGTGGACCCGCTGAAGCTTGAGGCGCATCAGCTCAGTGTCATGGACGTCGTGCGCTCGGTGAACGACTCCAACCTCATCCTGCCGGCGGGGGATGTGCGCATCGGCCCCTTCGACTACAACATCTACGCCAACACCCAGGTGGACACCGTGGCGGAGATCGGCCGCATTCCGCTCAAGACCGTGGGCCAGTCCTCCGTGCTGGTGGGGGACATCGGCGAGGCCAAGGACGCCTCCCAGGTGCAGTACAACATCGTGCGTGTGGACGGCCAGCGCTCCGCCTACCAGCCGGTGCTGAAGCAGGGCGGTGATGCCAACACCATCTCCGTGGTCAATGGCGTGAAGGAGGTGCTCAAGGACCTGGTGGACGTGCCGAAGCAGCTGGTGACGAACGTCGTGTTTGACCAGTCGCAGTTTGTGAAAAAGGCCATCGACAACCTGGTGCATGAAGGCGGCATCGGCCTTGTGCTCACCGGCATCTTGATCCTCATCTTCCTGGGCAGCATGCGCGCCACAGTGGCGGTCTTCCTTTCCATTCCCCTCTCGGCGCTGGCCATGTTCATCGCCCTGGCCATCGGTGGCGGCACCGTCAACACCATGATCCTCGGCGGGCTCGCGCTCGGCTTCTCCCGTCTCATCGACGACTCCGTGGTGGTGCTGGAGAACATCTTCCGCCACATGGAGCATGGGGAGACGCCAGAGGTCGCCGCGGAGAAAGGCGGGCGGGAGGTGGCCCTGCCCGTGCTGGCCGCCACGCTGACGACGGCCGTCGTGTTCTTCCCCGTCATCTTCCTCTCCGGTGCCAGCCGCTATCTCTTCACTGCGCTGGGTCTGGCCGTGGTCCTTTCCATCCTGGCCTCCTATCTCGTCGCCATGACGGTGGTGCCGCTGTTCTGCGCCAAGTGGATCAAAAAAGTGCAGCCGCATGGCGCCCCGGATGCCAAGGGCTTCAATGCCTGGTTCAACCGCCGCTTTGAAGGCATGCTGAACATCTTCGAGCGCACGCTGCGCAAGGCGTTGAAAGCACCCTCGCTCGTCCTCATCCTGCTGGCCGCCGGCGTGGCCTGCTCCACCCTGCTGCTGCCCTTCATCGGCGTGGCCTACTTCCCACGCACGGACGCCGGGCAGTTCTACATCAGCCTGAAGGCCCCCAGCGGCACCCGCCTTGAGGTCACGGAGAAGCTGGTGGAGCAGGTGGAAAAAATCTGCCGCGAGGTCGTGACCAAGGAGGACATGGACATCGTTGTGTCGAACATCGGCATCACCGCCGACTTCTCCGCCATCTTCAATCCCAACAGCGCCCAGCACACCGCCACCGTGCAGGTCGCGCTTTCAGAGCATCACCACATCGGCAGTTACGAGTACATGAGGCGCGTGCGGGAGCGCATCCGTTCGGAGCTGCCGCACGTCAGCGCCTTCTTCCAGTCCGGCGGTCTGGTGGACTCCGTGCTGAACCTCGGCCAGCCAACTCCCATCGACATCCAGATCAGCGGCTCCGACCTTAAAACCACCCACAAGACCGCCTCCGAGCTGGCCGCCAAAATCCGCCAGCTTCCCGGCGTGAGTGATGTCCTGGTGCCGCAGGACATGGACTACCCCGCCATCCGCATGGACCTGGACCGCAAGCGCATCTCCGAGCTGGGCCTCACCCCCAAGGAGGTCACTCACAACGTCATCACCGCGCTGATGTCCAACGGCCTCATCGCCCCCACCTTCTGGGCGGACCCGAAGAGCGGGAATGACTACTACCTCACCGTCCAGTACCCCGACCATCATGTGAAGGACTTTGAGATGCTGCGCGCCATCCCCATCCGCGGCCCCGGCATGGACAAGTCTGTGCGCCTGGATGCTGTGGCCACGCTGGAGCCCATGCTCGGCCCCACCGAGATCACCCACTACCAGATCCGCCGCATCATCAACCTCTTCGTCTCGCCGGAGGGGGAGGACCTGGGCCTTGTGATGAAGGGGGTGAACAAGATCCTTGCCGAGACCAAGGTGCCTGATGGCGCGCGCATTGACCTGCGCGGCAGCGTTGGCAACATGAACGCCTCGTTCAAGACCTTTGGCATGGGCCTCATCCTCGCCGTGGTGCTGGTGTACCTCATCCTGGTGGCGCAGTTCCAGTCGTTCCTGGACCCCTTCCTCATCCTGCTGGCCATTCCCACGGGGCTGATCGGCGTGATGCTCACCCTGTGCCTCACCGGCACCACCATGAACGTCATGTCCCTCATGGGCGTGGTCATGATGATGGGCATCGTCGTCTCCAACAGCATCCTCATCGTCGAGTTTGCCCGTCATCTGCGCCAGGACGGCATGCCGCTGCTGGACGCCGTGGTGACCGCCTGCCGCGTGCGGTTGCGGCCGATTTTGATGACCTCGCTCGCCACGCTCATCGGCCTCATGCCCATGGCGCTGGCGCTCGGTGCCGGCAGCGAGGCCTACGCGCCGCTGGCCCGCGCCATCATCGGCGGGCTGGCCGTCTCGGTGGTGCTGACGGTGTTCGTCGTGCCCGCCGCCTACTTGATCGCGCATCGCCGCAGCGAACGCGCCGCCCTTGAACCCACGCCTGTTGAATCATGAAGCGTCTCCTTTTCCTCCTCGTCGCTGCTTCCTTGCAGGGCGCTGACAAGCCACAGTCCCTGAGCCTTGCCGAGGCGCGCGCCCTGGTGCTGCAGCGCCACCCGCGCATCAGCGCCGCCGACCTGACCGTCCGCGCCACCGAGGAGATCGTGAGCCAGAACCGCGCCGCCTATCTGCCGCAGTTGCAGGGCATCGCGGCCGGCACCGTCACCAGCGACCCCACCGGTGGGGTGCGTGCCGCCACCGACCAGCTCCAGCTCGCGGGCGTTTACAACCGTGCCTCCGGCTCCTTGAATCTGACCCAGCTTATCACGGATTTCGGCCGCACCTCGAACCTCACCGCCAGCTCCCGCCTGCGTGCCGAGGCGGAGGCCCAGAACGCGCAGACCATCCGCACCCAGATCCTGCTGGAGACGGACGCCGCCTGCTACGCCATCCTGCAGGCACAAGCGCTGCTGGGCGTGGCCGAGCAGACCGTCAAAACCCGCCGTCTGCTGCGGGACAACACGCTCTCGCTGCAAAAAAACCAGCTCAAGTCCGCCATTGATGTCAGCTTTGCGGAGGTGAACTTCCAGGACGCCGAGCTGCTCATCTCCCGCTCCCGCAACGACCTGAAGTCCGCCCATGCCACGCTGGCCCGCCTGCTGCTGGACCCCGAAGGCACGGAGTACCGCATCGCCACACCCGTGCAGCCGGTGGCCCTGCCCGGCAGCGCGGAAGGACTCATCAAGATGGCCGAAAACATGCGCCCGGAACTCGCCAGACTGCGGCTGGAGCGGGACGCCGCGCTCAAATTTGTGAAAGCTGAAAATGCCCTGAGCCGGCCCCGCGTCAGCCTGCAGGGCACCGCCGGGGTCATGCCCTGGCGGGACAGCAGCCTGGACCAAAATTACGCCGCCGCCGGGGTCATCGTCACCATGCCCATCTTCACCGGCGGACTCAACACCGCACGCCAAAATGAGGCTGAGGCACGCGCCCAGGCGGCCGAGCAGCTCCTCCGTGACGAGGAGGCCCGCATCGCCCGCGATGTGCAGATCGCCTGGCTGAACGCCACCAACGCGCTGGAACGCCTCAACATCACCGAACGCCTGCGCGCCCAGGCCGCCCAGGCCTACTCCCTGGCCGAGGCGCGCTATCAGGCGGGCAGCAGCAGCGTGGTGGAGCTCAGCCAGTCTCAGCTCGGCCTCACCGCCGCCGAGATCAACCAGGCCACCACACGGTACGAGTACCTCCTGCGCCGCTCGATCCTTGATTTTCAGACCGGTATCCTGCTGCGCGAGCGTGCGGCCGACAAATAGAACGCTCCGAGTCAAATTTTGAAATTTGCCCTCAAAAAGGGCAGGCCAGCCCCCGCCCGTCAAAAAAAACGGCCCTCTGGCGCAACTTTGGCTGCGCCGGATAGTTTGAAGGAGTATCCTTAACCCCTGTTCGTCATGGAACCGTTCGACTCCCAAGACCCGCTTACCAAGCTGCTGGCCCAGGCCCGCAGGATTGAGGCGCGTTCCAACTTCACGCAGAACGTGCTGCGTGAAGCGCGGCAGACGCCGCAGGATCGTGGCTGGTTCGCCGCGCTGCGTGCGTGGTGGGCGGAAAGCTCCGCGCCTGACGGTCGCTGGGCCTTTGCCGGTGGCGTGGCTGCTGCCATCGCGCTGACTGTGGCGGTGCTGCAGACGCAACCAAGTGCCACGGCCCCGCAGATGGCGCGCCATGCCCCTGTGGCCCCCATTCTGGTGCCTGCCGCAGAATCCCCCCTTTCCCCTGAGAGTGGCATTGCTGAATCCGGCCTGCCGGACCTGCCAGCCGCTGAGTCCGCCTGGGAGACCGCCTATCAAACCGAGGCACTGCTGGCCGTGGAGGACACCACCCAGTTCACCGACAGCGAGATCGGCTTCCTCCTCTACTGAGCAGGCGCTGGCGGGGGCCGCATGACACCGGCGGCAGGCCCTGCTATGATCTGGCGGCCACGCAAACCCCCGCCAGCTCCGCCTTGTCCCCCGCCGACCTCAAGCACGCCTTCATCGCCAAAGCCCTCTCCCTGGGCTTTGCCGACTGCCGCGTGGCCGCCGCCCTCCCCGCCGCGCACCGGGACCTGTATGCCCAATGGATTGCCGAGGGCAAGCATGGCGACATGGCCTGGATGGCCCGCAACATCGAGCGCCGCAGCGACCCGCGCATCGTGCTGCCGGGAGCGCAGAGCGTCATCGTCATGGCGCTGAATTACTTCCAGGGCGGCTCCGCCTTTCCAGGTGTCAGCGGCGGTGCGGGTGGAGGCGCGCGTTACCGCATCGCCCGTTACGCCTGGAACAATGACTACCACGACCTCGTCGATGCAAAGCTGGCCGAGCTGAACGCCTTCCTCACCGCCCATGGCGGCACACAGCGGCCGTATGTGGACACCGGCCCCGTGCTGGAGCGCGACTTCGCCAGCGAGGCCGGCCTCGGCTGGGGCGGCAAAAGCACCATGCAGATCCACCGTCGGCTGGGCACCTGGTTCTTCCTGGCGGACATCCTCACCACACTGGAACTGCCGCCTGATCCCCCCGGACGCGACATGTGCGGCACCTGCACCCGTTGCATGGTCGCCTGCCCCACCCAGGCCATCACGGTCAATGCACCACGCCGCCTCGACGCCCGCCGCTGCATCTCCTACCTCACCATCGAGAGCAAGGGCCCCATCCCCATCGAGTTCCGCCGCGCCATCGGCGACCGCCTTTACGGCTGCGACGCCTGCCTCGACGCCTGCCCCTGGAACCGCCACGCCCAGGCCTCCCGCGAGGCCACGTTCCAGGCCCGCGAGACCGTCTTCAACACCCCGCTCCGCGATTTCCTGCCCCTCACCGACGAGGCCTTCCGCGCGCTTTTCGCCAAGTCACCCATCAAACGCATCAAGCGCCCCGCCTTCCTGCGCAACGTCTGCGTCATCCTCGGCAACACCGGCGGTCCGGACGACCTGCCCGCCCTGCGGCTTGCCGCGCAGGATGAGCATCCCTTGATCGCCGAACATGCCGCGTGGGCCATCGCGGAGATCCAGGCGCGGACAGGCGGAGATTGACAGCTGCCACCCCAGGACTTTTCATGCCGTCCCATGAAAACGGTGGTCCTTCCCCTCCTGTCAGTCCTTGCTGCCCTGGTGCCGGCCCTCCGCGCGGAGGAATCGTTCTTCAAGGCAGGCGCCGCCGTCGAAAAGCTCTTCACTGGCCAGGGGGAAACGGAAGGCTGCACCACGGCCCCGGACGGCACCATCTACTTCAGCGACATCACCCTCTCCCGCATTGTCAAAGACGACCGTGGCATCACGCAAGGCGGCCACATCTGGCGGTTCGATCCCAAGACCGGCCAGACCACCTTGTTCAGATCCCCCAGCGCCAAGTCGAACGGGCTGGAGTTCGACGCCCTGGGCCATCTGGTGGCCTGCGAGGGCGCGGACTTCGGCGGCAGGCGCATCTCCCGCACGGATTTGAGGACCGGGCTGTGCAGCATCCTCACCGCCACCTTTGACGGCCGCCCCTACAATGCGCCGAACGATCTCGCCATCGCCAACAACGGGCGCATCTTTTTCACCGACCCAAAATACGTCGGCCCGGAGCCGCTGGAGCAGCCGGTCATGGGCGTGTATTGCATCGATGCTAGGAATCAGGTCACCCGTGTCATCACCGACGCCGGCAAGCCCAATGGCATCTGCCTCTCGCCCGATGAAAAAACACTCTACGTCGGGGTGAATGATAACGGCAGCAGCGGCGTGGACGCCCTCCTCGATGACAAGCACCAGCCACCCCCGCTGCGTCAGGGCCTCATGGCCATCCTGGCCTACGACCTCAAGGAAGACGGCGCGGCAGTCTTTCGCAGCATCCTGGTGAACTACGGCAGCGACCCCGGCCCTGACGGTATCGCGTGCGATGGCAAAGGCAACCTCTGGACCACAGCCCGCAATCCAGCGCGCCCCGGCATCATCGTCTATTCGCCGGAAGGCAGGGAGCTGGACTACCTCAAGGCCGAGCCACCGCCCACCAACCTGTGTTTTGGCAGGGAGGGCGACAAGCATCTCTACATCACCGCTGGCAGCTCTCTGTGGCGGGTGGCTTTGAAATGAGGTTGAACGCAGGCCCGCCGCCTCCGAAAGTCACGCCTTCCATCCATGCCAGACCTCAAAGCCTACCTTTCTGACCGCTGCCAGTACGTTGACGACGCGCTGAACCGCCTCATCCCTGCCGCTGCCACCCGGCCCAGCACGCTGCACCAGGCCATGCGGCACAGCGTTTTTGCCGGTGGCAAGCGCCTGCGGCCCATCCTCTGTCTGGCGGCGGCGGAGGCCTGCGGCGGGCTGGCGGATGACGCTGTTTACAATGCCTGCGCGGTCGAGTGCCTGCACACCTACTCTCTCATCCACGACGATCTCCCCTGCATGGACGACGACGACATGCGCCGCGGCGTGCCCACCTGCCACAAGGTGTATGGGGAGGCGATCGCCCTGCTGGCGGGGGACGCCCTGCAGGCCCTGGCCTTTGAGCTGGTGAGCAAAACCCCCGTGGCGCAGCGCCACCCCGCCGCGCTGATGGTGCTGGAACTCGCCCGCACCGCTGGCAGCCTGCACCTTGTCGGCGGACAGGTGGCCGATCTGGAAGGAGAGGGCAAAAAGCTGCAACTGGAGGACCTGCGTTTCGTCCATGAAGGCAAGACCGCCGCGCTGCTGACCACAAGTGTGAAGCTCGGCGGCATGAGCGCCAACGCCACCCAGGAGCAAATGCAGGCCCTTCACGATTTCGGCATGGCCACCGGCCTCGCGTTTCAAATCATCGATGACATTCTGGACGTGACCCAGACCAGCGAAAAGCTGGGCAAGAGCGCGGGAAAAGATGTGGAGTCTGAAAAGAGCACCTACCCCGCCCTCCTCGGCCTGGATGCCTCCCGCGAGGAGGCGCACCGCCTCACCGAGGCCGCGCACAAGTCTCTGGAGGTGTTCGGCGAGGCAGGCGGCCGCCTGCGGCAGCTTGCGGATTACCTCTTGAGCCGCGACTACTAACAGTCTAAGTCCCGTCCTCAGCCGCGCCAGATACGGTTGGGCGCGCAGACCCAGTGCTCCACATGGCTTTTGCAGGTGTAGCCGCCGCCCGCAGCCCAGGGGGAGAAGGCGGGGAGGATCCAGCGTTCCCGCGCCTCGGTGAGCTTTTCCCGCACCAGTGCCGGCAGCCGCAGGTGCAGCCCCGCCCCGTCCTTAAAAGTGATGGCGGGGTGCTCATGACCGGTGACGTGGACCAGGTCCGCGGCCGTGCAGGCTTTCTCCACCAGGGGAAACTGATGCCCGTGGGAAAAGATGAAGCCGGACTCGCGGTGCGTCTCCACAAAGGGCCAGCCCCGGCGCAGGGCCGGGCGGTCGTGGTTGCCCAGAATGCAGATGATCTGCGACACCTGGGGCTGGAGGTTTTCCAGCAGATGCAGGGTCTCCTCCGCAGAGCCGGTGCCGTCCATGATGTCTCCCACCAGGATCAGCCGCCGGGGCAGATGGTCCGCCACAAGCGCGGAGAGGGTCTGCTCGATGTGGTCCATGCCAAAGTCCGGCAGCAGCGCGCCCTGCTTTCGCCGCCGCGCCTCATAGCCGAAGTGGATGTCCGCCACCGCCATCCACCCCTGCGTTGTGTGCACAATGGCACGGCGGCTGTCCAGCAGGACGTCACCGTGGATCTGTGCGACAACCGGCGTTTGCATGACCTGAGCTCGTTACCTTGGCATCCTGAAAAGGATAAGCAAACAACAAGCGCCTGCCCTGCCCGGCCGCCGAAGCCGCAGGTTTGCAGTGGCAAAGCGTGTGGAACAGGCTAAAGACAACGCCCCCATTAAAAATTGACCGCCATGCAACCGCAAGCCCCCGAACAGTCAGAGTCCGAACTTCTTCAGATCCGCCGCGAAAAGCTCGACGGGCTGGTGAAAGCCGGCGTGAACCCGTTTGGCGGCCGTTTTGACACCACCCACCAGCCTGGCGCCCTGAAGGCGGAATTCGTCGAGAACCTCGAGGTCAAGGTGGCCGGCCGCATGCTGTCCCGCCGTGACATGGGCAAGGCCACCTTCCTGGACCTCGGCGACATCAGCGGCCGCATGCAGTGCTTTTTGAGCAAGGGGGAGGTGGGCGACGAAGCCTATGCCCAGTTCATCCAGCTTGTGGACATTGGCGACTTCATCGGCGTGGAGGGGCACACCTTCATCACGAAGCGCGGGGAAAAGTCCATCCACATCAAAAAGCTGACCCCGCTTTCCAAGGCGCTGCGCCCGCTGCCGGACAAGTGGCACGGCGTGGTGGACAAGGAGATCAAGTACCGCCAGCGCTACCTGGACCTCGTCTCCAACGACCGCAGCCGCGAGATTTTCGTGACGCGGAGCAAGATGATCGCCTCCATCCGCAACTACATGCAGGAGCGCGGCTTCCTGGAAGTGGAGACGCCCATGATGCAGGACGTGGCCGGTGGCGCGGCGGCGAAGCCGTTCGAGACCTTCTTCCACGCGCTGAACCAGCCCATGTTTCTGCGCATTGCGCCGGAGCTGTTCCTGAAGCGCCTGCTGGTGGCCGGTTTCACGCAGATTTTCGAGCTGAACCGCAACTTCCGCAACGAAGGCCTCAGCCGCTTCCATAACCCC
>CAZPSQ010000047.1:0-30487 GCA_964588755.1 uncultured Prosthecobacter sp. | reverse complement strand
AACAGCGTAATATTGGCGGCGGACCGTTTGAGGGACCTCCTCCTCTTTCGACAATAAAACCGGGACACACAAATCTCTTAGACTGGCGTCAAGAGACAATACGCCCCGGCTTTGGAAACCGAAAAAGTGGGGGCGAGCCTAGAACGGGGAGACACTCTGTCAAAGACTATTTGATCTTTTTCAGAAAGAATTTCACCGGCCAGACGGCCATCAGGGCCAAACCGCGCCGAACCACGATAAACTTCTCTTTGCCATGCGCAAGTGCCACGCCTAGAATCCGCGCCGCTCATGGGACACCAAGCCACCAGCCTCCAGATCGCCCGAATTATCGGCGGACTCCTCAGCGCCTGACGCGACCGGGGAAGTCCGTTTTATTTCGATCTGGCAAGCGTGCCCCCTTCTGGACAAACCAGCACGCCCCACGCGTCCCCCCATCCCCTGGCTTGTCCTGTCTTTTCCCCAACCTTTTTTGTTTTTTTGTTTTATGACCCCTGTGACGATCTACGACACCACTCTGCGCGACGGCACGCAAGGCACCGGCATCTCCTTCAGCACCCTGGACAAAATCCGCGTGGCGGAGAAGCTCGACGACTTCGGTGTGCATTACATCGAGGGTGGCTGGCCGGGCTCCAACCCGAAGGACGCCGCCTTCTTTGAGGAGGCCGCCAAGCGGACATGGAAGAATGCCAAGATCACCGCTTTTGGCATGACCCGCCGTGGCAAGATGAAGGTGGAGGATGATCCGCAGGTGAAGATGCTGCTGGATGCGAAGACCCCCGCCGTCACCATCGTTGGCAAGACGTGGGCGCTGCATGTGACCGAGGTGTTCCAGGTGACTTTGGAGGAGAATCTGGCCATGATCGCGGACACGGTGGCCTACCTCAAGAGCCATGGCCGTGAGGTGCTCTACGATGCGGAACACTTTTTCGACAGCTTCCGTGAGGACCCCGAATATTCCCTCAAAGTGGTCAAGACGGCCCAGGACGCGGGGGCGGATTTGATCGTGCTGTGCGAGACGAACGGCGGCGCGCTGCCTGAGTTCGTCGAAGAGACCACGCGCAAAGTCATCGCCCATCTGGGCCGCCCGGTGGGCATCCATACGCACAATGACGGTGGCGTGGGCGTGGCCAACGCCCTGGCCGCCGTGCGTGCCGGAGCCTGCCAGGTGCAGGGCACCATCAACGGATACGGTGAGCGAGTGGGGAACTGCAACCTCACCACGATCATGCCCAACCTGCAAATCAAGATGGGCATCGACCTGGGCATCGACCTCACCCGCCTGCGCGAGCTGGCGAATTTTGTGGATGAGCTGGCCAATGTGCCGCATGACATCCGCGCGCCCTACGTGGGGATGGCGGCGTTCACCCACAAGGGCGGCCTGCACGTGCATGCGGTGCAGAAACTGGCCCGCACCTATGAGCACGTGGACCCGACGCTCGTCGGCAACCAGCGCATCATCACGATTTCCGACATGTCCGGCCAGTCGAACGTCCTCATGAAGGCCGAGGACATGGGCTTCAAGTTTGCCAAGGGGGCGCCGGAGGTGCAGGCCATCCTGGCGGAGGTGAAGCGGCTGGAGAGCGAAGGCTATGAGTTCGAGGCCGCGGAGGCGTCCTTCGAAATGCTGATCCGCAGGCAGCTCGGCCAGCACAAGCCGGTCTTCAACCTCATCGAATACCACTCCACCCACCGCTTCCATGGCGGCGAGCACGGATTTGAGACCTGCGAGGCGACCGTGAAGATCGAAGTAGGCGGCGAGCGTGTTTACACCGTGGCGGAAGGCGACGGCCCCGTGAACGCGCTGGACAACGCGCTGCGCAAGGCCCTGACGCCCTTCTTCCCCGAGCTGGAGCGAATGAACCTGGCTGACTACAAGGTGCGCATCATCGACGGCGGCGGCGGCACTGCGGCGAAGACGCGTGTGCTCATCACCAGCACGAATGGCAATGACACCTGGAGCACGGTGGGGGTCAGCTTCAACATCATCGACGCGAGCTGGAAGGCCCTGGTCGATGGCATCAGCCACTTCCTGCTCAAGCGGGCGTGATGCCCTGCGCCTGCCGTCCCATGCCCCCGCGCCTCTCGCGCGGCGGTCATGGGGGCGGTATTTTGGCCGCCTGCAGCACGGCCGACAGGTCGGCTGGCAGCGGCGCCTGAATGGTGAGCATCTGCCCCGACGCAGGGTGCTTGAGGCGCAGCTCCCGGGCATGCAGGAACAAGCGGCGGGCGCCGAGGCCCTGCCGCAGCTTCCGGTTCAGTTCAAAGTGGCCGTAAACGTCATCCCCCACCAGCGGCAGCCGGCGTGACGCGGCCTGGACGCGGATCTGGTGCGTTTTGCCAGTGATGAGCTCGACCTCCACCAATGAGAGGCGCTGCACGGCGGAATAGCCCAGCAGCCGGTAGCGGGCCTCGGCATTGGGGCGGGTGCCGTGCCGCACACTGGTGCGCACCTGATGCCGCTCATGCGCGGTGATGAGGTGGTCCAGCCACACGCCCTCAGGTTTCATGCCGCCGCCGCCCACGCAAAGGGCGAGATAGATTTTGCGCACGGTTTCGGCCTCAAAGGCGGCCCTGCAGGCGGCGGCGGTTTTTTCGTCCTTGGCGGCCAGGAGCACGCCTGAGGTGTCCTGGTCAAGGCGGTGGATCAGCCAGACGTGGCCCGCCGCGCTGGTGAAGCAGCGGCGGTCGGCATCGTAGCTGCCCTCAAAGGCGGCAGCCTGCGGTTTGGCCGCCTTGGGATTGGGATGCGACAGGACGCCGTGCGGTTTGTTTACCACGATGAGGAAGCGGTCCTGATGCAGGACCTCGCAGCGCGTGATGGCAGGCTCCGTGCTCATGCGGCGGGGTGGTTTTGCATGACATGATCCTCCAGCGCCTGCTGCCAGCCGCGGATGGGCATGCCGAGGATGCGCTGCAATCTGGCATTGCTCATGACCGTCATGAGAGGCCGTCTGGCCTTGAGGGAGGCGAGGTCGGCAAGCTGGGTGGCGCGCACCTGTGCCGGGCCAACGGGCAGCCCCTTCTTCCGCGCGGCGTCCAGGGCGGCCTGCGCCCAGGTGTGCCAGGAGGCGGAGCCGCTGCTGCACAGGTGCAGCACGCCATCCACCGCGGAATGGTCGCGGATGAGGCGCCCAATCCAGTCGGTGATGTCCGCATGGCTTGTCGGCACGGAGATTTTGTCGGCCACCGCGCTCAGCTCCTCCCCTTTCAATGCCCGGCGGATGATGTGGTCGGGATGGCTGGCTTTGTCCGGCCCGAACAGCCACGACACGCGTGCAATCAAGGCATTGGGGCAGGCCCGCAGCACTGCCAGCTCCCCCGCCCGCTTGCTGCGGCCGTAGTGGTTCACCGGATGGGTCGAGTCCACCTCGGTGAGCGGCATCGATCCCTCGCCGCTGAAGACATAGTCCGTGCTGAAGTGGATCATCCGCGCGCCGCGCTGCTGGCAAAACTCCGCCAGTGCCTGGGGGCCGGCGGCATTGGCCAGCTGCGCGTTTTCCGGCTGTGCCTCGCAGTCGTCGGGGCTCGTCATGCCGGCGGGATTGAGGAGCACGTCGAAATCCTGCCGGGAGAGGGCTTGGGCAATGGTCTCCGGCCGCTCCAGGTCCAGCTCCGCCCGTCCCCAGCCGGTGGTGTCGTGGTGGGAGGACAGGTGGCGAACCAGGGCACGCCCCAGGCCACCCGTGGCACCAAGGACGAGAATGCGAAGAAAAGGCATGGAGCATGCATGCCCCCTGCCTCCCGAGCTTGCAAAGCCAAAAGGCATGCCCAAGGTGTGCGCTGATTTTTTGGATGATTGAAACGCAGCCCAGAATTGTGATTGTCGGCGCCGGCCTAGCGGGGCTGGCCTGCGCGCGCATTCTGGCCGGGGCGGGACACCGCTTCACGCTGCTGGAGGCATCCAACGCCGTGGGCGGCCGCGTGCGCACGGATACCGTGGACGGTTTTCTGCTGGACCGTGGCTTTCAGATTTTTCTGCCCGCCTACCCTGAGGCCCGCCGCGTGCTGGACTACGAGGCGCTGGACCTTCGGCCGCTGTACCGTGGGGCGGACATCTTTGTGAAGAATCGTTTCCACCGGCTGGCGGATCCCCTGACCCACCCGATGACGGCGGTGCAGAACTTCCGTGACCAGATCGTGTCCTGGAAGGACAAGTGGACCCTGCTGCTGCTGCGCAAGGAGGTCTTTGGCATGTGTGACCTCCCGCGCGACCAGCCGAACATGGAGGCCGAGGACTATCTGCTGAAGTTCGGCTTCTCTGAAAACATCATTGAAAAGTTCTTCCGGCCGTTTTTCGGCGGGGTGTTTTTGGAAAAGGACCTGCGCACCAGCGCGGTGATGCTGCAGTTTTTGCTGGCGATGTTTGACCGTGGCGGAAGCGCCCTGCCTGCCCGGGGCATGCAGTCCATCCCGGAGCAGCTGGCGGTGGCCCTGCCCCCTGGCAGCCTGCGGCTCAACGCCCCTGTGGCCGCCGTGCGTGCGGGGGAGGTGACGCTGGAGAGCGGGGAGGTGCTGCACGCGGACCATGTCATTGTCGCGGTGTCGGAGGATGTGGCGCACCGGCTGGTGCCGCAAATCGACAGCACGCCGCCCCTGCCCGGCCGCTCCACGACCTGCCTCTACTTCGCCAGCGATGACATGCCGCCGGGGGATGCCATCCTGCATCTGGACGGGGACGGCCGGGGGCCGGTGAACAGTGTCACGGTGCCGTCCCGGGCCTCTCCGCATTATGCGCCGCCGGGGCAGCATCTCATTTGCGCGTCGATCATCGGCTCCCCTTCCAGCACGGTGCTGGAGGAGGTGGTGCGGGAGCAGATGCGGGGCTGGTTTGGCGACGCGGTGGTGGCGCGCTGGCGGCACCTGCGCACCTACCAGATCCGCCATGCGCAGCCGGAGGGCCGGCAACTGAAGCCCGGAAGCGGGCCGCTGGCCGCCGTGGTGGAGCCAGGCCTGTACCGCTGCGGCGACTGGTGCGAGGATGTGTCCATCAACGGCGCGCTGGTCAGCGGCCGGCGGGCAGGAGAGGCGGTAGTGACAGCGTTGGGAGGGCCGGTCCCTGATTGAGCATGGGGGCATCCGCCCCGGTGGGCAGCACGAAGGGGCTGATGGTGGGACCCGCGCTGTTGAGGCTGATCTCGACCTTGGTGGGGCCGTATTTTTGCGGATTTTTTTCCGCATACTGGCGCAGGCCCTGGGCGATGCCCTCCGCATCGGCGCGGTTTTTGAGCTCATGAATGACCAGCGTGGTGAACCCTGGGCCGGCCTTGACCTCGATCTTGCGGGGGGGGACGCCCATGTCCACGTGGATGAGCTTTTCCCACGCGCTGGCGTGCTGCAGGTCTGAGATCAGGACGAGCCCGGCCTTGTGCATCTGCGCCTCTTTGGCGGGATCACTCAAAGGGGTGCCGTCCACGGCCGTGGGTGTCTGGCAGGCGGGGAGCAGCAGGGCGAGGAGGGCAGGCAGGATGAGTCGCGGGGTGGTCACAGTTTGATGAATGCCCGCTGCCTATACAGCCAGAAGCAGATGAGCCAAAGGACAAACAGAACGCCGCAACGCTCCACAACCGGCAGCCAGTAGGCGGGAAAGGCGGTGTCTGGCAGGTGCTTGTGCAGATTGTCGCGAATCCAGCCGGCGGCAAGGCTGTGCAGGAGGTAGATGGCGATGCTGTTCATGCCCACCACGACCAGGGGGAACACCAGCCAGCGCGCGCCTGCGATCTCCACCAGCCAGTAGAACACGGCCAGCATGATGAGGACCCAGCCGCCGCTGAGCAGCACCCAGGACGGCGTCCAGATGCGTTTCACCGCGGGCATGACCTGGGTGATGTCGAGGATGGTGCCGATGAGCAGCAGGACGACGCCGAAGATGATGAGCGTGCCGCACTTCCGCTTGTCGGAATGGAGGCTGCGGATGAGGAACTCGCCCGCGACACCGCCGCCGAGCATGGTGGCCAGCGAGGGGATGAAATTGAGGGTCTGGTAGCCGCCGGGATTGTATTGGAACGGCTGATCCCGGGGCAGGAGGTTGAGAAACCAGCGGTCAAACGCGGCGGCCGCATTGGTGTGGATACCCCAGTGCCCGGACCAGCCATGGAGGATGGCATTCTCCGTCCCTTTCATGCCTGCAATGGCCGCCACATCCTGGGCGGAGGGCAGCGGGTGCTGGACGAAGAACCAGG
Source organism: uncultured Prosthecobacter sp. (assembly GCA_964588755.1). Classification (GTDB taxonomy): domain Bacteria; phylum Verrucomicrobiota; class Verrucomicrobiia; order Verrucomicrobiales; family Verrucomicrobiaceae; genus Prosthecobacter. The sequence goes on along the minus strand of CAZPSQ010000047.1, from coordinate 24,308 downwards.
TGTAACCGGCGAGGATCAGGATGATCCATGCGATCATGTACTCCGGCCCCAGCCGGGAGAAGATGAAGAGGAAAAAATAACCCAGGCCGATCTGAGCGAGCACATTGGTAAAGAGGAAAACGGTGTGCTTGTCCTCCGCACGGGTGGCCAGCATGACGCCCAGGGCCACAAGGATGACGGCACGCACCAGGGCATGCCACGCCATGCCGAACCAGGACTGCCCGTTCAAGCGCCTGCTCTGGCATGAGAACGGCACGGCCATGCCCACCATGAACATGAAGCTGGGCTGGATGAGGTCCCACAACGAGCATCCCTGCCAGGCCTTGTGCTCAAACTGCGGACGGGCGAGATCCCACCAGGAGCCGGGATGCGCGGCGGCCATTTGCACGATGCCAAAGCCTGACGAGGCCATCAGGATCATGATGAAGCCTCGAAACGCGTCGAGGGAGAGCAGGCGGTCGGAGTTGGTGGGACCCATGGGCGGGAAAGAACGCCGCCAGCCAGCCCCGCCTATCGGCGATGGGAAAATGACGAATGCCCCGTCATTCCGCCTCAAGCGGCGGCCTTCAGGACCTCATGGGTGTGAATGGCGGGATTCACGATGTCGCGCACGAACTGCTCGGGCTCCGCGCCTTCACCAAACACGTAGATGCGGGTGCGCAGGGTGAGCTTTTTGATTTCGAAACCAGGATTGGGCGTGGCGCGGTAGTAATTGAGGATCATTTCCTTTTCCAGGTCCAGGGCGGCGCCTTTCATGCCGTATTCCAGGACAAAGGCGGCGTTTTCAAACGCGGGCTGGCCGCCGGTGCGGGACTCCTGGCTGATGGGGTCGATGAGGACTTTCTGCACGAAGGCGCCCAGCGCGGCCTCGTCGCCCTCGAAGTCGATTTTGTACACCCGGCCCTCGCGGTACGTCAGCGGCAGCGGATGCGGGGCGTAGAGCAGCTTGTGGCAGTCGCTTTCGGTGTCGAATTTGCCGAGGATTTCAAAAACTTGGGTCACGGTGGGGTGGTGGCGGATGGTTGCAGCCTCCCTAGCAAGAACCCCCGGCGGCGCAAGCCTGCAGACGCGCCGGATGCGGGAGGCGGCCCAGGTTTTTGAATCTCCCTTGCCACTTTTGCCCCGGCCTGCTAAAACTGCGCCGTTATGCCCCGAATTCAATTTACCACCCCTGCTGGCGCTTCCGGCCTCCTCGAACTTGACGCCGAGCGCATGTCGATTGGCCGCGCCGACGACAACCAGCTCATCATCGCCGATGACTCTGTTTCCAGCCACCATGGCGAGGTCACTTTTGACGGAAGCTCCTGGACGCTGACGGACCTGGGGTCCACCAACGGCACGAAGCTTGGTGGCTCCCGGGTGGAGACCGTCTCCCTGACGCCGGGCGGCGCCTTCCAGCTGGGCAATGTGGATTGTGTGTTTCAGGGTGATTCCGTGGAGAGCGCCACGGAGGATGCCGCTTACTCCGCCCCCACGATCGCTGTGTCCTCCCCGACTTCCGGCGGCTACGGCAGCCAGCCTTACAACCGCAGCCTGCGCCGTGGCTTTGGCCCGAAGGTGAAGGAAAAAAACGCGGGTGGCGGCCTTCTGACGCTGCTTGGCGTTGTGGCCATTCTGGCCTGCGGAGCAGCCGCTTATTTTGCCTCCCAGATCGGAGCCGCAGCCTGATTTCACCCCCAGCGCGCGCGTTTTTGCAGCACCGGCTTCATTTGACGGGGCCATTCTGCGGCCCAATCATGGCCGCTGTGGTGCTTTTTGCGCGTTTGCAAACCAACCCCTGCGGCCAACTGTGCCGCCCCAGTCCAGCTAAGAAAATCCCATGTCCAATACCATTGTTGTAGGCGCCCAGTGGGGCGATGAAGGAAAAGGCAAGATCGTCGATTATCTGACAGAGAAGACCGACGTGGTGGTGCGTGCCGCCGGCGGAAACAACGCCGGCCACACCGTGATCAGCGGCGGCCAGAAGTACGTTCTGCACCTGATTCCGAGCGGCATCCTTTGGAAGGACAAGATGTGCGTGATCGGCAACGGCGTGGTGATGGACCCGCTGGGCCTGCTGGAGGAAATCGCCAAACTTCGCGGCCAGGGGGTGAGCATCACCCCGGAAAACCTCCTTATCAGCGAAACCGCCCATCTGGTGATGCCGTACCACAAGGGACTGGACAAGGCGCGTGAAGCCAAGCGCGGCGACAAGAAGATCGGCACCACGGGCCGTGGCATCGGCCCGGCCTATGCCGACAAGGTGGAGCGTGACGGCCTGCGCACGATCCTGATGACGCAGCCGGAAGTCCTCGAGGAGGAGCTGCGCGACCGTCTGGCCCGCCACAATGCCACCTTCGCCGAGCTTGGCGTGGACCTTGTGCCCGTGGAGGAAACCGTGAAGACGGTGCTGGAAGCCGCCAAGGCGCTGGCCCCGCACATCACGAACACCACGGTGTATCTGCATGAGGCCATCAAGGCGGGAAAAAACCTGCTCTTTGAAGGCGCCCAGGGCACCTACCTGGACATTGACCACGGCACCTACCCCTTCGTCACCTCCTCCAACACCACGGCCGGCGGCGCCTGCACCGGCTCCGGGGTGCCACCCCGCATGATCGACAAGGTCGTGGCGGTGGGCAAGGCCTACACCACCCGCGTGGGTTCCGGCCCCTTCGTGACGGAGAACGAGGAGATCGGTGACATGCTGCACAACATGGGCCGCGAGTTCGGCGCCACCACGGGCCGTGCCCGCCGCTGTGGCTGGCTGGACGCGGTGCTGGTGCGCTACGCGGTGATGCTGAACGGCGCCGACGAACTGGCGATCACCAACCTGGACGGCCTGGACGGCCTGGAGACCATCCAAATCTGCACCGCCTACAAACTGCGTGGCAAGACGATCCACTACCCGCCAAGCACTGCCGCCGATCTGGCCGCGTGCGAGCCGGTGTATGAAACCCACCAGGGCTGGAAGCAGGATCTCAGCGGCATCACAAATTTTGCCGACCTTCCCGATCTGGCCAAGGCGTACCTGAAGCGTCTGGAAGAACTTGTGGGGGCCAAAGTGGGCCTCCTCGGGGTGGGTCCGGCGCGTGAGCAGACGCTGGTTGCGTAAAAACTGAGACCTAAAAACAGCGGCGTGGCGTCCTCATATTCCTGTTGACGCCAGCCGTCCCGCCCCTATTTTCCCGGCCCTTTTCCCAATCCCACCCCAGACCGATTTATGACCGAAGTTCAGATCCGCAAAGGCGAACCCGTTGACCGTGCCCTCAAGCGTCTCAAGACCCGTCTTGAAATGGACGGCATCCTTGAAGAAGTCCGCCGCCTGCGCGCCCACGAGACCCCGAAAGAGCGCACCCGCCGCAAGGCCCGCGCCGCCGCGAAGCGTGGCAAGATTCGTTTCCGTTTCACCCTGCCGAAGGCCCCGGTCACGGACGCCCCTCCTGCCGCCTAACTTCAGCCTGGGAAAAGACAGTTTCAAAAAGGGCGGGATCATTCCCGCCCTTTTTTGTGCCCGCGTCCTGCTTCCTGGTTGCCTCCGTGCAGATCGTTCTGTTCATAGCGGAGGATAGCTGATAATCCTCCGTCTTCCCCCACCTCACCCTTCCCGCCCCATGAAGCTCAAGATCGACCTCGACGAATTCCGCGTGTCCCATGGCAAATCGTTCCGCATCAAGAAGGCCAGGACGAAGGTGAAGGACCTGTACCAGGACGAGGCGCACTACCAGTCCCTGCTGGCCGAGTTCCGCGAGGAGATCGACGACCTGCAGCAGAAAATGTACGCGCAGGACCGTCAGGGGCTGCTGCTGGTGTTCCAGGCCATGGATGCCGCAGGAAAAGACAGCACCATCAAGCATGTGATGAGCGGGGTGAACATCCAGGGGGTGGAATGCCACACCTTCAAGCGTCCCACCTCCAATGAGCTTGACCATGACTTCCTCTGGCGCACCACCCGCGTGATGCCGCCGCGCGGGCGCATTGGCATCTTCAACCGCAGCTACTATGAGGAGGTGCTGGTCTGCCGGGTGCATCCAGAGATTGTGACGAAGATTCAGCGCCTGCCTGCGGAGACGACGAAGAACCTCGACAAGCTGTTTGAGAACCGCCTCAAGGACATCCACAACTTTGAAGCCTACAGCCACCGCAACGGCATCCGGGTCCTGAAGTTCTTCCTGAACGTGTCCAGGGAGGAGCAAAAGAAGCGCTTCCTGGCGCGCATCGACACGCCGAGCAAGAACTGGAAGTTCGAGGAGGCCGACGTGAAGGAGCGCTCCTTCTGGAAGGAATACATGGAGTCCTATGAGGACGCCATCCGCGCCACCGCCACAGAGGAATGCCCCTGGTATGTGGTGCCTGCGGACAGCAAGAAGAACATGCGCCTCATCGTCAGCGCCGCCATTCTGGCCGAGATGCAGACGATGGAGCTGAAATACCCCAGGCTGCCCAAGGAGCAGGTGGAGAACCTGCAGGAGGCCCGGCGCATCCTGCTGGCGGAGAAGGATTGATCATTTCAGGCTGCGCAGCCAGGCGACCAGATCCAGCAGCTCCGACTCAGGCATGGTTTGGTCCAGCCCCATGGGCATGAGGCTCGTCGTCAGAGTCGTGTCTCCGACAATGCTCTGATGCGGAATGGTCTTTTCCTGCCCGGCAATGTCGAGCACGACCAGCCCCTCGGCCACGTGGGACCTGATGACGCCCAGGGTCTGCTGGCCGTCGCTGGTTTCGATGACGTGGGCCTCATAGTCACGGGCCAGGGTGTTGCTGGGAAAGAGAATGCTTTCCAGAAGGTCACGCTCGGTGCGGATGGCGCCGATGTGGGTCAGATCGGGACCAATAGGGCGGCCGATGTCGCCTACCTTGTGGCAGGCGACGCATGTCCCCTTCCCCGCCTTGAAATGTTTCTCGCCATTGGCGGGATTGCCGGTGGCGATGACTTTGTCGGACAAGGGGCCGAGCTGGCGCTTCCTGGCCTCGGTGGCAGCGACGGCACTGTTGTAAGCAGGCAGGACGACCGCCTCAAAGATGTCAGGCGGGAGATCGCTGAAGACGGTACGGTAGAGGCTTTCCTGCTGGCTGGCGATGGCGGGGTTTTTGGCGACCGCGCTGGCCAGGGCGCGGCCGAGTCCGGCGTCCTTGTGTTTGCGAATGATGGGGAGGAGCTCCTTCAGCTCGACAGGGCCAAGGGTGGCAAAGAGGGGGGCAAGCTCCAGCACCTGGGGTTTCTGCAATGGAGCGGCGGCGATCATGCCGGCGGCCTGAATCTTGGCGGCGGCGGAGGAGGCGGCATCGGTGAGGACGTCCTTGACCATGGAGAAGGCCGCACCGACGAGCTTGACGGATCTGGCCGAGCCAAGGGCTTTCAAACGGAAGGCGAGAGGACGTGTGGGATCATCCGCGATGGACTGCAAGGTGGCGTCAAACACGGGAGACTTGAGCTTTCTGACGGCGTCGAGCAGGAGGGGCGTGGGGGCGGTGGCGAGGAGCTTTTCCAAAGGTGGAAGCCATGCCTCATGAACGACGCCCTGGGTCTGGGCGGCCAGGATGGACAAGGCTGTGGCACGGACTTCTGCCGAGGCGTGGCCAAGCATGGCGGTGATGAGCGTCTGCGTCTCCGGCATGGCAATGAGGCTGGTGCCAAAGGCGGAGAGGGCTTTGAGGCGGCGGGGTGGCACCTTGTCCACGGCCAGCCATTGAACCAGCGCGGGGGCGGTCCAATTGTCCGCCTCATGGTGGCCCAGAATGAAATCCAGGGCGGCCTGGGCCAGGCGGGCATCCTCGGAATCCAGATGCCTCTGCACGACGCCGTAGGTGTAGCTGACGCTGGAGGAGTCATCCGCGGTGAAGGACTGGATCATGTGCCTGAGGGCGGTTTTGTCGGTCTCCTCCCTGATCTCATCATAGCCGATGGCGGAGAGCTGACGGGCCGCGATGATCAATGAGTGCTCGGCGGCGGGATCGAAGGTGTCCTTCATCAGGCCGCGCACGGCGGCGGCGGCGGCCTTGCTCTCCCCCTCGTTCTTGTGGTCTTCCTTGATGTTGGCGCTGATCCATTCGAGGGCATGGCGGCGGGCGCGCGGATCGGCGGACTTAAGACCGGCCAGAGCGGTGTCGAATGTGAGCGCCGTGGCCTTGGCGACGGGGGGCGCCGCCTTGGCGGAGGCGGGCTTGATCCGGTAAACCGCACCCAGCAGGTCCGACTTGGCCATGAGGCTGGCGGGGCAGCCGATGCGGAACCAGCCGCCAGTGTCAAGCAGCAGCAGCGAGCCATCACGCGGGTCTTCCATCACGTCCGTGAGGTGGATGTCGGGGTTGTACAGCTTCAGAAACTCATTCTCCACCGCCTTGTAGGTGGAGCCCTCCGGCGTCAGTTCCATGCGCACAAGGCGCTGGGTGTTGAAATGCGTGACCATGAAGTTCTCGGCGCGCCGCCCACGGCCCACCGTGGGAAAGGCGCGCCAGAAACAGGCTCCGCTGACGGCCACATGGCCGAAGTCGTACATAACGGGCATGGTGCCCAGCGTGCGGTGCAGGTGGGAAATGGCCTTGAGCTGGTCCGCACGCTCATACACACCGCCGTACAGCCAGTGGATGATGGTGTCTCCACGCGGCTGGCTGTGGTAGAGGTTCTGCACGCCGATGATGTCCCCGTCCTGGGTGAAATCGACCTCCACGGGGTTGTCGCCACAGCCGAGGGAATGCCAGGCCACATCGCCGCCATCCGGCAGGCAGCTCCAGATGCCACAGGCCATGGACTCATCCACCAGCGTGCCGTCCTTCTGCACGACCTTGTGGCCTTTGCGACCATGGCACCAGTAGAGGCGGCCATTGGTGGGATGCAGGAAGGGGCCATGCACATCCGCGGCGTTGCCGGTGTATTCAAAACCGCCCACTATCATTTCCCGCTCGTCGGCAATGCCGTCGTTGTTGGTGTCTGTGAGCTTCCACAAGCCGGGCGGGGAGCACACATACAGGCTGCCATTGAGCCAGCACGCCCCCTGGGGGAAGGTCATCTTGTCAGCAAAGACCGTGCTTTTGTCGAAGACGCCGTCCTGGTCCGTGTCCTCCAGCAGGAGCACCCGGTTGGGCGGATTTGCCTCGAGCTGCTTTTTGTCCCAGTTCACGCCCACGGCGTCTCCCACGTACATCCGCCCCTTGTCGTCGAGACAGCCCATGATGGGGTGGGTGACGAGCGGCGCGGCGGCGGCAAGCTCCAGGGTGTAGCCGGGCGGGAGATCGTGCTTTGGCAATGGCAGCACCGGCCTGCCAGTGACGACCACAGGGCGTTTGCCACTGGCGGGAATCTCCGTGCCTTTGTCGGCAGGAAGGTCGGCGGCGAACAAGGGAAGTCCAAGGAGCAGCAAGGAAACGCAACGCATGATGAGCAGAGTACGCCGCCTCCCTGCCGCTGCCTTCAGCCAAGTTTCAGCTACAGCCGCCGCACTTCCTGCACCTCGAGGCCGGTGAGCTTCCACTCCTCCTTGACTGGAACAAGGGTGAGACGCGCATTGTAGATGTTCAGGCGGGTGTGGGTATGGCCCCAGTGGCCGACGAGGCCGCGTGCCATCCAGTTGCAGTCGGCCTGAAACCCATCCCCGTCAGCATTTGGCAGCACTTTGTCCACCGTCACTTGAAATTCGGTGATGTTGACCCGGGTGCCTTCACGCCCTTCCAGGGTGAGCGCCTGGATTGTCTCGAGGTAAAGACGACGCAGCAGCCCGCCCTCCACGCTGCGATCGAGGACATCATACACGTCCGACTCAGCCCTGTGGTCAAAGGCGCGGTACACATTGCGCAGCAGTGGCGAAACAATGCGCTGGGCCTCCTCCACCTCGGTGATCCGGGGGGATGCCGCCCCCATGCGCACGGGCACCACCAGCAACTGGCTCATGAGGACAGCGCCCAGGAGCCAGACCATGAGGTAGGGCATGCTGCCGCCCGGCAGGCGTCGGTCCTTGACCTTGAGAACAATGTAAAAGGCCAGGCCGCCGACCACCCAGACGATGCCACCCACGGGCACCCGGACAGGGGCTGGCTGCTCCCATTGTGGCACGGAGGCCAGGGGCGCGGGACGCGGCAGGCGGTCATGATTGCGCCAGCGGAATGCCTGCATGGTGGAGTTGATCTCGCCGGTTTCGCTTTGAGTTCCGAAAAAGACCTTCACCGGCAGCGTCGAGTGGCTGCTGATCCAGCCCTTCCAGATCACCTCGATCTCTGACGGCGCGGGCGGCGTGGCAAATTCCCAGAGGAAGCCTGCCATGGCCTGGTTCAGTGGCACGGTCTCCCCTTCATTCAGCGGCAGGGTGTTTCCCGGCAGGCCTTTGATCACGGAAACCTGCACCTGGGGCAGGGCGGCCATCTTTCCGCCCGTGCTGAGGGCACACCATTCTGCGGCACGCAGCACCGCTTTTTCCTGCAGCTGGGTCTGCATCTCCGGTGTGAGATCAGCTGGCAGCGGGGCATCAGGCCCCTGCCACTTCAGCACGCTGGCGGCGTCAAACAACACCTCAAACCGTGTTTGATATGGCTCCACGTAGAGATAGGCCTGGGCCAGCGGCCCGGTGATGACCACCGGCGCGCCTGCGGGCAGGGGGGGAGGCGCGGCCGGGCTGGCAGCCTGCGGTGGGGCAGCCTGCGGTGGGGCCGCCGGCGCGGGGGCACCAGCAGGGGACGCTGGCACCGGAGCGGTGACGGGCTTCAGCGCGGAGTCCGGCCCCAGCGTGGGAAGGGCGGGCGCCAGACCGGGAGAAATCCCCGGCATCGGCGCGCCGGGCATGGCGGGCGCAGGGACCTGCGGCGACAGCCCCTCCAGCCCCTGCCCGTCAAGACCGAGCCCTGGCACAGGGCCGGAGCCGATGGAGGGTGCAGGACCGCCCAGCGACGGCAGCGTCTCCAGCGGCTTCAGGGGGCCGATCTGGATCGTGTCCTGCGCCACCAGCACGCCGGACAGGCACAGCCCGGCCAGCGCGGCCATGAGGGGAAGCCAGCGGCTGGCAGGAGACGGAGGATGATTCAACATGCCTGGAGAGAAACGGACTGCGCACCACCTCACAAGACCCACGGCTTCCGCCACTCTTTGGAGAGCAGCCTGGACGCGGCGGCATTGTCTGCAATGGTTTCGGTCTTGGGGTCCCACTTCAAACCGGTGCTGCCGCTGCGCAGGGCCACATTCGCCAGATGGGCGATGCTGATGCTGCGGTGCGACACCTCGATGGGGGTGGCGGTGGGCTTGCCGTCGTAGATGCAGGAGAGGAAGTTGTCGGAGTGGTCCTTGCTCTCGTAGAGATGGACCTCGTTCGGACCGGCCTTGTCGCGCAGGATTTCCGGCGAGCTGGAGGTGATCTTGCCACGGTTGACGTAGATCCACCTGCCCTCGTCGCCCTCAAACATCACGCCCACGTGGTCGAAGGGCTTTTTGGCGTTCGGGTTCTGCAGCGCGGCCTCGATTTCCGGCATCAGCTTGTGGTCCGGGCTGGCCACATGCATGACCACGCCGCTGTCGTAAACACATTCAAAGGAGAAGGCGGTGGCGGTGTTGTAGAGCGCCTTGGCATCCAGGGTGCCGGAGACATTCCGCAGCTCGACGGGGCCGGTGAGGTCGGTGCCCATGCCCCATTGGGCGATGTCGATGTGGTGCGCGCCGAAGTCGGTGATCATGCCGCCGGAGAAGTTGAAGTTGTGGCGCCAGTTCAGCGGCAGCAAGGCGGGGCGGTAGTCCATCTGCTCCGCCGGGCCGAGCCACATCTCATAGTCAAAGTCGGCGGGCGGCGGCGCGGGATTGATCTGGTCCGCCATGCCGTTCCAGTTGGAGTGGCCGCCGGGCAGGCCCACGCGCACGCGCTTCAGCTTGCCAATGCGCCCATTGCGCACCTGCTCGCAGGCCAGACGGAAGTACTGGTCGCTGCGCTGCTGGCTGCCGGTCTGCCAGGTGATGCCCGCCTTGGCGACCTCATCACTCATCAGGCGGCCTTCGGCAATGTTCAGGGCCAGCGGCTTCTGCCCGTAGATGTGCTTGCCCTTGCGCGCGGCGTAAACGGCCATGTAGGCGTGCCAGTGGTCAGGCGTGGAGACCTGCACGGCGTCCAGGTCCTCCTTGTCCATCATCTCGCGAAAGTCGGCGTAGGCGGCGCAGGCTTTCACCGGCTTGTTGGCGGCCTGGGAGTAATGGGTGTCGATGATCTTTTTGCCCGCCTCGCGGCCGCCGGTTTCCTTGCCGTCGTAGCCGTAGTGCCCGTGCTCCTTCATGGGATCCGCCACGGCGATGACCTGACACTTGTTGTTGTTCAAGAAGGTGGGGGTCCAGTCCCCAGCGATGGTGCCCCAGCCGATGGCGCCGATGGTGATGCGCTCCGAAGGGGCGGGGCGGCCGCCTTTGCCAAGAGCGGTGGCCGGAATGATGGTGGGGAAACCCAGGGCGGCGGCGCTGGTGGCCAGAAAGTGACGGCGTGAGAACGATGGGCGGCTGGTGCTCATGATGAGAGGTGTATAACGGAACGACCCGGCCGGGGCCAGCAAAGATTTTCCGCCCCCCATGCGCGCCTTAAAACGTGTCTTTTGCATGGAATCAAAGTGGACACCTGCGCCCACCGTGGGGCATCATCCGCACATGGAGCAAAAAAGACCGCTGCTGAGGAGGTTCGGCGCACCGCTGTGCGCGCTGGCCCTCCTGCTGGGGGCGGTGCTCATGCCGCGCGTGGAGATCAAGCCCCGCATGAAGGTGGCGGTGAGCGTGTGGCCGGGAGCGGAGGCGCTGGTCCTCGGGCGTGACGGAGGCCTGCTGCCACCACGCCGCATCCGTGTGGTGGAGCTGCCGTTTGCCTCGGCGGTGACGCGCATCTTTGATGACGACGCGGTGGATGTGGCTGTGCTTTCCCTGGACGGGGTGCTGCAGCTGCTGGAGGCCGGGGAGAAGCTGCGCGTGGTGCTGGTGATGGACCAGTCCACCGGCGGGGACGCTGTGATGGCCCGGCCCGAGATTCAAAGCCTGCGGGACCTGAAAGGGAAGCGGGTGGGTGTGGATGTCTTCGGCGTGGGACTGTACCTGCTGGTCAACGCGCTGGAAAAGGAGGGCATGACCCTGCGGGACATCCAGATCGTGCCGCTGACGCAGCCTGAGGTGGAAAGCACTTTTCAGGAGGGCGGCATCGATGCCGCCGTGGCCTCCGAGCCCTGGCTGACGCAGATCAGCGGCAAAGGCATGCGGCGGCTGTATGACTCCACCGGGCTTAAAGCCCCGATCCTGCGGATGCTGGTGGCGTCGGACCGGGCATGCACGTTCTTTGCGGAGGAGCTCACCCTGCTCACACAGTCCATGACCAAGATGACGCTCCAGGTGCGCTCCGGCCGGGAGTTTGACGGCATGGGGGCGGTCCTGCGGCGGGAGAAGGTGGGCTTTGATGACTTCGTCAAAAGCCTGGCGCGCTGGCAGCCGCTGGACCAGCAGCAGAATCTGGAGATGCTGGACGGCCCGCAGCCCCGGATCGAGGCGATCGCCCGGCCGATGGCGGAGCAGATGCTGCGCCACGGCATGCTGCAAAGGCTGCCGGAAAAGACTGTGTGGCTGGACCCTCAATTCCTTTCCAAAGCATGGGCCCCTTAAAACCGCGCTCACTCAAAGGGCGCATCACCCTGATGGTGCTGCTGTTCGGCGTCGTGATGATCGTCCTCAACCACTGGTGGCGGGGGGGGCAGACGACGGAAAGGCGCCTGGCCCGGCTGCAGGCGGAGGCCACGGACGCGGCCACCCCGCTGTCCGGCATTCTGCAGCACCTGCTGCGCCGGGGCCAGGTGCGCGCCGCCGAGCTGGAGATGTCCTACGCCGCGCTTTCCCCCCGGCTGGAGCTGGGGCTGGTGTGCGACCGCAACGGCACGGTGCGCCTCTCGACCCAGACGCAGTGGCAGGGCATCAACATCCAGCAGACGCCGCTGGGGGCGGACTGGCCGCGCATCCAGCAGACCCTGGACTCCAATGAGACTGTCAATGTGTGGAGCACTGACAACAACGGCCTGGTGGTGGCCTCACGCTTTTACGAGGGCTATGACGCCAGCAGCAAGGGCGCCGTCATCATGCGCTATGACTACACGCATGAGCTGGACCAGGTGCGCGGCTATGCGCTGCACGACTCGGTGACGAATGTGGCGGTGCTGGTGGCCATGTGCCTGCTGCTGTGGACCGCGCTGGACGAGCTTTTCATCCAGCGCGTGGTGCAGATGATGGAGCACTTCCACGGCGCCACGACCAAGGGATCGCACCCGCAGGTGCTGGAGGGGGACGACGAGCTGGCGGTCATCTCGCGCGAGTTTGCCCAGACGGTGCGCCAGCTGCGCGAGGCCGAGGCCCATGTGCTGGAGGCGGCCGAGGAGGCCCGCCGCAAGATGGGCCGCGAGCTGCATGACGACCTGTGCCAGCGCCTGACCGCCACCAAGCTGAAGGCGGAGGTGACGCATGAGCTGATCCTGGCGGAGAACGGCAGGCAGGCCGACCTGACGCGGCAGGTGGCCGAGGAGCTGGCGGAGTCTGCCGTGATCGCGCGCAGCATCGCCCGCGGGCTTTCTCCCGTGGGCTTTGAGAACACCGGGCTGGAAGACGCGCTGATGGATGTGGCCTCCTTTGTCGGCCGGGCCTACGGCGCACGCTGCACGATCGATTATGCGCCGGTGCATGAGCACCTCTCCGGCAGCGAGCAGGAGCTGCTCTTCCGCATCGCCCAGGAGCTGGCGGTGAACGCAGGCAAGCATTCCAAGCCTTCGGGCATGACCATCTCCACCCACCTTGCCTCCACCCATGTGGACCTTGTCGTGATGCATGACGGCGCCCCCTTCCTGGAAAATCCGGCCCCTGCGCGCTCCGGCATGGGCCTGCACCTGCTGCGGCAGAGGCTCATCACCCTGTCCGCCACGCTGGAGCGGACCACCCAGCCGGGGCCGCCGGAAATTTCCATCGCCAAGGTACGAATCCCGCTTGAAAGTACGGACGTCAAATCCACCTCTTCCCCAACCTCATGAATCGAGAAAGCAGCTCGTCCAAACCGAACATCCGTGTGGCAATCGTGGACGACCACGCGATGATGCGGGAAGGGCTGCGGCTCTTCCTGGACAACACCGGGGACATGCAGTGCGTGTGGATGGCGGGCGAGGCGGGCGAGGCCGTGCGCCAGGTGGAAGGGGACACGCCTGACGTGCTCATTGTGGACATCACGCTGCCCGGACGGTCCGGCCTGGAGCTGATCAAGGACATCCGGCTGCTGCGCCCGCAGCTGCCCATGCTGGCCGTTTCCATGCACGATGAAAAGCTGTATGCGCAGCGTGCCCTGAAGGCCGGCGCGCGCGGCTACATCATGAAGAGCGCCCCGCACAAGATGCTGGGCAACGCCATCCGGCGCATCCTCAGCGGCGGTGTGGCGGTGAGCGAGGAGATGTCGGACGAGATTTTGAAGAGCTTTGTCACCGGCGGCGCGCCGGCGGCGTCCTCGCAGGATGGCATCGCGGAACTGAGCGACCGGGAGTTTGAGGTCTTCCGCCTCATTGGCGCGGGCAAGAACACAGGTCAGATCGCCGAACTGCTGCGCATCAGCCCCAAGACGGTGGACGTCCACAAGCTGAACATCCGCACGAAGATGGGCCTCAGCGACGGCACCGAGCTGACCTTCTTTGCCATCCGCTGGGCGGAGGGGCAGAAGGGCCGCTAAGGCGGCACGGGGTCACTTTTTGACCTTCAAGGTGCGGATGTAGAGGGCGATGGAGTCCACCTCATGATCTTGGAGGACGCCGAGATAGGAGGGCATGCCGACGCCGGTGCGCTCCATCTCGTATCCAGCCTGCACGCGGCGGGCGGGGTCCAGGATGGACTCGCGGATGTAGGCGGCATCCGCCTTGGGGAGTTCGGAGCCATCTGCAAAGACGCGCTTGGAATCCCACAGCCCCACCCAGGAAGGGCCGACCGAGGTCTTGGCCCCGCCCGCAACGGCGGCAGGCGGCATGGTGGCGTCTCCGGTGGCGTGGCAGGCGATGCAGCCATAGCGCAGGGCCACCTCCTTCCCCAAGGCGGCGGTGGGCTGCGTGGCGGCCCCATTGGCGGCAAGGCTCTTGCGCGGGGTGAGATCCACCTCATCCGACTGGAATCCCTGGGCCAGCAGATCGATGGAGGGCAGCGCATGGATGGTGAGGTAGAGATTTTCCACGCGATCCACGCCTGCGGTGGGAACGCGATAGGTGAGCCGCAGGGTGTGGCTGGGCCTCATGTTGCGGATGCCGAGGAAGAGAGACTTCCCGTCCTGGGAAAGCTTGGCGCTGGAGATGGCGATCGACTCCTGGCCGGGCTGGTCATTGTCAGGGCGGTAGTTGCCAGAGCCGTATTGGTGGGTCTGGCGGTAGTTCCAACGGTCGGCCGAGTAGCGGCCCAGCTCCGCGGCGAGGGCCGGGGAAAGCGGCTCATCAAACCGGAGCAGGATGCCGCGCTTCTCCGCCCGCACCTGCTGCGGCAGCACGGCTGGAGCGCCGCCCTGACGGACACGGAAGAGGCCGCTGGTGCGGCTGCCAGAACTGCCGAACACCTGAAACCCGGCCACGTAAAGCAGGCCATCCTGCGGATGCACGCGGCCGTTCAGCAGCCCTGCGGGAAAGCCGGAGAGCAGCGGCAGCACGGCCCCCTGCGTGCCTGCCGGGTCGAGGTAGATTTTGAAAATCTCAGGCCGGTTGTAGCCGATGTGCACCAGACTGCCATTGAGCGGCCCCAGGCGTGGCGGGCTGCCATGGGCGGGCTTGATCCACACCTGGCTGGCACCGGATTGATTGATGAAATGGGGAATCCACACCTCGGCCGGGTGAATGGGGGCGGGGTGAACCACCTTGTCTTTGTACTTCTCCGGCTGGAAGCCGAAGTAGCGCCCGGTTTCCACGCGGTAGATCGGCGTGGCGGGCTTCCAGTTCCCCTGCTGGTCGCTGGCGGTGAGCAGCTTTGTCTCGGGATCGTAGCCCAGGTAGGGCTGGCGGAAGCCGGTGGCGATCACGTCGAAGGTGCCGCCATCAGGCGCCACCTTGACCACGACGCCGTTGTATTTGCCCACGGTGGAGCCGATCTGGCCGCCCATGGCCAGATAGAAGCCGCCCCCAGGCGCGGGCAGCATGTCCATGGGGTAGTTGCGCGTCTCCGCCGACTGAGCCACGGCATTGGAGACATTGGCATGCCAGTCGGCCTCGCCATTGCCGTCGGTGTCGATCAGCTTGACGATGCCATTGCGATCAAAGACGTGGATGACGCCCCCCAC
This sequence comes from uncultured Prosthecobacter sp., assembly GCA_964588755.1. GTDB lineage: Bacteria > Verrucomicrobiota > Verrucomicrobiia > Verrucomicrobiales > Verrucomicrobiaceae > Prosthecobacter. Next base: position 9,069 of record CAZPSQ010000047.1, on the reverse strand, counting down.
GATGCAGAGGCTTTGCGGCTCATGCATGCCGGAGGCAAAACGCCGCCAAACGGCGGAGGCTGAGCCCTGCTGCAAGCCCTCCGCCAGCCAGATGTCGCCATCGAAGGTGAGGACGGCGGCACGGCCATCTGGAAAGAATTCCAGGTCGGAAATCCGCACGTTTCGTTTCCATGGATTCGGCATGGGCAGCGGCAGGTCGTCAAACACCCAGGGGCCGTCCTTCGCAGGGGGCGTGGCCGGGCCGGTTTTGACGGGCTGGCCCCAACGGGCAGCCGGGGGCTTCGATTCACCGAAAGCTGCCAGCGGAGCCGTGACCGAACCTGTGGCCGAAAGGGTGATGCGGTGAAGTGTCTCCCCAGGAGAAGGCGGCAGGCTGAGCCAGTCCGACGCTGCCGGCCCGGTCCTGACATGCAGCTTCGACTGGCGTGGGCCGACTTTTAAAAGCCGCGCGGCACCGCCGCCCTCCGCCACAAAGCGCTCCTGGATCAAGGTGCCGCCCAGGGTGTACTCGATCTGCACTCCGCCCTCGATGAGACGGGTGCCGCCAAAACGCCCGAGGGTGGATGGCAAAGGCCCCAGTCCCAGCTCCCCAGCTTCCGCATGGCCCCGGTCACGAGGATCTTCCACAACCGGGCTTTCGCCCAGGGAGACACCGGGACGCGGCGGCAGGGCCTGCCATGGCGTGCCGAGCGGGCGCGGCAGCTCCTTCTGCCCTGCGGCTGATTTGCGGTTGGGCAGGCGGTAGCTGCCGGCGCCCATGCTGTCCATGGTCAGGTATTCACCCTCATCACTCTGTTTCCAAATGAGCGCCCAGCGGAGCAGATCAGGATCAAAACATCCCCACACACCATTGCCCGCCGGGATCAGGATGCCGCGAGGCGTCAGATTCTCTTTTTCCGGAGCGGGGCCGAACTGCCGCGCGTCCACGGTCTGGGTGAAGAAAGGAAAATCAGCCTCCACATACGAGGCAAAGGGCGATTCCAGCGCCAGATGGCTTTTTTCCTGGGCGGATAAAGTGGCGGTGAAAACGACCGAAAGCAGAAAGGGGTGAAAACGCATGCAACGACGGGCAAGTGAACTTGGGGGAAGACCAAGTACGCAGCCAGAGCGGCATGTTTCTCCACCTTGATCAGCGGCGGCCCGTGCGCCGGGCTTTTTCCACCATATGGTGGGGGTGGGCGCGGCCTGGACGAAGGGCGACACGAACCCGGTTTTGCTGCGGTTTCTGGCCCTTTTGAAGGCAGAGCTGACGCAGCGATGAGCCTCCAGGCCTCCGTTTTACGCCGCCGGAGGCTCATGGCCTGCGTTGTGCTGCAATAAATGACGCTTTTCCTGCGTATTGTGATCATAGCCCCCCAGTCTTGTCCCCCCTCATGAACCGTCGTCGTTTCCTTCTTCAATCCATCGGCACCACGCTGGCCCTGCCCGGGCTGTCCTCCCTCATGGCCAAATCCGTGGGTGGAAACTCAGCGGTGCAGGCCGCGAAGGGCGCGGGCATGGGCGCACGGCGTTTTGTGGCCGTCGGCAACCTGCTGGGCTTCCAGACGAAGCAGTTCTTCCCCACCACGACGGGGAAAAGCTATGAGAAGACCTCGCTGCTGGAGCCGATCTGGGACAACCGCGGCCAGATGACCGTCTTCCGCGGCCTGGACCACGGCGTGAAGGGCGGCCACTTCGCGGTGCATTCCTTCCTCTCCGGCGTGCTGAACTCCGAGGCGCAGAACCGCCCGGATGGCAATGTGAGCATCGACCAGTATCTGGCGGATGCGGTGGGCTTTGAAACACGCTTCCCGTCCCTGACCGTGGGTTCCGAAGGCGGCATCCACGGTGGCTGCCAGATCGCCTGGACAAAGTCCGGTGTGCGCGTGCCGCCCATCACGGGACCGGCGCAGTTGTTTGAAAAGCTTTTCGTCAGCGACTCCCAGGATCGGCAGGCCCGCCAGAAACAGGACAACAAGGTGCAGGCCTCCATCCTGGACTCCGTGCTGGACGAGGCCAACCGCCTCTCCCGCCGGGTGAACAAGGAGGACAAGGACAAGCTGGACGAGTACCTGACCTCCGTGCGCGATGTGGAAAAGCGCCTGGAACTGCGCCAGCGCTGGGCGAACCAGCCGAAGCCGAAGGCCCCGTTTGAAAAGCCGTCGAACCAAAACACGGTGGAGGATCTGCCGCTGCTTTATGACCTGATCGCGCTGGCCCTGCAAACGGACTCCACCCGCATTGCCACCTTGGAGATTGGCGGCGACTTCCTGCCGCAGCACCTGGGCATCAACAAGTCCCACCACAGCATGTCCCACCACGGCAATGACCCGGAGGTGATCGCGGACCTCATCACCCTGGAGAAGTACCAGGTCATGCACTTTGGCAAGTTCCTCACCCGTCTGTCAAAGATGCAGGATGGTGAGCGCAGCTTGCTGGATTCCACCTCCGTGATCTTTGGCAGCGGCATGGGGGATGCAAACTCCCACAAAAACTCCGACCTGCCGATCATCCTGGCGGGCGGCGGCTACAAGCATGGGGAGTTCCGCGAGGTGCCGCGCGAGGGCATGAACAAGGTGCCGCTGTGCAATCTCTTCGTGGACATCGCCCAGCGCATGGGCGTGGAGACAGACTCCTTCGGCAGCAGCACCGGGCGTTTCTCATGATCTGATGCGTACGCCTGCTTTTTTTCCGCCTCGCGAAGCATCCGCAAGCCGCGACAGCGCTTTGGAGTGCGCCAGCCCTCTGACGCTTTCAGATGTTTTTTCATCGCGCGAAAAGCTCCAGAGAACTGGAGCACTCCAGAACGCAAAGCGCTTTCGCGTGCCTCTTCCGAATGCGACGACGGCAATGATCCATGCTGCCGTTGCTGGAGCATTTGCGATGCTTTCGCCAGTGAACGCACAAGAGGTGACGCCCAAGCCTGCAGCGCCTGCTTTGGCACCCACAACAAAGCCTGCCGCCCCCCTGCCCGCGCCAAAGCTGGTGCAGCAGTTCCTGGGCAAGTACTGCCTGGAGTGCCATGACGCGGATGTGCAGAAGGGCGACCGCGAGTTTGCAAACTTTGTGCTGCCGCTGAAGACGGAGGCGGATCTCATCTCGGCCAAGGAGATCATCGACCAGCTCACGCTGAAGGAGATGCCGCCGAAGAAGGCCGAGCAACCCACGGACGACGAGCGTCTGGCCATGGTCCGCGCGCTGCGTGAGGGCACGGTGGCCGCGCGGGGGAAGATTCAAAGCTCCGGCTCGCGCACGGTCATGCGCCGCCTCTCCAGCCGCGAATATGAGAACACGCTGGCGACGCTCTTTGGCCGCCGGGTGGACACGCTGGGCCTGACCGGCGATTTCCCCAAGGAGAAGACCAGCCAGCACATCGACACCATCGGCCAGACGCTGGTGACCTCCGGTTTCCTGGTGGACCAGTATTTTCAAGCCGCGAACCGCCTTGTCGAGACGCGCCTTGGCAAGCCGGTGATGGAGCCGAAGAACTGGCGCTTCAACGGCCACTTCGTCCAGTATGAAGAGCTGAACGGCCCGCACAAAGCGGCCTTCAACTTCCGTTACCTGAACCTCTACGAACAGCCGAACACCGACACCCGCCAGGGCGGCTACGGCCACATTGAGGACTTCCAGCAGGGCGTGCCGGTTTCCGGTCTCTACGACATCGAGGTGGAGGCGCAGGCGATGCACCGCGACACGCACTATGACCACGCCATCTTCGGCATCGACTTTTCGGAGCCATTCGTCATTGGCGTGGTGCCCGGCGATGTGACGAAGGGCCACATCCACTACCCGCAGCCCATCGAGCCGCTGCTGGCCAGCAGCACTGTGCCGGATGACAAGCCCACGTGGCTGAAGTTCCGTGTGTGGCTGGAGGCAGGGCAGACGCCGCGCTTCATCTTCCCGAACGGCCCTTATGAGTCGCGCGCCTCCGTGGTCACGATCAACAAGCGCTACAAGGACGAGTTCAAAGGCAAGATCTCCGACTCCGGCGTCAGCCGCACGCACCTGCTGCGCGACCACGACCTGCCGCACATCCGCATCAGCGAGATCAAGATCCAAGGCCCCCAGCCGGAGAAGAGCGGCGGCCTGGAGGAGCAGGCAGTGTTTGGCAAAGATGGCTTCAAGCCGGAGCAGGCGCTGGATCAGCTCATGGTCTTTGCCGAAAAGGCCTACCGCCGCCCGCTGACGGATGCCGACCGCGCGCCCATCCGCGCCTTGTATGACAAGCGCGTCGCCGAAAAGGCCACGCCGCGTCAAGCCGCGCTGGATGCGCTGAAGCTGGTGCTCTGCTCCCCTTCCTTCCTTTATCTCAGCGAGATCACGGATGAGTCGGCCAAGGAGCTGCAGCCCTATGACCTTGCCTCCCGCCTCTCCTTTGCCCTGTGGGCGGCGCCGCCGGATGCAGAGCTGCTGGCCGCGGCGAAGTCAGGCAAGCTCACGGAAGACGCCGAGCTGAAAAAACAGATCGGGCGCATGCTGGCGGACAAGCGCAGCAGCGCCTTCATCGACGGCTTCCTCGACAGCTGGCTGAACCTCCGCGACCTAGGCGGCATGCCGCCGCCGCGCGAGAACTACCGCGCCTACTACGCCGAGGATCTGCCCACCTCGATGAAGAACGAGGCGCGGCTGTTCTTTGCCGACCTGCTCAAGAACAACGGCTCTGTGGCGCAGTTCCTCAATGCCGAGCACACCTTTGTGGACAAGAAGCTGGCCAAGCTGTACGACCTGCCCGAGCAGAAGACACTGCGTCTGGCTGATGGCTTCAAAAAGGTGAGCATCAAGGGCAACCCACGGCGCGGCGGTGTCCTGGGCATGGCCGGGGTACTGACTGTCAGCGCGAATGGGGTGGAGACCTCCCCCGTGACACGTGGCGTCTGGGTCAGCGAGAACATCCTGGGCGTGCATCCGCCACCCCCGCCGGATGAGGTGCCCGCCATCGAGTCGGATGTCTCCGGCGCCACCACGGTGCGCGAGCGCCTGGCCAAGCACAGCACCGACAAGACCTGCGCGGAGTGCCACCGCAAAATTGATCCGCTCGGCTTCAGCCTGGAGAGCTTCGACCCCATCGGCCGCTGGCGGGTGAACTATCCCAAGCCCAAGGACAGCAAGAAGCCCACGCCCAAGGTGGACTCCTCCGGCGAGTTCCCTTCCGGCGAGAAGTATGCGGACTTCACCGGATTTAAGAAAATCCTGAGCGAGACCCGCGAAGACCTCTTCACCCGCCACCTCATCAAGCAAGTGCTCAGCTACACGACCGGACGCCACATGGAGCATGCCGACGATGCCGAGGTGGAGGCCATTCACGACGTGGTGAGGAAGAACAAGCTGGGCCTGCAGACGCTGATGGTGGAGTGCCTGACGAGCGGGATTTTCCGGTCGCGGTGATGCCCTGCGGCCGCAGCCAGGCCTTCACCCCACCGCCTGTCTCTGGGAGGTGGGCAGGAAGGGCTCGTCGAAGGCGGTCTTGAAGACGTAGCCGCCAGCAAAGTCGGTGATGCTGTCGCCGTCGTTTTTGCCGAAGTAGCCGACCTCAATGAGGTTGTAAACGATGTTGCCCACGTCCTCCCCGCATTGCAGGCCCCACTGGTCGAGGAGGATGTTGGACATGGGGCCGTACTCTGACAGCACATGCTGGCGGAACCCTTCCAGCAGCTCCTGGCCGCTGACGTGCTGGTCCTCGGCGTCCTCGTGGCGAAATTTCTTGGCGGCCACGTGCAGGGCGTCTCTCACCAGCTCGTAGGCGGCTGGCTGGTAGCGTGGGTCTTTGTGGAAGGAGCGCCGGACGGCATCACCAAAACTGATCGATGTCATGAGCAGGGGGTTGACTGCGTTGGACCCGACCTTAACCGGCAGAACGGGCGGCATCAAGCAGCAGGGCCTCAAAACGCTCCGCCATGCGGGTGGCGCTGAACTCCTGCCGGACGCGATTGGTGCCGTTTTTGGACATTTTTTCCCGTAGTTCGTCGTCCAGCAGCAGGGATTCCAGGCTGTCGGCCAGGGCCTTGGGATCGTCCGGCGGGCAGAGCATGCCACCCTGGGTGGCCTCAACCAGCTCTGGGAAGGCACCGTGGTCCGGCTGCACAAAGGGCACGCCGCTGGCGGCGGCCTCGATGACGTAGAGGCCGAACGCCTCCCCGTAAGTGGCTGGAACACTGAAGACGGTGAGGTCGTGGAAGAAGTGGACCTTGTCCTTGAAGGGCAGGTTCGGGTGCCACTCCACACGGTTGGTGAGGCCTGCGGCGGCGATTTTCTGCTCCAGGCCGAGGATGTATTTGTCATCCACGGGGGTGCGGGCACCGCCGATGCGGAGCTTCAGGCGCGGGATGGTGTTGCGCCTGGCGAGATCGATGAACGCATCCACCAGGGTGGTGAGGCCCTTGCCGTGGATCATGCGGGCAAAGTAGCCGATCACCGGCCAGTTCGGGTCCGGGGAGGAGGTGGTGAAGGCCGTGGTGTCGATGCCATTGACCAGAACGGTCATTTTTTCCGGGCCGACGGCGAGGCGCTGGCCCATGTGGCCGGCGTAGAACTGGCTGGGGGCGATGAAGAGGCGCACACTGCTGGCATTCTGCCGCATGGCCTCCCAGCACTGCTCCCGATAGGGGTCCGGCAGGGTGTCTAGGAAGCTGTCCTCCCCCTGGAGGGAGACGACGACGGGGATGCCGAGCTCCTTTTCAATGGCGGGCGCAAGACCGGTAAGCAGGCTGTTGGAGAGGGAGATGACGTCGATCTTCCCCTCCGCCTTCTGCTCCGCGCGAATCCAGTCGATGATCTTCCGCCATTCGCCCCACTGGCGCCCCCCTTTGCCGAGCAGCGCGCCCAGCGCCATGTCCCCCAGCACCTTGGGGCTGGTCATGCCCATGAAGCGGGCGGCCAGGCGGAGCTTTCCGGGACTGTTGAGCCACTGGTGGAAGAAACGCGGCAGCTTGTTAAACCAAGGCAGCTTCTGCTGCAAAAAGAGCGAGATGCCCCCGGCCTGCACGGGCAGCTCCTGCGAGCCAAACTCACGGTCCGTGACCAAGGGCAGGTAGAGCGGCGCCATCAGCGCGTCATGCCCGCGCACACGCAGGGCTTTGATCAGCGCATGGTCACGCAGGCAGGAGCCGCAGTGGAAGTTCCCGGTGCCGGGCGTTAGGTGGAGGATGCGCATCGAAAGGCGAAGGGGCGGGGCGGGAAATGACGGAACCAGAATGAGGAATGAAGCCCGAAGGATGGAAAACGATACGTGGGGAGGAATTAATTCGTGATCTGGATTTCGTCAGGGAGGTGACAGGGGGCAGAGAAAAGGCAGTGGTCTTTTTTGACAGGATTCCAGGATTTGCTGAAGGGGAGTTGAAAGCGACGTTTCAAGACGGCGCCTTCGGACGGGAGCCGGACAATCCTGTAAATCCTGTCCAAATAGCAACGAAAGTCCGCTGAAAAACAAAAAGCCCGAACGCCATTCACGGCATTCGGGCTTCGTTCGTCATTCGACATTGATTCGCTGCTCGGCTCGGGTTTCGTCATTCACCGACTCCACCCGCTGCCAAGAGCCGCTTTTTAGGTTTCTGTCAGCCCACGGGCCATGACCACCCGGCCGGTGCGGACGGTTTCGACGATCTCGAACTTGCCGAGGATGCGGACGGCGGCGTCCAGCTTGTCGGTGTTGCCGGAGAGCAGCACGATGAGGCTGTCCTCCTGCAGGTCCACGGTCTTGCCGGCGTAGTGCTCGACGATCTGCAGGATCTCCGTGCGCTGGTCCGGACCGGCGGCGATCTTGATGAGGACCATTTCCTTGGAGACGGCGTCACGGTCGGTGTGCTCCACGCAGTGGATGACGTCGATGAGCTTGTTCACCTGAAGGATGATCTGGGTGAGGCCTTCGGGATGGCCGCTGATGCCGATGGTCATGCGGCTGAAGCGCGGGTCGCGCGTCTGGGAGACGACGAGGGACTCGATGTTGAAGCCACGACGGCTGAACACGGCGCAGATGCGGCCGAGCACGCCGGGCTGGTTGTTCACATACACGCTGAGCGTGTGGATGTTGATGATGTCAGCCTGCGGAGAGGGCTTCTTGTCGGTGGTGGCTGGGATGCGGTCGCTCATAACGGTAACGGTTGCGGATGGTTAATTGGAAGAATTGGCGGGGGCGGAGAGGCGCTTGCGGGCTATCTTGACGTAGCCCTTGTCACGCTCGATGCCGAGCCAGGCGCGGCCCAGGCGCTGGGCGGAGGCGGCGGTGGTGCCGGAGCCGAGGAAGGGGTCCAGCACAAGGTCCCCTTCGTCGGTGGAGCAGAGAATGAGCTTGTCGATGAGGGCGAGGGGCTTCTGGCTGGGGTGGCCGCACTTTTCCTTGGAGATCCCTTTCAGGCTGGTCACTCGCAGGATGTTGGTGGCGTACTTCCCCTTCTCCAGGTGGGCGCGGCGGGCTTTCTTGTCCTTGTAGCGCTTGTCGCGCATGTAGGTCTCGATCGTCGCCGCGTCATACGGCACGCGGACGGCGTCCTTGTTGAACTTGGTCTCCTCTCCCTTTCGCAGGACGAGAACCATCTCATACTGTGGGGTGAAGCTGTCCCGCCGCTCATTGTAGCCCACGGCACGATCCCAGATGATGAGATCGTGAAACTGGTGCTTCTGAGTGAGACGGGACATGAGGTGCAGAAAGGTGTGCTCGCGCTTGCCTAGCTGGCCGAAGATGAAACAGAGGCCGTCGTCGCGCAGGACGCGCATGGACTCCGCCACCCACTTCTCGCACCAGGCGAGGTAGTCGGCGGCTGTCTTCCACTGCGTGTCCCAGGCTTCATTTTCAAGAACGTTGAAATAAGGAGGGTCTGCGATGATGGCTTGGGCGGTGGTGTCAGGAAGCTTCTTTAGCTCCGTAACTGCATCACCCTGAATGAGTTGATTGAACATCTTGCGATATGCAAAGCCACGTCAATCATGACATTGCAATCAGAAACTCCTGCATATTAATTTAGGTTGAACCCGCAGGCTTTTCCATTTTGTGCTTGGGTGCTTCCACCAGCATGTCTTCCAGCGCAGCGCCTGCGGGGATCATGGGGAAGACGTTTTCCGTCTTGATGCACTCAGCCTCGATGATGCAGGGAC
>CAZPSQ010000046.1:0-30842 GCA_964588755.1 uncultured Prosthecobacter sp. | reverse complement strand
AAATACACCGTCAACGACTTCATCCTGAAGTCCGTCATCCGCGCCGCCCAGGCCCAGCCCGCCATCAACGCCGCCTGGGATGGCGACGCCATCGTGAAGTTCAAGTCCGTGGGCCTCAGCGTCGCCATCGCCATCGATGACGGCCTCGTCACCCCGGTCATCAAGCAGGCGGAAACGAAGACCCTGCTGGAAATCAGCCAGAGCGTCAAGGATCTGGCTGGCAAGGCCAAGAACAAGAAGCTCAGCCCGGACGACTACGCCGGCGGCACCATCACTGTCTCCAACCTTGGCGCGTTCGGCATCGACCAGTTCGCCGCCATCATCAATCCGCCCCAGGCCGCCATCGTGGCCATCGGCAGCATCCGCAATGTCCCCGTCGTCAATGACAAGGGCGCCATCGTGGCTGGTCAGCGCATGTGGGTCGGCCTCAGCGGCGACCACCGCGTGGTGGACGGCGCCGTCGCCGCCACCTTCCTGGCCGAGATGCGCAAGCTGCTGGAGAATCCGGCGCTGATGCTGGTGTAGTCAGCTCGCTCAAACAAAGTGGCCCGCACAGTCCACTGTGCGGAATCCCAGGAAGCAGCCAGTTTCCATAACCGCAAAGAGGGTTGCCTTCAGCATGCTGCGCGGACTGAGGGCCGCAATCACACCGTGATCCGCCGGTTCCGCGCTGTGACGGTCCAGCGGTCCACGTGTTTGCCGCCTTCAATGACATGGGCCTCCCCGTGCATGGAGACGGAGGGGCAGACGTGACGTGGCAGGCCGTGCAGGGCCTGGCCGATGGCGAACTCATGGGCGCGCTCTGTCTCCAGCACCAGATGCTCCTCGCTCTGCATGATCACCGTCGCATCCGGCAGCTCCTCAAAGCGCACGCGGGGCTGCGGCTGCTCCGGCGCCACGGACTTGTGGCCGAGATCCAGCGTGAGGCGGTTCTTCCCCGGCTTGCTGATCACCCGTGCCAGCAGCACGGCGGCTGGCTGGAAGGGCAGGTCCACCGGGTACTTGTCCCCATAGCCAAAGTCCCACAGCACCGTGGTGCCGGGACTCAGCGTGCGGTCCGCATGTGCGGCATGGATGCCGAAGGTGGGGGAGCCGCCGGCCACCAGCTCCTTCACCACGATGCCCTCGTTCTGCAGCCGGCAGCGGAACTGATGCACGGGCGCAAAGGCCGCGTCACAGCTCTCCTTCCGCACCTCCAGGCTGTCATCATGGATGTGGCCGTCGTAGGCATGCAGGCCGCGAAACTGCACGCCCGGCGTGTTCTGCATCGTGTGCGCCAGCAGGGCGGCCTCGTCCCCCGGCACAATGCCGGTGCGGCCCATGCCACAGTCCAGCTCCAGATACAGCCCCAGCGTCACCCCCTGCTTTTCAGCGGCCTCCGCCAGCATGCGGATGGTTGCCTCGTCATCGGCAATGCTGGAAAAGCGTGTGTCCGGAAACTTCAGCGCCAGCTCCGCCAGCCGGTGGGCATTGGGACCCACGCAAGGCATGGCCAGCAACACATCCGTGGCGCCGCTGGCGGCGCACATCTCCGTCTCGGCGATGGTGGAGCACTTGAACTGGGTGATGCCCAGCTCCACCTGACGGGCGATGATCTGCGCTGTCTTGTGCGTCTTCACATGCGGACGGAGACGCTGCGCATCACCCCCGGCGATCTTCAGCATCAACTGCAGATTGTGCTCGATGCGTTCGCGATAAAACAGGAGTGCGGGTGAGGGAATCTCATGCTCGTTTTCGACGTGGAACCAGGCGGGGTGCATCACCTATCGTGGCGAGGCCCTGCGGCGCGGTCAAATCGTGCGTGCTGGTGGCCTGCCCGGACCAGCGCGCTCAGCTGTTTCTTGGCTGCCAGTTGTCATCCCGGTAGTCCAGCCGTGGTCCTTTGTCCTCATCATGCTCCAGCTTGACGGGTTGAAAGCCTGAGCAGTGAGACAGGAGCAGCATGGCAGCCAGAAACAGGGAGATTTTTTTCATAGGCATCACGGGCTGTTGACGGTGGGAAGGATGCGGCCATCCCGGACAAGGGCAAGCAAAATGCACGGCACGGAAGCGCCCGCTCTCATTCCCGCTGCCTGTCCAATGTCATGCGTCGCTGGCCGCCAATACCGGCACGCTTTGCTGCCGCTGCTTCTTCTTTCCAGCCTCCATGCCGCCCGCAGCCTTGACGCCTCGGGTGCTCTGGCCGACTCTCGCCTCTTCCCCAAAGCATGAAGTGGCTGCAAAAACTCCTCCACGCCCGACACCGGGCGCGCGAACTCCCGTACGTGGGGCGCAGCGCGTTTGCCTTCGCCGTGGTCTGGCTGGTGGTGGCGATCGCCCTGGACTGGCACCATACCCACCCGGATGATGTGGCGGGGGAGGCCATCCAGCAGGCGCGGCAGGCGGAGATGGCGGTGCCTGCCAGCATCCTGGTGCTGTCACGCATCCTGCCCTATCTGAACCTGTGGGTGTCCATCGGGGTGCCGCTGCTGCTCATCGTCATCTGGCGGCGCTGGGGCGACCTGCGCCGGCTCATGCCGCCGGTCAGCATCGCCTGCGGCTCCATCGCCATCTGGGCCATTGCCAGCGAGCTGGTGGACTACATCGCCCATTCAAACATGACGGAGATGGGGGAGCCGCCCGCGCCCGTGGCCTTCGGCTTCAAGCTGTTCTTCATCGCGCTGGCCCTGGTGTCAGTGCCCTTTGCCCTGCAGTACTACCGCAAGACCTCCGTGCTGGAGCGCTACACGCTGCGCACCTTCATGCACCCGCTGGTGTTCTGCTTTGTCTCCTTCTGCTCCCTCTGGATCATCATGGATCTGCTGGACAACCTGAAAGACTTCCAGACGGCGAAGTCCAGCTTTCGGGACGTGCTCGGCTTTTATCTGGCCCTGCTGCCTTACATTTACGTCACCATCATGCCGGTGGCCGTCCTGCTGGCGGTCCTCTACGCGCTCACGCGCATGTCGCGGGCCAATGAGATCATCGCCATGCTCGGCGCGGGCCGCAGCCTGGCACAGGTGCTGCGCCCGGTGTTTCTGAGCACGGGCTACGCCGTGCTGCTGAGCCTGGCGGCCAACTACTACTGGGCGCCCCGCGCCGAGGGCCAGCGCAAGGCCGTGGTGCGCAAGATGGAGGAAAAAGGCGCGGACTCCATCATGGCCGCCTCCATCATGTTTCGCAACGAGCATACCCGCCGCACCTGGTTTGCCGGCACCTTTCCCTTCTCCATGCGCAGCGGCCATGAGCGCATGCACGGCGTGCAGGTGCGGGAGGAGGCTGCCGACGGCACCCTGGTCCGCACCATCCTGGCCCGCTCTGCCTCCTGGTCCCCAGGCGGGGGCTGGCGGTTCTTTGACGGCAAGGAGCTGATCTACCGCGACGGCGCTGTGGAGGGCGTACGCCCCTTCCCCGCGCGCAGGGAGGGCGGCAGCATGCTGGTGGCCACAGAGATCGAGGAGACGCCCTGGGGCATCATCAGCCATGCGCTGCGGCCGGACTTCATGAGCGTGCCGGAGATCACCTCCTACCTGCGCGCGCACCCGAAGGCCCCGGATGACAAGCTGGCCCCTTTCCGGACCCATTTTTGGAACCGCTTTGCCCTGCCTCTGCAGGCGTTTGCGCTGGTGCTGGTGGCCGCGCCGCTCGGGGTGGCTTACTCCCGGCGCGGCTCTGTGGGGGGCATCGCCGGCAGTGTGTTCATCTTCTTCATCCTCATGTTCCTGAGCAATCTGTTCCTGAACCTGGGCAAAGGCGGGCACCTGCCGCCGTGGCTCACCGTATGGATGCCGCACCTGCTGTTCGGGGTGCTGGGGGCCGTGCTGTTCCACTACCGTTCTCAAAACCGCGATCTGCCGCGCCTGAAGCTCCGCTTCTCCAAGAAAAAACCGCAGATCGTCCGCGCTCGCAACCGGATCACCCACGCGGCCACCTGACCGGATTGGCGCTTGCAACCCTGCCCCAGGCCTTCATAAACACCCCCCGATGCAGCAGATCTGGTCCATTCGCAGCCGCGCTCATGAGTGCGCCCTCACCGGCCGTCCGTTTGAGGATGGGGAGGTCTTCCACACTGCCATTCATTTCGACCCGAAGGAAAACGGCTATGTGCGGCGGGACGTCTCCCGCGAGGCCTGGAAGGACGAGCAGGCCCAGCGCAAGCCCGTGGCCGCCTGGAAGACGGTTTACCAAAAAGTGCTGGCGGAGGCCAAGCCCGAGATCGCGCCCAAGGAAAGCGCCATGGAGCTGCTGCAGCGCTTCATTGAGGATGGCGACCCGATGACTGAGAACGCGCGCTACATCCTGGCCCTGATGCTGGAGCGCAAACGCCAGATCTCACAGACGGCGGAGAAGGAGGTCGAAGGCAACAAGATGCTCTTCTACGAAAACAAGAAGACCGGCCAGATCTTCATTGTCCGCGATCCCGAGCTGCGGCTGGACGAGGTGGCGCAGATCCAGGAGGAAGTCGCCACCATCCTCGCCTTCGGCGGTCCGGCGGCCGAGGCAGCCAAGGTGGCCGGCGTCACCCTCACACCGCACGGCATCGTCCCCGCCGCAGATGAGGCCGCGCCGTCTGGCCGGGAGGCGGCGGATGCCACAGCACCCGTGCCAGAGTCTGGCGTCGAAGCGGGGCAAAACGCGGCCCCGGCCACGCCAGATGAAGCCGTGGGGACCCAGCCTGAGGAGGAGCCCGCGCCAGAATCCGAAGACCCCGGCTCCACTGAGGACGCGCCTCCAACAGAGGATGGGCCCGCCACCGAGGACGCGCCCGAGCAGCCAGACGATGGCAAACATCCTGACTGAGTTTTCTTTTTTAAACCACCTCCCCTCCCATACCATGTCACTCCAGCAAGACCGCGAAGAACTCCGCCAGATCCTCAAAGCCAAGTCCGTCAAGACCGGCAAATTCACGCTCGCCTCCGGCAAGGAGAGTGATCTGTATGTGGACTGCCGTGTGACCACGCTGGACGCCCGCGGCGCGGTGCTGGTGGGCCGCGTGCTGCACGGCCTGCTGCGGGAGGAGGAGGCAAAGCGCGGCCTAGACATCGGTTCCCTCGGCGGCCTCACCATGGGTGCCGATCCCATCACCCTGGCGGTGGCCATGAGTTCCAGCATGGCGGGTGATCCGAAGCCGGTGCAGGCCTTCGTCGTGCGCAAAGAGCCCAAAGGCCACGGCCGCGGCAAGCGCATCGAGGGAAATTTTGCCCCCCAGCAGCCCGTGGTCGTCGTCGATGATGTCATCACCACCGGCGGCTCCACCTTGAAAGCCATCGAGGCCATCGAGGAGGAAGGCGGCAAGGTCGCCTTCGCCCTCATCCTGGTGGACCGCAGCGAAGGCGGTCGTGAGGCCATCGAGGCCAAAGGTTACCCCGTCGTCGCCGCTTACACGCGGGCGGATGTGGTGTGATGGCGGTGTCTTCGCCAATCAAGCATGTGAGGCTCCGTCAAGAAGAGCCGTGGAAGTGATGCGATGGGGCAGTCTTCTCCGCACGCAGCGGCGAGGCACTTGGCAGCCTTCATGTGTTGGAAAAAAATTGCCGCCAAGATGGTTGTTCTTGGCCCGGCATCTTTTGTCGGGCTCAGAAGGCTTGGATGCTGGTGGCACATAGTCACCCGCACTGACATTCAGCCAGAGAACGACAAGAAGTTATCGGACATCCGATCAACCTCATTGAGGAACTCGATCCTCGTTCAAAGACTATCAATGCCTTGTTCCGCCCAGCGCCGGACAAGGATCACCGGCGCTGATATGTGCAGTGGAGCGGTTGAAGGTGAGTTTTCCGACAGATGGCCCATGATTGCTTTCGTTCTCATAGCAAACCATGCGCCTTCTTGCCCTCCTCCTTCTGTCTTGCCTAGTGGCTTCCTCCGGCTCAGCCGCCCCGCCAAATATCGTTTACCTCATCTCCGACGACCAGGCCTGGACGGACTACGGCTTCATGGGGCATGCGCAGATTGAAACGCCGAACCTCGACAAGCTGGCCACACGCAGCGCGGTCTTCACCCGGGGCTATGTGCCGACCGCCTTGTGCCGTCCGGCGCTGGCCACGTTTGCTTCCGGGATGTACACCCACCAGCACAAGGTGAGCGGCAATGATCCGTCGCCATTGGAAGGCGCGGAGGGAAAAGGCAAAGGGAAGGGGAAAAAGGCCAAAGGTGGTGGCGGCGACAGCCCGGCCTACGCCGCGCTGCGGGAGAAGCTCATCTCCAACATGGACTCCCAGCCCGCCATCGCAAAGCTGCTCGGCCAGCAGGGCTACGTCAGCCTGCAAACCGGCAAGTGGTGGGAGGGCAGCCCGCAGCGTTTCGGCTTCACCCAGGCCATGACGCGCGGCTTTCCGCAGCCCGGTGGCCGTCATGGTGACGATGGTCTGAAAATTGGCCGCGAAGGGTTGCAGCCTGTGTTTGATTTCGTGGACGGAGCCGTGGCAGAGAAGAAGCCTTTCTTCGTCTGGTATGCGCCTTTCATGCCGCACACGCCCCACACACCGCCGGACCGGCTGTTTCAGAAGTACAAGGCCAAGGGTGTCGAGTCAGACTACGTGGCCCGCTATTACGCCATGGTGGAGTGGTTTGATGAAACCTGCGGCGGGATCATGGACCACATCGAAAAGAAGGGTCTGTTGGAAAACACGCTTTTTGTCTATGTGGCCGACAACGGCTGGATTCAACAGCCAGACGGCCAGGGCTACGCGCCGCGCTCCAAGCAGTCGGCCAATGAGGGCGGCATCCGCCAGCCCATCATGTTCAGCTGGCCCGGCACCATCCAGCCCGGCAAACGTGGCGGGCAGCTCTGCTCCAGCATCGACATGCTGCCCACCGCTCTCGCTGCCGCTGCCGCACCCATCCCAGAGAAGCTGCCCGGCCTGAACCTCCTGCCCATCCTGAAATCCGGTGAGCCATCCCCGCGCAAAGAGTGCTTCGGCGAGACCTTCGCCCACGACGTGGCGAACATCGACAAGCCCGAGGACACCCTGCTCTACCGCTGGGTTGTCGAAGGCAAATGGAAGCTCTTGCTGACCTACGATGGCAAGCTGGACCGCTACGCCAGCAGCCATCCCCGCGCTGAAGTCCGCCCCCAGCTGTTCGACCTCCTGGCCGATCCCCATGAGGACAAAAATCTCGCCTCCGCCAATCCCGAGGTCGTGGCCCGCCTTGCCCAGCGCCTTCAAGACTGGTGGCCTGTGACCGAGCGCCAGGTCCTCACAAAATGGACTGAGGAGCCAGGGAAGTGGAAATGAAGGGGTGCATTCGGCGCGTTAATGCGTTCGAATCTCCCCAATGAACCCCAGCTCCGATCCTTTCCGTGAGGCGCGCCGTGAGGCGGCCGTGCTGCGCTGCCCTTTTCAAGGCGAAGACATCCCCATGATCCTGCGCCATGCCGATGTGCGTGCCGCGTGCAAGGACTGGAAGACCTACAGCTCCGACGTGCCCTTCCGCGTGCCGATTCCCTCGGAGGAAGACGTGCGCAGCATGCGCCAGCTTCCCATCGAGACGAATCCGCCCGAGCACGGCGAATATCGGGAGATCGTCGAGCCCTTCTTCGCCCGACCCAAAGACCCCGCTTTCGTCGCCAGGGTGGAGGCTTTGTTGGGGGAAATGCTGGCCGCCGCCATGGAGCGCGGCTCCATCGAGATCGTGAACGAGTTCGCGCTGCCCATCCAGTCGCGCGCGCTCACCTACCTGCTCAATGTCGATGAGTCTCAGGCCGACACCTGGATCGGCTGGGGCATCCACGTCTTCAAGGTCACCGGCGGCGAGTTCAAAAAAGGCGTGGTGTTGGAAGACTACCTTTCCGCCCAGTTCGACCGCGCCGAAAAGAATCCTGGCGAAGATTTCTTCAGCGCTCTCACCCAGGCCACCTACCGAGGTCGCAAATTGACCCGTGAGGAGATGATGGGTTTTGGAAACCTGACCTTCGCCGGCGGTCGCGACACCATCATCCACAGCATCGCCTCCGTCATCGCCTACCTCGGCCAGAATCCGGCGGCGCTGGAGTTTCTGCGCGCTGATCCCAAGCGCATTGTGCTCGCCTCGGAGGAGTTTTTCCGCGTCTTCATGCCGCTGACCCACATCGGGCGCGTCTGTCCGGTGGACACGAATGTGCATGGCGAGGACGTGCCTGCAGGCGGCCGTGTCTCCCTCGGCTGGGCCTCGGCGAACCGTGACGAAACCGTCTTCGACACTCCCGAGGAGACCAGGCTGGACCGGAAGCCCAACCCGCACCTCTCCTTCGGCTTTGGCACACATCTCTGTCTCGGTGCGCCGCATGCGCGCTTGCTCATCCGCACCCTGTTGCAGCACCTGGTGAACCGCGTCTCCGGCATTCGCGTCATCGAGGCAAGGCAGCACGTGGAAAATGAGGCCCGCTACAGTCGCGTGAATGGTTACGACTCTCTCGTCGTTCAGTTCCTGCCGAAGTGATGAGCTTCCGCCCCAACCATGAGACGCCTCCTTTGCCTTTCCCTCGTTGTCCTTTCGTCCCTCGCCGCAGCGGCGCAGCCAAAGCCGAACATCCTCGTCATCGTTGCAGATGACCTTGGTTATGCCGACATCGGCGTGCATGGCGGCAAGGAAGTGGCCACGCCGAACATCGATGCGCTCGCTGCCTCCGGCGTGCGCTGCACTTCTGGCTACGTGTGCTCGCCGTATTGCAGTCCCTCGCGCGCAGGCTTCCTCACCGGCACCAGCCCCACCCGTTTCGGCCATGAGTTCAATCCTCACGTCGGCGATGAGGAAAAGCTCGGCCTCCCGCTCGACCGCCGCACCATCGCTAATCACCTGAAGGACGCCGGTTACGCCACCGCGCTGTTTGGCAAGTGGCATCAAGGCTTCAGCGCCTCGCATCATCCGCTCTCGCGCGGGTTCGATGAGTTCTTTGGCTTCCTCGTTGGCGGCCACAACTTCATGCTGCACAAGGACGCCGAGCCCGAGTTCGGATCTGCGCATTCGCACGACATGATCTACCGTGGCCGCGAGGTGCAGCGCCTCAATGGTTACACCACCGACCTCTTCACGGACGAGACGCTCTCCTTCATCGACCGGAACAAGGAGACGCCCTGGTTCATCTACCTCGCCTACAACGCCGTCCATACGCCGCTGGAGATCACTGAAAAGCATCGCGCCCGCATTCCCGCCAGCGTCACGGACCCGTCACGCATCGGCTACCTCTCGCTGCTCCTCGGTCTGGACGATGCCATCGGCCGTGTCACCGCCCACCTGCGCGAAACGAGGCGGGACAAGGACACGCTCATCTTCTTCTTTGGCGACAACGGCGGTTCCGGCCGCAAGCCCTTCTTCGCCTACAACACCGGCGTGAACACCCCCCTGCGTGGCGACAAAGGCCAGACGCTGGAAGGCGGTGTGCGCGTGCCCTTCTTCGTCTCCTGGCCGGGCAAGGTGCCCGCAGGCAAGACCTACGACCAGCCTGTGAGCACCCTCGACATCCTGCCCACCAGTTGCTCCGTTGCCGGCACCACGCCGAATGCCAAGGTCGAAGGCGTGAACCTGCTGCCTCACCTGCTCGGCGAAAACACCGCCGCGCCGCACGAAGCCCTCTTTTGGCGCTTCGGCCCACAGAAAGGCCTGCGCCAGGGGGGCTGGAAGCTTGTGGACTGGCGCGACCACGACACGAAAACCCAAAGCGGCTGGCAGCTCTACGATTTGTCCAAAGACATCGGCGAGCAAAACAACCTTGCCGCCGCGCAGCCTGAGAAGCTGGCCGAGCTGACAAGAGCCTGGGACGCTTGGAACACACAAAACGTCGCCCCCCTGTGGCATGGCAGCCCAACCGAAGACCCCACCGCGCCACCCCGGCCTGCCGGTGCGAAGAAGGGCGGGAAGAAGCGCTGAGGTGCCATGCTTCGGACGACGACAATGCATCCCTTACGAGCCAGCCTGGGTGCCCTGGCGAAAGCGCCGTGTTCTGCCCTGCGTGGCAAGCCCGAAGTCGTGGCGGCGCTATTGTCAGCCGGATGGTGGAACCGCGGCTAGCGTATCATTTTTTATGGGGAGAGGCGCTTTTGATATACCACCCACCAGGCTTCGATCTCTTGACGCAGCTCACTGGTGTCTGGAGTGGGTGGCGCAAACACACCCGCCACACTTTGGCCTTTGAATGTTTTGCCAGAGATGCCGGCCAGTGCTTGGGATGCGAGTTCCCCGATGCTTGAAATGCTCAAAATACGCTGACCGGCCCTCCCGTATGGACAATGGAACACCCGGGTGGGGCGGGGATCATCCACTGCGGCGATCAACGCAGGCACTGCAGCCGCTCCCATCTTTATCAATTCGTTCACTGCGGTGACGCTGCCGCTTGATGTCTCCACTATTTCCATCCGTAGTTGGCGGACCTGTTCGATGAACTGTTGCTCCGGGGGCAGTTTGAGAATCGCTTCATGAGACAATGTCGGGCGGGCCTGTTCCTCATTCATCAGGCTGGTGAGGCGGGTTGCAAGCAGTGTGGCTTTGTTTGATAGGCCAGTCTCGGGCAGCATTTTCCCCACGTGTTCCAGCGACTGGCGGATGACGGTCCATGAGCGTGTGGGTGCACCAAACATCCACAACGCACGTTTAAACAGATATTCCGCTGTGTCCTCCGCCATCTGCTGCCTGGGCGATGGAGCCCCTTGCAAATGTCACACCTTTAGGGCGATCTCAGCTTTCTGGAAAAGCTCATCTTCCTTACAATCCCGGCAATGACGAGCGAGCATCACCCATTGAAGGAGGCCTGACGGCACGAGATCGTCAAACAGGGCGAACCGCGTTTGGAAAGGCAGGCCCTCGACATGAGTTTTGATGAGCCAGTCCAAGGATCTTGGCTCGACGCGCGTTCGGCCAGGGCTTGTCGCATCACCCCGCTTATCGAATGTCAGGCGCTCCCCCCCCCACACATCGTTTGCACCTGGATCGACTTCTCCAGATCGGAGATCAGAAACGCTGGCAGGGTGATGGCGGTTTTCACGCTGCCAGTATGGCAGTAGCCCCCGGTCCATGCCTCCACAGGCTGTAAGCCTTTCGCTGAGGGAATGCCCGCCGAGTCCAGCCAGCCAAAAGCCTCCTGAAGTTCTGGGCTGATGGCCCGTGCCGTCGTGGCAGACGTTGCCCAAGCGCTAATCAGCAGCAAACACGGCACAGCACGAAGAAGCAGATTCACGTGGGCGATTATGCCGGTGTCCTATTGACCCCTCAATAAAATTCGCAGCCTTGCGGAGTTTTGAATCGCAGGTGACGGCTGGTTTGAACCGGGGGGCGATTTCTCCCTCAGCTCTGCACAGCAGGCTTGCGCAGGCCGCGCATGGGGCTAATCTCGCCGCCCTTATGCTCAGAGCCGGTATCGTTGGCCTTCCGAACGTTGGCAAATCCACCCTTTTCAATGCTGTCACCCGCACCCACAAGGCGGAGTCGGCAAACTATCCCTTCTGCACCATCGAGCCGAACACCGGCGTCGTGACCGTGCCGGACGAGCGCCTGGCCGCGCTTTCGAAGCTTTCCGGTTCGCAGAAGCTTGTCCCCGCCGCCATCGAGTTCGTGGACATCGCCGGCCTCGTCAAAGGTGCCAGCCAGGGGGAAGGCCTCGGCAACAAGTTCCTCAGCCACATCCGCGAGGTGGACGCCATCGTCCACGTCGTCCGCTGCTTTGAAGACGGCGACATCACCCACGTCAGTGGCACCATCGATCCCGTGCGCGACATTGAGGTCATCAACACCGAGCTCATTCTCGCAGACATGGACGCCGTCCAGCGCCGCAAGGAGAAGGGTGAAAAGAAGGCCAAGAGCGGAGACAAGGAGGCCAAGGCTGAAATCGCCCTCTGCGAAAAGCTCATCCCACACTTCGATGCCGGCAAGCCTGCCGTCACCCTGGAATGCACGGAGGACGAGCGCAAGCTGATGAAGTCCTTCTTCCTGCTCAGCTCCAAGCCCTGCATCTTTGCC
Organism: uncultured Prosthecobacter sp.; assembly: GCA_964588755.1. Taxonomy (GTDB): domain Bacteria; phylum Verrucomicrobiota; class Verrucomicrobiia; order Verrucomicrobiales; family Verrucomicrobiaceae; genus Prosthecobacter. The sequence continues at coordinate 18,932 of CAZPSQ010000046.1, read as the reverse complement.
TGCAATGTGGCCGAGTCAGACCTCTCTGCCGCCTCCAAAAACCCCGACACCCATCCCTTCGTGGGCAAGGTGCGCGAATACGTGAAGCACGCCCATGAGGCCGCCGCCGTCGTTGTCAGCGCCGCCATTGAGAGCGAGCTGATCGACCTCACCGAGGAAGAGGCCAAGTCCTACCTCGCCGACATTGGCGTGGATGACAGCGGTGTCTCACGCCTGATCAAGGGTGCCTACGACCTCCTCGGTTTGCAGACCTACCTGACCACGGGGGAAAAAGAAACCCGCGCCTGGACCATCGTCAAAGGTATGAAGGCCCCGCAGGCAGCTGGTGTCATCCATACGGATTTCGAGCGCGGCTTCATCGCTGCCGAGGTGGTGCATTACAACGACCTTGTCGAACTCGGCTCCAATGCCAAGGCCAAGGAGAAGGGCAAATGGCGCATCGAAGGCAAGGAGTACGTCATGCGCGACGGCGACGTGGTCGAGTTCCGCTTCAACGTATGAGTTCTGGCAGGTAGGGCCCGGCAGGTAGGGCGCTTGCTCCTGCAAGCGCCGCGCGTGCCTGAGAGCTTCCGGATGGGTGACGGGCGTTTGCGCACCCACCGCTCCATTCACCCCGGCGGCTGGAGGACCAGCCGCCCTGCCCAGCGCATCGTCGTCGTTGTCGCGCCTGCCTGTTGCCCCTATTCCTTCCAGATTCTCCCCTGCCCGGTGCGGAAGCCCCGTTGCAGGCTCTGGAACATGGAGTTCAGCCGGGCTTCCTCCTTGAGCACAAACTCCACCGTGTGCGCGTGGGTGGAGGTGGGGTAGTTTTTCACCACTTTCGGGTCGGTGATGCCCGGGGCCGCCCGGCCCACCGCTTCCTCCACCAGTCCCTTGGCACGTTCCAGCGCCTGGGTGCCCGCCTGTGCCGTGCTGCTGTTGGTCTCCATCTTCACCGGCTCCAGGAAATAAAAGCGCACCACCTGCGCGGAGTTCAGCGTCAGGTTCACCTCCACCACCCGGGCCACGCCGTCGGACACATACTCATGCTTGGACAGGGCGATGATGGCGTTGCAGCGCACGACGTAGTTTCCACCATTGAAGCGGCCGTCCCACAGGCCGTCGCGTGTGGGCTCGTCCGCCTGCTGCGCGTTCGGGTCCGGCGTGGGCTGCGGGTTCGGCGCCTGGGCGGGGAGCAGGCCGGGGGAAAGCAGCAGGAGGAGGAGCAGGAGCGTGGTCTTCATGGCAGTGGTGGCGTGGCGCTGGTCTGGCTGCCGAGACTAGGCTGTATTGCTGGCGCGCTCAAGGCCCATGACAAAGGCAGAAAAAAGCCGGAGCCCGTTTTCACAGACTCCGGGGCAAGAGATGCAAACTGCTTGGGGGGCGTCGTGTCAGGACTTCAGCTCGCCCAGCACGCGCTTGATGTCCGCCGCCTGTTCGGCTGTGCTGGCTTTGGCGTCATGCCACACCACCTTGCCGTCCTTGATCAGAAAGCACTGGCGGCTGGCCAGGGAGAGGGGGCCTTTGATGATCTTTTCGACCTTGAAGGCCTCCACCACCTTGCCTTCCGGGTCGGCGATGAGGTCGTAGGGCAGCTTGTGGTCGTCTTTGAATTTCTTCTGCGCCTCCGGCTTGTCAAAGGAGACGCCCAGCACCTGCACGCCGTCCTTGCTCAGCTCGGAGAAGGCGTCGCGCAGGGAGCAGGCCTGCTTGGTGCAGCCCGGGGTGTTGGCCTTCGGGTAGAAGAACACCACGGTCGGACCCTTCGCGTAAACATCGGCCAGGTTCACGGTGGCGCCGTCCTGGTTCACGGCGGAGATGACGGGGGCTGGATAGTCCACCTTTTCGCCTTGACCGGCGAGGGCGCTGCCAAACAGAGCATGGAAGAGGGCGGTGAGCATGAGGAGGCGTGTTTTCATCAGATGAGGTTGCGGGCAGGTTGGGTGATGTTGCGTTTACTTGACGGTGGCCTTGAGGCCGGGAATGGCGGCAACGAGCTGTTTTACGCCAGCCTCGGTGGCCTTGGACTGCCAGAGATAGACGTTTTTAAGGCTCTTGATCTTGGCGAGGTGTTTCAGACCGGCGTCGGAAACCTCCGTCCCGTAAAGATTGAGGCTTTGCAGTTTCTTCAGGCCGGTCAGTGCCTCCAGTCCTGAGTCAGTCACCTTGGTCTGGCGCAGGTCCAGCGACACCAGGCGGGGAAGCTGCGCGATCGTGTTCTTCAGGGTGGCGTCCGTGACCACGGTGCGGCCCAGGTCCACCTGGACAATGTTTTCCTTCAGGGGCAGCAGCACGGCGGCCTTGTCATCATCGCACTTGGACACGCCTGTGAGGAAGTCCACCCGCACCAGCGCGCTGCCCACCTTTACGGCGGACACCTGCGCGCCAGCCTCCTTCGCCTTGGTCAGCAGATCATCGGCCAGCGGCTTCACCTCTTTCTCCAGCGCCGCATAAAAAAGATCATGCTCGCGCGGCTTCACCTCCTTTGCGGAGGCCGTTTGAGCGTCCGCAGGCATGCCCTCCTTGCTGCCGATCCAGCCGCCAAAGTCCGCGCCCTCCTCGATCCAGGTCTTCAGCACTTTGATCTCCTCGGGCGTCAGATCCTCCCCCTTGGGCGGCATGTGACCGTCCTCATCCTTGGGCAGGATCACCGCCTCGTACAAGCTGCTTTTGTCCGGAGCCCCTGCTGTCAGCACGGGGCCGTTCTCGCTTCCCTTAAGAATCGCCCATGAGGCATCCAGCCGCAGACCTGCTTTCGGCTCCTTCTTTTTGCCATTCTCCACGAAGGGGGCCTTGTGGCAGTCCACGCACTTTTTGTTAAGGATGGGGAGCACGTCTTTTTCAAAGCTTACAGCGGCCCAGGCAGGCACGGTGGCGAGGCTGGCAAAGACAAAAAGCGTTGAACGATACGCGGATGTGGACATGGAGTGGACTGTGGTGTTAAAACTAAGACCGAGGCGCGCTTGCTGGCCGATAGATGGGGCAGGGATAACGCATGCCTGCATATGTTGTTTCAGAGAAGTGTGGCGACCCTAGCAAACCAAACCCGACCATGAGCCAGTCCACCAACATTCAGATTGAAGCCGACTCGTTTCTGCGCCGCAGCACCCTGGCGATCGTCATGGGCGGCGGTGCGGGCACCCGGCTGTTTCCGCTTACCAAGGACCGCGCCAAGCCTGCCGTTCCCCTCGCGGGCAAGTACCGTCTGGTGGACATCCCGATCAGCAACTGCATCAACTCCGGTCTGCGCCAGGTGTACGTGCTCACCCAGTACAACAGCGCGTCCCTCAACCGCCACCTTTCCCGCACCTACCGCTTTGACCAGTTCACCCGCGGCTTTGTGGAGGTGCTGGCCGCCCAGCAGACGCCGGAGGGGGAGCGCTGGTACCAGGGCACCGCTGACGCCGTGCGGCAAAACCTGCGCTACTTCCTGGAAAACGACCATGAGTACTTCCTCATCCTCAGCGGGGACCAGCTCTACCGTATTGATTTTCGCAAGCTCATGCGCCAGCACCTGGCCACCCAGGCGGACCTGACCATCGCCACGCTGCCGGTGGACGGGCGTGACGCCACCAGCTTTGGCATCATGCATGCCGATGCCAGCGGCCAGATCCATGAGTTTGTGGAGAAGCCGAAGGACCCCGCCGTGCTGGAGACGCTGCGCATGCCCAAGGAGACCCTGGCCGGGCTGGGCATGAACCCCGAGGAGGCCCGCTACCAGGCCTCCATGGGCATCTACCTGTTCAACCGCCAGGTCCTTATCGACTGCCTGGACAACAAGCACAATGACTTCGGCAAGCACATCATCCCCGCCGCGCTCAAGGAGCGTCGTGTGATGTCCTTCAACTTCCAGGGCTACTGGGAGGACATCGGCACCATCCGTTCCTTCTTCCAGGCCAACCTGGACCTGTGCAAGCTGGTGCCGCAGTTCGACTTCTTCGACTCCGTGGCCCCCATTTTCTCCCACACCCGCGCGCTGCCTGCCACCAAGATCAACGGCGGCGTCGTTCGTGAGGCCCTGCTGGCCGACGGCTGCATCCTCACAGACGTGCATATCGAGACCGCCGTCATCGGCGTCCGGTCCCAGATCGAGGCCGGCACCACCATCCGCGAAAGCATCATCATGGGCGCTGACTTCTACGCGGGGGCTGCCGGCACGGATCCTGACCGGGACAGGCCTGGCATCGGCCGCAACTGCCGCATCGAGCGCGCCATCATCGACAAAAACGTGCACATCGGAGACAACGTGGTCATCACCCCCGAGGGCAAGCCAGACAACATGGACGGGCCGAACTACCACATCCGGGACGGCATTGTTTGCATTCCGAAGGACGCCGTCATCCCGTCCGGCACCTGGATCTGACCCCCGCCCGGTCTGCGAAATTCAGCCTTCCCTTTCAGGAATGGGTACGCTAAAAAGCCTGCCCATGAAGCGCCTGACCTGTGCCTCTTTCTCCCTCTTGCTGGCGCTGGCCTCCATAGGCGCGCAGTCCACGGAATTCCGCACCTTCACCAACACTTCCGGCAAAAGCATCCGGGCGCGTCTGGTCAGCGCCACCGCCCAGCAAGTCTCCATTGTCATGGAGAACGGGCAGCAGTTCACCCTGCAGCTCAACACGCTCTCCGCCGCCGACCAGGAATATGTGAGGCAGGCGGCCGCAGCTCCGGCCGCCGCCGTTGCGGCCAAGCCGGCCGCACTTCCATTCAGGTTTACCCCCGGACCGAATGACAAGCTGCCTCCGGATGCCGTCAACGAGGCGGTCGGACAGCCGCTGTTTGCCGATCTGGCGCTTTGGCTGACCTCGGCGGAAGAGGTGGCAAAAAAATTGGACATCCCGCCGGAGTCGAAAACCAAGACCGCCAGCAGCTTCCGCGCTTACACCAAGGACGACTACAAGATCTTTGGCGCCCATCCCTACTCCGTGGCCATGTACGCGGAAGATGACAAGGTCACCAACTTCTCACTGGTGTTCGCCAACAAGGGGGACCTCTTCAGCTCCAAAGGAGGCGGAGAGATGCATTTTGACAAGAACACGCCGCCTGCACAGGCCGCGCTGATCGTGAAAACTGCCATGGACAAGGACATGGCCACCATCACCGAGACACTCACCAAAAAGCTCGGAGAGCCGAAGAAGGAACGATTTGGCGAGGGCAAGGTAGGCCGGACAGATGTCCGCCGCTGGGACTGGCGCGGCCATTCCATCCTCCTGGGGCAGGCGGAAGGTGAGTACGTCGGCGTGCAGATTGTCACCACCCAGTTTGCTGATGCCGGTGGCCGCATGGCCTATACGAATGACGCCATCGTCCGCGCCCGCGCCCTCGCCAACATTGAAAAACGTCCCAATGGGGACGTGGTGATCGGGGACATCCCCATGGTGGACCAGGGCCCAAAGGGCTACTGTGCGCCCGCCACTGCGGAGCGTGCCATGCGTTACCTCGGTGTTCCTGCGGACATGTACATTCTGGCCAATGCGGGCGAGACCGGTTTCGGCGGCGGCACCAGCATGCAGCTCCTGCTGCAGGGTATTGAGCGTCACATCCGCAACAAAGGCAGGGCTTTTAGCTCCTGGGAGGGTGAGCTGAAAATGCGCGACATTGCCAAGCAGATCGACAAAGGCGTGCCCATCATGTGGACGCTCTACAGCACGAAAGACTTCAACAAGACCGCCAACGCGCGCAAGAAGGAACGCGCCAGCACCACCGACTGGAAGGGATGGAAGGAAAAGGTTGCCGCCGCCGCCTCCTCCAGCAGCCTGCAGCGGGATGATGAGACCCGTCATGTGGTGCTCATCATTGGCTACAATGCAGAAACCAATGAGATTGCCTTCAGCGACAGCTGGGGGGACAACTTCAAGGAACGTTGGATCACCCTGGCAGAGGCCGAGCGCGTGTCGCAGCACCACTTCTACGTCGTGGGGTTTTGAGAAGGGGAGTCCTCTCTCCTCTTGTGGCGGAATCGAAGAACGACGAACACCAGCACGATCGTGGCTCCGAGCATGGCGGCGATGGTCATCGCTGTCTGCATGTGCTCACGTGATTCTTCCTCGTTCATCTCACGCCGGAGCGTGCGTATTTCGAGGAGCTGGTCATGAAGAATGGACGAGGCGGCTTCCACCACCACCCAATCCTCATCTGTGAACTGAAGTGGATCGAACGCCGTGCGCCGCAGAATCTCCGGCAGCGTCCGCGTGGCTGCCGTCAGTTCAATGATCGCCTCATGACCAAAGGACGCCCCTTCATGCTCATACAGCAGGATAAGAATCCGTTGCCCCTTCTTCAAATGGCGGATGCGGCCCCACTCAGGGTCCACGGGCACATACGGAGAACCTTCCTGGCTGCAAATGAGCTTGGCCGTCTTGATTCCCTCAATCTGTTCAAGATGACCAAACGCGGATTCCACGCTCACGTCGCACTTTTCCCACATGACGGTTTGCTGGGGGGTGGTTTGGACCCCCGACGTGGCATCATCACCCACCTCGCCCACAAGGAACGCGACAGAGGTGGAGATGAAACCTGGATACCAAGGCGTCTCCCAAATCTCAATCGGCTGCGGATGTGTGCCTGTCTTGATCTCCGGCAGCGGGGCCACCGCCGCAGCCATGCTGGCCGTCCTGGTGAGCAACAACAGCAGGACCCAGCGCATGGCTGCTATCCCCGCTGTGCGCGTTGGCGCAGGAAATGATCAGCCACAATCAGATGCGCCATCGCCTCCACCATCGGCACGGCGCGCGGCAGCACGCAGGCGTCATGGCGGCCGCGGGCGGCCAGCGTGGTGTCCTCGCCGGTGTTGGTCACGGTCTTCTGCTCGCGCAGCACGGTGGCGGTGGGTTTGAAGGCCACGCGGAAGACGATCTCCTCCCCGTTGCTGATGCCGCCCTGGATGCCGCCGCTGCGGTTGGTGCGGGTGCGGACGTTTTTGCCGTCCATGTAAAACTCGTCGTTGTGCTCCAGGCCGGTCATCGTGGTGCCGCCAAAGCCGCTGCCGATCTCAAATCCCTTCGTCGCAGGCAGGCTCATCATTGCCTTGGCCAGGTCGGCCTCCAGCTTGTCAAACACCGGCTCGCCCAGCCCGGCAGGCACGCCGCGCACCACACACTCCACAATGCCGCCCACGCTGTTGCCCTCGCTGCGGACTTTTTCGATCAGCTCGATCATCTTCTCCGCGGCTGCCGGATCGCAGGTGCGCACGATGTTGGACTCGATCAGCTCCGAGGTCAGCTCCCCCGCCGCAGGCACCTGGGCCTGGATGTGCTGGACCGTCTTCACATAGGCCAGGCATTCGTAACCGGGAAGGGAGTGCCGCAGCACCTTGCGCGCGATGGCGCCGGCGGCCACGCGGCCGATCGTCTCGCGCGCGCTGGAGCGCCCGCCGCCGGACACGGCGCGGATGCCGTACTTCGCATCATAGGTGTAGTCCGCATGGCTGGGGCGGTAGGCCTGCTGCATCTCCGTGTAAGCGGAGGGGCGCTGGTCCGTGTTCCGGACGAAAATGCCGATGGGTGTTCCCAGTGTCTGCCCGTCCAGCACGCCGGAAAGGATTTCCGCGCTGTCGTCCTCCTTGCGCGGTGTCACGATCTTGCTCTGGCCAGGGCGGCGGCGGTTCAGCTCATGCTGGATGTCCTCCACGGACAGGGGGATGAGGGGCGGGCAGCCGTCGATGACGACGCCGACGCCGGGGCCGTGGGATTCGCCCCAGGTGCTGATGCGGAAAAGTGTGCCGAGACTGCTGGACATGTGATGTGGGCCGTCAACATGGACGGAACCCCCCTCCCGCGCAAACAGTTCACGGGGCAGGTGCCGTGGTTTTGTCTCCCAGCAGCTTGCGCACCGTTTCGGCCACCTCGGCGGCGTGGCCGGGGGCGTAGCCCGTTGCCACGTAGGCGATCTTGCCGTCCGGCCCCACCACGACTGTGTGCGGGATGCCGTCCACGCCAAAGGTCTGTCCCACCCGCTGGTTGGAATCGAACGCCACCTCGAACTTCCAGCCCCGTGTTTCGAGGAACGCTTTGACCTGCTCCTTGGGCTCCGCCTGATTCACCGCGATGAAGCGGACCTTCTGCGGGTCAAAGGCCGCCATCTGGTCAGTCATCTCCGGCAGGTCCTTGATGCACGGCCCGCACCAGGTGGCCCAGAAGTCCAGCACGACGACCTTGCCCTTCTCCTGCGTCAGGTCGAAGTCCCCGCCGGCCAGCAGCGGCAGCTTGAATGGTTTGGCATCCTGCTTGAGCAGCGGGGAGTTTTCCCCCCCGGTCTCCGGCAGCACCGGTTCGGGGGCAAATTTCAGCTTCCAGTCCTGCAATGCCACCATTGCCGCATTGTCGGCAGGCCGGGTGGTGTGGAGGGTGTGGATCTCATCCAGCGGCACGCGGCATTCGCCCAGCAGGCTGCTTGTTCCGATCACCGCGTCATCGGCAAAACGTTCCACCTTCAGGCCCAGTCTTCCTCCATTGTTCAGCAGCAGCCAGTGGGTGTTGGCAGGTGGGTCTCCCTCCTTCGCCTGTGCTTCAAAGGCGGCGCTCACATCATCCGCAGGTTTGACGAGCCACACGGCCGCCTTCACCCGCTCCCGCGGTACCTGGATGGTCTCCAGCCCTGACCGCACGGCAAAATGCTCCGCCGTGGCCGCCTCGATCACGCCACGCAGGATGTCGCCATTGGCGGCCACCAGGGCATGTTGTGGCGGGTCCTCCTTGCGGAAGCGTGGCACCGTCAGCGCGTGCTCCTTGGAGCGTTGCTCCACCGTGGGCGCGGCAATGCGGCCCGGGGCCAGACGCGCGCTGAAGGCGCTGATCTTCACGTCCTTCTCACCGTTTCCCCACAGGCTGAAAGGCTCGATGATGATGCCGTTGCCGGGGCGCATCTTCGGCGTCAGGGCAATCTTCCGCGCCAGCACGCTGTTGATGAAGACGTCGATGTTGTTTTCCGCCACCTCGATGCGCACCGGCACCGTGCCGCTGCTGCGCAGGCGGAACTGCCGGTCCATCTGGTCGCCGCTGGCCTCCAGGCCGAAGTACACCTCGCTGCCAATGTGGCCAAAGAGCAGGTTTGTGCTCGGCACGGCCGCGTTCACCCCGTCACAAAACAGCCGCATGCGCAGGGCGTTGAAGTTGCTGCCCTGCAGGTTGAAGCTGATCTCGTTCACCTGCATGAAAGAAGGGTGGCCCCACGACCCGCCGGGGGTGACTTCCAGCGCGCTTTTCCCCTCGACCTTGACGGTGTCCTGCGCGCCGCGGGTCCGCTGCCATCCAGCGTCCTCAAAGCCGTCCAGGTTCAGGGCTTTCCCGCCGAACTGTACGGCCTGCAGCCGGGCAGGCGGCAGTTGTTTGAGCGCCGTCACGTCAGACTCCAGGTCCACCTGCCGGGCGTCGATGGCCCGCAGCCGGCCCGGCAGCACATCCCCGTTTCCCAGGTAGAACAGCGCCTCGTTGCCAAAGCCCTTGGCATCGGCGGAGGGCGCGCGGGAGATCTCCATGTTTCCGTTGCCCGCCAGCATCACCGGCTCCAGTCCCCCCAGCAGCCGCCAGCGGGGCTGGGCGCCGCCGCTCGCCTCCAGCGTGCCGTGCAGCACTTTTTTGTCGATCGTCAGCGAGTCCAGCCGGGCCAGATCACTTTCTGGTGGATCTTTGGCATCCCCCTTGAGCTGGAGGTGGTGCATGCGCGTGATTTTGAAGTGGACCGGCTCCTTGGAAAAGGCTGTCTCCAGCGTGGCCGTGTCCTTCCGCACCTGCTTCAGCGTGCCCTGCAGCCACTCGCCGTCGGTGAACCACAGCTCCACGGCCGGAGCGGCGGCTGGCACCGGGGGGGGGGCAGGCTTGGCCGGGTCCAGCTCCACGGCCAGCACCTTTTCCCACGGCAGGTCGGATTGCCGGCCCTTCTCATCCCTCACCGTCAGGGTCGTGCTGGTGGCACGCACCGGCGCCGCTTTGAGGTAGTGGCCGTCCGTCAGCTCCACACGCGGCCGCATGTCGGTGATGTCGGTGGGCAGCTCCCCGTCCCAGGCGCGGATGCGCAATGCTTCCAGGGTGATGTCCGGCCCCTTGTTCAGCAGGGTGAACCCCACAGGAGCCTCGGCCTCGGCACCGTTGCGGCGCGCCCTGGCCTGCGCCTCCTCCATCTGGGCGTCGCCGGCCCCTTTCACCAGCCCAAGCAGCGCCCCAAACAGGCCGCCGATCTTGATGCCCGGTTTCTTCCCCTCTTCTCCCTCGGTGGTTTCTTTCTCTTCCTGCGGGGTTGCGTCCACGGGGGCGTGGCGGCTCTCCACGATCTTTTTGCCATCCGCCCCATAGACGGCGCACAGGCCCGTCTGGCGGTTCCAGAACAGTGTCAGCGCCACGCGCTTCTGGTCGTCCCCCAGGCGCTTGATGCTGTGAAACGCGCGTCCTTGCAGCACCAGGTCGTCCACCCAGGTTTCCACGATCATCCTTTCATCATCGCCGGCCTTGAGCTCCACTTTGAACTCCGGCCGCACGCTGGAGCTCAGCGCGAGCTGCATCTCCACCATTTCCGGCGCGTCCAGCGGCAGGCTGACGGTGCGGTTCCAGCCCGCCTGCTGGAGGGCCGCCCCCGGGATGGCCCGCCATGAGCTGTTTTTTGGGGGGGTATTGACGACTGGTTTTCCCTCCACCCAGCCGGTGGTGCTCGTCGGCTGGGCAAAGAGCAGACCCTCCGCCTTCAGCCGTTGCACGCCCAGCACAGCATCACGGCGGATGCTCAGGCTGCCAAAGCGTGCCGACTTCATTTCCAGCGCGTCCTCCGTCAGCGCGGTGACTGTGCCGTACAGGCGGCTTCCATCCACCAGCCGCACGCTGAACTCCTCCTCGGTCTTCTCGTCCTGCTTGAACCGGTCGATGCGTTTCAGCACATCGAGGCTGATCTTGAAAGGCTCCGCAAACATCGGCGCGCGCCAGATCACATGGCCGTTTTCCATCCCCACAAAATCACCGCCGACCCACTCGCCGTTGCGCCAGTGCAATTCGGATGCGCTGGTGACTAACGGAAATGACAGGGCGGACAATGACGCGACCAGAACGACGAATGACGAATGAATGATCGAAGCACCCATGAGCCAATGGCACCTGGGCATGTTTACTGCGTTAAGGCATTCGGGCTTCATTTGTCACTCCAGTTATCGTTCATACACAGGCAAAAAACGGTAGTTCAGCGCCAGCGCCAGCAGCGACATCCCCGTCTCATACGCTCCGTTGTTGAAGCTGCCGTCAGGCGCCTGGGTCTCGCCCAGCACGCGGGCGGTGGCCGCGTTCCACTTGTTCCAGGCGGAATAGTCCCCCTGGAACAGCGCCTGGGCCATGTAGTAGCGGAAGTACTCCTTGTAGTGGCCTTCGTTGTGTTCCAAGCGGTCTGTAATATGCTTAAGTGTGGATTTGAACTCCTCGCTCTCCTTGTGCTTGGAAACGGCCGACACCAGCGTGGCGATCGCGCTGCGGTTCATCGACTCGCCAAAACCGCCGAAGCCGCCGCTGTAGGCCACGCTGCCGTCCCTGCCTGTGCTGCGCCGCATGTACTCCAGCGCGGCGTCGATCACCTCGTCAGCCACCTCCATGCCCGCGTTGCGCGCGGCCAGCAGCCCCATCAGCACCGCGCCTGTGACGGAGGTGTCCGCGTCTGTGGAGCCTGGGGTGTAGCGCCAGCCCCCCCAGCGGTTGTTTTTCTGCGCGGTGCCGGCGCAGCGGATGGCCAGGTCCAGCGCCTGCGCGAGGCTGCGCACCGGCTTCTCCCCCTCCCACAGCAGGGACTCGTCCACCGCCCCGTAGGCCTCGGACAGGGCCAGCATGGCAAAGCCGTGATGGTACATGCTGTTGGGCAGGTAGCCCGTGCTGGCGTCCTGGCTGCGGACGATCGCCCGCACCGCCCTGCGGATGTTCGGGGCGTAACGCCCAAAGTTCGGGTCCTCTCCGCCTGCCAGAAAAGCCATGACGCAAATGCCGTCCACCCCGGCTCCGGTGTTGCCGCCCTGCCATCCACCCTGATCGCTCTGCTTGGAGGCCAGCCAGGCCAGCCCGCGTTCGTACACTGTTTCCACCTCCTGCGGCATGGCGCCCCCGAAGCGCAGCGCCGGGTCCTGCGCAGGCATTTCTGTGGTGATGCACAGGAGCAAAAACAACAGGAAGGCCGCTGGCGGCGCTGCTGCTGCCGCGCGCCATGGGCTAGGCGCGCTCTTGATGTGGGTCAGGTTCATTGGGCGAAAATAAGCAGGGCCTTGCCGTTTTTGCGGCGGTTTTCGATGTTGCTCCAGTAGCGCTGGGCGTCGGGCAGATCCCGCTCCTTCACCAGCTTCCACTGGGCCGGCGTCAGCACCGCCTGCAGATCGGCCGTTTTGGCTCCCGCCAGCGGCATCAGACTGGAGTAGTAGCTCAGGTGCCAGGACCAGGATCTCGACATGGACATCGAGCTTTCAATTTCCGGCAGATAATCCTCCACCACAGCCGCCAGGATTTTGGTCAGCCTGGCGCACTGCTGCGGCCCCAGGCGGCGGCGGCGGTCCAGCTCAAACACGGCCATTCCCGCCCATGCTCTGACCCGGTAGGCCTTGCGCTCCGCGATCACTTTTTTCCAGGCCGCCCGCTCCTGCTCTGAGAGCACAGCCTCAATCGTTTGCTGCCAGACCGCCTGCTGGGAGGTCTCCTCCCTGTTCGAAAAGAACGAGATGTTACGGCTCTCCAGCGTGCCCAGCAGGACCTTGACTGTCTCGGGAGTGGCGTCCTCGTCGATCTGCGCCCGCGTCCACGACTCCAGTTTCTGCCGCCAGCCGGTCATGGTGGCCTCGGTGGCGCCTTTGGCCGCCAGCCCCAGACGCTCTGTCCGTTCTGGGTCCAGGTTCAACGTGCGCCGCGCATCGCCCACCTGGGTCATCATGGACTGCAAGTGTTCCGCGCGCTGTTTGAGGCTGCGCCTGTGCAGGTGGCTGGAGATCTCCGCCTCCAGCCCGGTGGCAAGCTCCGCGGCACTCCTGCCGGGGGGAGGCTGGGCGGCAGGCTCACCGGCGGGGGCGGCCACCCGGCGTTGCTGCGGTGTGGGCAGGCCCAGCTTCTGCCACAGCTGTGTTTGCGCCTCGTCCAGAATGGCGCGCACCTCCTCTGTCGGTGCTTTGCTGGCGGCCGCCTGGAGCTGGTGGTCCTCCACCCGCCACATTTTTGCTGTCTCCTCGCGGATGAGCTGCCTCATCTGCGGGACGACCAGTGGCTCCAGCGCCTGCCGTTGCTCCTCCGTGAGGGAAAGGACCGTGTCAGCATCCGCCAAGGCCACCCTGGCGAGCGCCAGAACTCCCCGTGCCTTCCGCTCCTCCACGCTCTGCTTCACCTGCCCCCATTCCTCCGGGGTGAGGAGCTGCTTCAGGCCCTCCCGCCAGAGCAGGCGCTGGTTGAGGCTGTCGTTCGCGGCGAGGCCAAAAAGTCTGTTTTTATGGGACAGCAGGTCTTCCTCCGACCAAGTTTCGACGGACTCCAGCCAGCGTTTGGCATTTCTCTCGAGGATCTCCGTCACCACTTTTTGGCCGAGGTCCTCGATCTTTTTCCTCCGCTCTGGAGCCAGCTCCAGCGCCGTCATCACCCCCCCGGCCTCCTGGTTCATCTGATCCTCCAGCTCGATGCGCACGCGATCCCGGCTCGGCTTGAGCACCTCCTGCCGGCGTTTGGCAAGCTCCTGCTTCTTTTGCTCACGTGCATTTTGCCAAGCCCCGACCGCAGCCTCCCCCGCGACCTGCCGTGCCAGGCCGGTCCACGCCGCCTCCAGTTCTTCAGCGGAGGGGATCAGGAAGCCTGCGTTCATGGGTTTCCCGCTCAGCAACGCCTTGCGGGTTGCATGGCGGGTGTTGAGCAGCATGTCGCGTCCGGCTTCTTTTTCTGACGTCACATGGTCGTCCACCAGCTGGCGCATGAGCTTGGCAAGCTGCTCCGTCTCACGGAGGGGCAGATGGGCGGCCTCCGCAAAGAGACGCGAGTTTTCGGCCAGGGCGTCCTCCATGCCTTTCCGTCCTGCGTCCGCCCAGCTTTGAAGCAGGGGGGCGAGCGCAGGCAGAAGCGCCTTTCGTTTCTCCTCCCGCAAGGCCTTCCACTGGACGGCCCGGGCCGCGCCCAGACGCGCCTCGACGGCCTCGTCCCATTGCGGCAGCCACTCAGGCGGAGTCCACTTCGCCACCAGGAGGCCGGGCACGATCTGCTCGGCCGTCCACGTGGAAATCCTGGTGGCCTGGGCGGCATCGTCTCCGAACTTGGCCAGGGTGGGGCGCAGGCCCGCCGTCATGCATGACTTCCAAGAAGCGGCCGCCAGCCCGACTGCCTGATCGATGGCAGTCGTCAGGCCAAAAATATCCTCGGGGGTCAGCTTGAGCGGCTCCTCCATCTCTGCGAGGACGGAGGCCATGTGCTGCTTGAGAAGCTTGTGCTGCAGGTCTGACGTTCTTTCCGCCAGCGCCGCCAGCGCCTTCTCCGCCAGAGGTCCCGCCGGCTGGTGCAGCCGCTCCCGCGTGGCAAAAGGTCCTGCGGCCTGGCTGCTGGTGAGCAGGAGGCAAAAAATGGCCGGCAGGAACGAGTGGCGCGGTGCAGTCCGGGGAATGCATGCTCGCCAGCCCTGGAGCCTGTAGGGCCGCTCACTCATTCAAAATCATCCCTCCATTGAAAATGACGCGGTTGCCCCGGGCCCCATTTTTGAGGCGGTTTTTGTGGTTGTTCTCAATGCCCTGCCAGTACTGCATCGCATCCGGCAGGTCGCGTTCCTTGCACAGCTTCCACTGCCGGGGGGTGAGGACGGCCTCAATCTCCTTCTGAGCAATGCCCGCCACCGGCACCAAGGCGTGGTAATACTGGAGATGCCAGTTGGGGGACATGTAGCGTTCAATGTCGTGCTGGTATTTCGCCAGCACCTTTGCCAGCAGTGTTTCCAGTTTTTCGCACTGGTCGCCTGACAGCCGGCGGCGGCGGTCCAGCTCCCCCACGGACATGCCTGCCATGGCCTTCAGACGGTAGCTTTCCCGTGCTTGCATCACGCCTTTAAGCTTCTCCTGCTGGGCGGCGTCCAGCGCCTCGACCAAGGCGCTCTGCCAGACCTTGCTCATCTCGGGGCCGCCATCGATGGCGCGGCCGAAGCTGGCGCGTTCTGTGCCTGCCAGTGTTTGCAGGATGTTTTTGGGGGTGGCCGACTGCACGGTCTGGCGCACATAGCGCTCGGTGTTCTGCCGCCAGGGGGCCAGGCTTTCCTCCACCGCTCCTTTGGCGGCTGTGGTGAGCCGGGCCACCGTGTCCTCTGGCAGGGACAGCACGCGCTGCGTCTCCTCCACCCTGGGGAGCATGGCGGCGAGGTTTCGCGCCCGCTCCGCCGTGAACATTTTGTAGAGGTGGGCGGAGATGGCGGCCTCCATGTCCGGCACCTCCGGCGGCGTGGCACCGGGCGCGGCGACATTGCGCGTCTGCGTGTCGCTGGAGGCCAGCAGCTCCTGCCAGCGCTTGCGCTGCACCTCGTCCAGAATGTCCTTCAGGTCGTCCTCCTGCACCTTGCCTGCCTGCTGAAAGAGCTGCTGGGGGCTGTGGCTCCAATATTCCTGGCGGCGTTGCTCCAGCAGGGGAACCATGGCTTTCTCCAGCAGCGGCTCCAGCCTGAGGCGCTGGCTGTCGTTCAGCATGAGGGTCTGGTCCATCTCCGCCAGACAGGCGCGGGCAAGCGAGGTGAGGACGCGTTTCTGGCGCTGCTCCCTTTCGCCGGTCAGCTGGGTCAGCTCTTTTTCCTCCAGGAGCTTTTTGAGGCCCTCCTTCCAGATGGGCAGGGCGATGGCCTGCCGGTCCTCGTTCAGGCCGAAATACGAGTTTCCGCGCATGCGCTGACGCTCCTGGACGGAAAGATTCCGCGCCTGCTGCAGCCACTTTTTGCGCGCGATTTTCAGCGACTCCTCGACTGAGTCGTCGGCAAGTTTTTTCAGCTGCTTCTGCCGCTCCTCGTCCAGGCTCAGGTCGGCCACCAGACCGTCCACCTCCGTCATCAGGGCCGTCTCCATGTGCTGGCGCAGATAGGTCTCCGAGGGCTTGATGATGTCCGCCAGCGCCGCCTCCTGCTTCTGCTTCTCCTCACCCGCCACGGCCTCCCACTGGCTGACGAGCCCGCCAGGGAGGACGGTGGCGGCGGTGTCACGCCACATTTTCTCCCAGGCCTCCCCTCGCGGCCGGTCAAAGCGGACATAGAAGTAGCTGCGTCCCATGATGTTTTTGCGGGCCTCCTCCGGCATAGGCCGCAGCATCTGCGCCCCACGCTGGCGTTCGGCGGTTGAGATGCGGTCCAGCAGGCTGTTGCCGGCCTTTGTCAGGGCCTCGACCTGCTCCTGTGGCAGATTGAGCTTTGTCTTCATGAGCCCGATCTTTGCCTGCATGTCCTCATGCATCGGGCCGCGTGCCTCCCGCACCCAGCGCTCCAGGTAGTCATCGACCTCTTTCTCCGCCTTCCCGCGCATCTGCACGTAGGCGGCCTCCCACGTTTTGAAACGTTCCTCGCCCAACACCCGGGCAAGCTCCCCCAGCCAGCCGGGGTCCTCCTGGGGCGGCCTCCAGTTCTCCACAGGTTCGTTGAGTCCGGCCTGATTGGGCTTCCACTGGTTCAGCAGCCGCATGGCTGCGGCGTCTGAAGTTCGGGGAAGGTAGGTGCGCATGGCTGCCCGGCCGCCTGGTTTCCATGCCTCCACCGCAGTCTCCACGGCCTTGGCGGTCCCTGCCTGCAGCATCTCTTTTTCTTCGACGTTCAGCTTCACGGCTGTTTCGACCGCCTTGGTCATCTCCTCCATGTGGGCGGTGAGCTGCCGCTTCTTTTCCACCGCGCAGCGGTCAATGAACTCCGCCAGGAGCTTTTCCACGGGTGCGGACAGCGGTTTCTGGGACTCCGCGCGCGTGGCATAGGTGTTCTGCGCCCGCAGGGACGTCAGGCCCAGGCCCAGCACGCAGGCCAGCAGCAGCCCCCGCATCATTTCAGCGCGCCTCCTGACTCCAGTTTGTTGAAGTAGGCGTCCAGCCCGGTTTTGAACTCCTCTGGCAGCTCGCGGCCGGCCTTGCCGGTGGCCTGGCCCACGGGGCGCGCCTCCACCTCCGCCTGTGAGTCGCTGCCCGCGCCGAGATCTGCCAGCGCTGCTTGGGAGGCTGAGTCCGCCGTGCCTCCCCCACCTGGGCTGCCGCCGCCACCACCTCCGCCTTTGCCTGGCCGTTTGGCCTGGAGCAGCAGCTCGATGGCCTCGGTCTCTGCGGCCACCGCCGCATCGCCGGTGTCAGGTTTGTCCAGAATGCCTGCGGCCTCCGTCATCACCTGGTTGACGGCGTCCAGCAGCTTCAGCTCCCGGCCAAACTTCTCATTGCCCGACGGCAGGCGCAGAATGTCATCAAACGCGCCGCGCACGGCGGCCTGGATGCCATACTGCCGTGAGGCCAGGGCGGCTGATTTCTTCGCATGGTCGGCCGCCTCCAGGGCTGCTTTGGAGTTCTCCATCTCACGGGTCTCATCGCGCAGTTTCATTTCGTCGCGTGTGGCCTTCATCACCTTCAGGACGATCTCTGGCGGCAGGCTGTCCGAACTGCAGCTGCTGCAGCTTTTGCAGTTGCTGGCCGCCACCATCTCCTCCGCCCAGCGGTCCAGGGTGTCCGCCCAGAACTCCGCCCCGGCCATGCTGCTGCCGCTCAGGTTCACCGCCGCCTGGTCCCCCAGGAAATTCAGCATCTTGACCACCTGCGTCTCCTTCATCTGCCCGATGACATTCTTGAAATGCATCTCGGGCTTGCGCGCGTAGTAGGCCTCCAGGTCGCTCTGGATCACGCGCACGACCTCGCTCTGCTGCTTCTCATGCTCGGCGATGCCGGCGGCGTCCTTCACCGGCTTCCGTTCCAGGCCGAAGGCGCCGAGGGTCTTGGTGTTCAGGTCCTTCGCAGCCAGCATCTGGTCACGTGAGGCTTTCTTGAGCCGCTTCACAAACGTGCTGGTTTCCAAGCTGGCCAGCACTGCCGCCAGCTCGTCTGAGACACGGGCAAACTCCGCCAGCAGCAGCTTCTGCTCATCCAGCGCTTCGTCCATCTTCTGCTGCGCGGGCGTCTCCGCAGGCTTGGCCTCATCCTGCGCGCCGTCTTTTTTCTCGTCCTTCTTGCCGGGGGCCGCCGCCATCTGGGTGGTAGGCAGCTTCATGCTGCTGGGCTTCGGCGGCGTGGGTTTGGCATTCGGATCGGCTGCAGGTGCCTCCGCCTTGCTCATGGAGCCTTCCTTGTCCGCGATGCTGGGCATGTTCTCCTTTGTCTGTGGAGGTGTCTCGCCCGCAGGCTTGGCACCGCCCTTGGGAAGATCAGGCCCCTGGGAAATTTGGGGCGCGGAAGGTTTGCTCTGGGTGTTTTTGCCCGCCGCCTTTTCTGCCTCGCCGCCCGGCTTCTGGCTGTTGTTGTTCTGGGCCTGCTGCGGCGGTGTGGGCTGGCCCTTCGCGCCGGTCTTGGCGGCCGAGCTTTGCTTCAACAAATCCGCCACGCTGGGCATCCGCCTGGCCGAGATGTCCTGCAGTGACTTCAGCATTGTGGCCCAGGACTCCAGCCGTGCGGCGTCGAACTCATCATTGCGGGTTGCCTGCTCCACCAGGCTGCGGCCGCTCTGGTTCAGGCTGCCCAGGCGCGCGGCATTGGCGCTTTCCGCGCTGGCCTGCTGGGTGATTTTCCGCCGGTTCTCCGGCCGGTCCAGGTCCGCCGCCTCCATGGCGCGCAGCTCCTTGTTCGTGGCATGAAGCTGCTGCTCGCGCTCATACGTTTCACGCGCGGCCTCCAGCCATTTGCCAAACTGCTCCGTCAGCCACAGGGCGTGGTCTGTCTTGTTCAGCACATGCAGCAGGAAGGCGGCGGAATACGCGCGCTTCCGGTCGGGCAGGTAGTCCTCCGCCCAGGCGCGGATCTCCAGCGTCTGCGGCTCCACACCATCACGCGCCGCGCTGAAGGTGGCCT
>CAZPSQ010000045.1:21803-31580 GCA_964588755.1 uncultured Prosthecobacter sp. | reverse complement strand
TGCGCTGGCGGCCCTTTACACCAAGTTATGACGCAAGTGCTTTGGACACCGTTGAATCAACAACTAAATGCCTGGCATTAAAAATTGCATTTGAGGCCTACATCTAGCATCCAGAGCATTCATCACCCAGACAGCTTGTGCGACACTGAGAAGAGCATGCATGCTTTGCCGGTTTTTTCGCCATCCCCCCACGCACAAACAAAGGCAAAGCAAAAAAAAAACGCCGCGGCGGGGTGGAGCCCGGCGCGGCGTCTGAAGAAAGGATCGAAGAATTAAGCAGTGATGTGGTTGGAGACGAGCTTGGTCATCTCGAACATCGTCACAGACTTCTTGCCACCAAACACGGCCTTCAGCGCGTCGTCCGCGTTGATCTGGCGCTTGTTCTTGGCGTCCTGGAGACCGTTCTTCTTGATGTAGTCCCACAGCTTCTTCGTGATCTGGCCACGAGGGGCGGGCTTGGTGCCGACGACCGCGCCGAGGACGGCGTCAGGAGTCACCGGCTTCATCAGCGCAGGATTGGGCTTGCGCTTGGCGGGGGCTTTCTTGGCGGCAGGTTTGGCTGCCTTCGTTGCTTTGGTTGCTGCTTTCTTGGCCATATTGTTGTTGGCGGCGGTTGCCGTGTGCGGAGGTTATGAGGGCGGGGAGAGCAGCGTCAACGCAAATTTCATCATTCGGAGTGCTTTTTCCCTGGGAAAACGCCCTTTTTCCCTGCGTACGACCATCAAAGCCGCGCTGCTGCGCCGGTTCGGCCGTAGGCAAGCAGAAGCTGCTCCACGCTGCGATCCCAGTTTAGCTCCTGGGTCAGCCGCTCATGCCCAGCGGATCCCAGCAGGTCACGGCGTGCCTCGTCATCGAGCAGGGAGAGGATCGCATCGCCCAGCTTCTCCGAGCTGTTTTCCATCACATACACCGCGCCATCACCAGCGGAAAAACGGCCTTCCACCGTGCCAAACATCACGATCGGTTTGGCGAAGGCCATGTACTCCAGCACCTTGTTCATCGTGCAGTGGTCATTGTAGGTGTTGATGGGATCGCAGGCCGCGCCCACATCAATGCTGCGCAGCCCGCGGCACAGAAACTCATCACTGACACGGCCGGGCATGCTCATGTGGTCGGTCAGTCCCAGCTCGTTCCGCAGCGCCAGCAGCGCGGCGTGTTCCGGGCCGGAGCCCATCAGCAGAAACTGCACATCATCCCGTTTGCGTGTGCGCACAATGTGGTGCGCGGCGCGCACCAGATAGTCCACGCCATCCGCGTTGCCCATCACGCCCACATAGCCCACCAGATGTTTTCTGCCGCAGCGCAGCGTGTCATCCGGCGCCACGCTTGTGTTCATGCGGTTGGGCGCGGTGCGCACCACAAAGGCACGGTCGTCCGCCAGCTTGCCGCGCTTTTTCACAGTGGCCAGCACGCTTTGGTTCGTCGCGATGACCACATCCGCCAGCGCCAGCGTGCAGCGTTCAGCAGTCCGCACCGCCCGGTACATCAGCCCGCGTTTGCCGAACTTCGCCTCAAACATCTCCGGCCACAGGTCATGCACATCAAAAATGACCTTCACGCCTCCAAAAAGCTTGAAGGGCAGCGCCACAAGGAAAAGCAGGTCCGGCGGGTTGCACAGGTGGATCACATCAAAGCCTCCCTTCTTCCAGGCTTTGAACGCGCAGGCCAGTTCCCCCCACAAGGCGGAGGCATACTCTGCGATGAAACCGCGCAGGGAGCCAGCCTCGCTGCTGATCCAGTGGCGGTAGATTTGAATGCCCTCCAGAACCTCCTCCGCCTGCGTGAAACCGCGCATCTGCGGGCAGATCACCGTCACCTCATGCCCGGCATCCCGCAGCGCGCAGGCTTCCTGCCAGACGCGCCGGTCGAAGGGAACCGGCAGGTTTTCGACGATGATCAGAACACGCATGGCGCGAGCGTCGGAGTCAGGCCGGGTCAGGTCCCCGAGGGCTGGGGCGTCCGCTGGTCCTTGGGCTTCCAGATGATCTGCAGCTGCTTGTCGTCCTTGGGGCCTCCGCCAAAGAAGTCGCCCGTGTCCTTCAGCGTCACAAAAATGATGAAGCCAAAGAGTGCCAGCGCGCAGCCGGTTTGCACCCATTCCAGAATCCTGCCCTGCGGCGGCCTGCGGCGGATGGCCTCGATGGCTGCCATCGTGATGTGCCCGCCGTCCAGCACGGGGAAGGGCAGCATGTTCAGGATCGCCAGGTTGATGTTGAACACCACGCTGAACCACAGCACCAGCCGCCAGCCGTCCGGATGCTGGAACAGCTTGTAGTACAAGCGCCCCACGCCGACCGGGCCGCTCATGTGCGCCGGGCTCAGGTCCGACTTGGGCGAGAACAGCTTCGAAACAAGGTTGCCCATGTGGCGGATGGCGTCGCTGATCTGCTCCTGCGGCGTGATCTTGAGCGGTGTGCGGATGCCCTCCGAGTCCCAGGCAATGCCGATCATCGGGTAGGCTTTCTTGTCAGGGGAGAAGTCCTTCAGGTTGCCGCCGTCAGGCAGGCGTGGCATCACCTCCAGGCGCATGATTTTGTCCTCACGCTTCACCCCCAGGTGAATGGCTTTGCCGGGATTGGCCCTGATGTAGTCGCCCAGGTCGCCAGGGCTGCGCAAGGGCGTGTCGTCCACGCTGAGGATGACATCATTGGCTTTCAGCCCTGCATCGGCGGCGGGGCCGTTTTCCGCCACACTCGCCACCACAGGGGTCATCTGGCCGGTGAGGCCCACCTCCCGCAGCTCTGGCCGGCTGAAAAGGGAGCGCCACCAGGACACGGGCTTTGGAGTCTCCGCCGGTTTTGGCCAGGCTTTAGGATCCACATCCACCTTGATCACACCCTGGCCGGCACGCTCCACCTCAAAGGGGATCGTGTCGCCCTCGCTGGCCACCATGCCCCAGCGCACGCTGTCCACCAGCCCCTCAAAACGCTTCACCGGGTTGCCGTCCACACTGAGCACCTTGTCTCCGGGGAGGATGCCCGCCTTCATCGCTGGGCTGTCTTTCGCCACATGGCCCACAATAGTCGTCGTGTGCGCCTCGCTCTGCGGCTTGCCCACCTGCCAGACCACCACGGCAAACGCGCAGGCCAGCAGAAAGCTGAACAACGGCCCCGCAAAGGCCACGATGGCCTTGTCCAGCGGCGTGATCGGCGGGAGGTTCTCCGTGTTCACCTCGCCTTCCAGGCCGCCCATGGGGGCCATCTGCGGCAGCGCCACATAGCCGCCCGCCGGGATGCTGCCCAGACCGTATTCCACGCCGTTGATCGTCTTTTTCCAGATCGGCTTGCCGAACCAGATGTAGAACTTCTCCACCTTCAGCCCCCGCCAGCGTGCCGCCAGGAAATGGCCCCATTCGTGGACCACGATCATCAGGTTGAAGACCAGGATCACCTCCAGCAGGACGATGAGGAACTCGAGAACTTTGCCAACGGGGCCGAGGGAGGATAGCCAAGCCATGATAGGAGGGATGAGCGTGCAAAAAAACAGGTGGGCCGCCCTGGGGCGCGGCTTTGGAGCGGAAAAGCTAACATCCCGGCACGGGCGGTCAAATGATGCCGGGAAGTTTATGCGAAAGGGTGTGTGTTGTCGCGGTGGACACCACACGTCTGAAATATTTGCGAATTCCCGTTCTTCATACGTAATTCCAGAGTCGCATCTCCCCCCCGACCTGACCCTGATGACGCTGACCCGTGCTGCCGCCCTTCTAGTTCTTCCCTGGCTCATGATTTCCTGCCGTACCGCCAAAAGCGTGGTGGCGGCCGTGGAGGTGAAGCCCACCAGCTTCCTGCCGCATGCCTCAGAGTTGAAGGAAGACCGCAAGCGCTCCCCCTTCCTCGGCAACTGGTGGAGCCCTGACAAGCGCGTGCAGGAGGCCGCCGCCAAGGTCAAGAACATCTACATCGCCCCGGTGGTGGCGGATGAGCTGCGCCCGATGAGGCAGGTGAGCGCCAAAATGGAGTTCAGCCAGCAGCGGCGCGACGCCAAGATGGAAAATCTCCTGGTTTACACCCACGAAAAATTCATCCGCGCTTTCAAGTCCAGCAAGCAGCCACGTTTCAAGGTGGTGGACGCCCCCGCCAAGGATGCCATGACCTTGAAGCTCTCCATCATCGAGTGGGAGCCAAACACCTACAGCGGCCTGGTGGTGCGGGAGGCGCTCGACATGGCCGTCCCCGTGCCCATGACGCCCCTCGGCAGCTTGATCGGAAAGGCTGCCCGCCCCTCCATCGCCATTCAAGGCGTCCTGACAGAGCCTCGCACCGGCAAGTCTTTCTTCGAGTTTGCCGACAAGGAGGAGACCAAAATGGCGGTTCTCTTTTTCTTTCCCAATGAGCTGTATCCCACAGGACAGGCCAAGTATGCCATTCGTGAATGGGCGTCGCAGTTCGAAAAGCTCATGAGCTCGCCGCCGGACAAGCGGATTCGGGACAGCCTGCCCATCCAGATCCTTATTTTTTGACGGCGCGCGAACACGCGCCGCAGGCGGGTCGGGTCTGGCGGCAGCAGGCCTCATCATGATTTTCGCGTTCGGAAACCAAGGCCGAATACGTCATGGCACACGTATCATCTTGTGCCATGAAAACTCCCTTTCGACCTCTGGCGATGCTCCTGGCGGGCTCGGCTCTGCTGCTGGCCTCCTGCGGGTCCCCCGGCAACTACGGCGCCGGTCCAAACCAACGTTCCGGCACCGGCATTGGTGCCACTGTCGGCGCCAGCCGCGACAGATCCTATCACGTTCGGGGCGGCCCAGGCTACCATGACCACAGCCCCCACCATTCCGGCTACGGTCGCAGCTATGGCTACAGTCCGTGGGGCGGCAGTTCGTTCGGCTGGAACAACAGCGGCTATGGTGTGGGTGGCTGGGGTTTCTGGTCCAGCACATGCCCCAGGTCGCCTGCGCTGGCATCTGGGTGAAACACCGCATGCCTGACACGCGGCCCGGGGGCCGCCTGCGATACCACAAGGCCATGAAAACACCCTCTCTCCGCTGTCTCGCCTTTGCCCCCGCCGCCTGCGCCCTGGTCCTGACCTCCTGCGGCATGCCGTATGACCACCGTGCCTACGTCCGCGGCACAGGCCATGGCATCGATCCAGAGCCGGTCCCGGCCCATGTCACCGTGGTGGGCTCAGATGGGAATGCCATCACCTCAGGCCATTCAAACCGGGATGCCTTCTACCACAACCGCCGTTACTATGCCAACCGCTACTACGGCGGCATGTTCTATGGGTATAACAACCCGCCCGTGGCATACGCCGCCGGCGGCGGCAGCTCCTACGCTTACCGCCCGGTCAACTCCTGGAGCTATTGAGAGGATGCTCAGCCGTTGAGTTCAAAGATCCCCTCGATTTCCACGGCAATGTTGCCTGGCAGGGAGCCCATGCCCACCGCGCTGCGCGCGCCGATGCCGTGCTCAGCCCCCCAGATTTCACCAAAGAGCTCGCTGCAGCCATTGATGACTTTGGGGTGGTCTTGAAAGTCGGGCGTGCAGTTCACCATGCCCAGCAGTTTCACCACGCGCTTCACGCGGCTCAGGCTGCCCAGCTCGCTCTTCAGCGTGGCCAGCAGCGCCAGCGCCGTCTGCCGCGCGGCGGCCCTGCCTGCGGCAAGGTCCAGATCCTCCCCCACACGGCCGGTGATGTATTCTCCCTCCCCCTGGTACGGACCGTGGCCGGACACATAGGCGATGTTTCCCACGATCACCACAGGATTGTAAACACCCCCGCGCGGCGGTGCGGTTGGCAGGGACAGTTCAAGGGCGGTGATTTGTTCGTCAGGAGTCATGGCTGGGAGGTGGGAGGATGGCTCAGGCATCGTCAAACAGGTGGCGGTTCTTCCAGAAATAGCTGAATCCGGACACCACGGTGAGGAACGTGGTGAAATACACCACGGCGGATGCCACCACCTGTTCTGCTCCTGGGTTCGCCGTGAAGACCGGCCGCATGAAGCCCCACAGCGGCTCCGTGGAGGCCTGGCGCATCATGAAATAAATCACCGTGATGATCTGCCAGAACATCTTGTGCTTGCCCAGCTTCTCCGCCGCCAGCACCGCGCCCTGGCCTGCCGCCACCAGCCGGATGCCCGTCACAAAAAACTCCCGCGCCAGGATCAGGATGGTGATCCACGCCGGCATCCGCAGCTCCATGGGGATCGACTTGTCTGCCGACAGCATCACAAAGGCCGCCGCAATCAGGATCTTGTCCGCCAGCGGGTCAAACAGCTTGCCAAAGTTCGTCACAATGCCGCGCGCCCGGGCGATCTGGCCGTCGAAGTAATCCGTGGCCGAGGCGATGCCAAACACGATCATGGCCAGCGACACCGCGTTTTCCCAGGGGAGGTAAAAGATCACCACAAACACCCCGGTGAGCACCAGGCGCGAGAGGGTCAGCTTGTTGGGCAGGTTCATAAACGGCGGCTATTGTCTAGCGATGGAATCGGCCCGCTGTCAACGTCCGGCCTGCGAAGAAAACACGCCAAAGTGTCATTTCTGTTTCATCCGCCCGCCGCTTTCCCACCAAATTCATGGGTGCATCTTATGGCAGGCCATTCATGATGATCCATGCGGCAGGCACTTCTCCTCCTCTCTCTCTTCCTGGCCTCCATGACGGCGGCGCAGGAGGCCCTTCCCCCGCTCACGGTGCCGGTGCATGTCCATCTGGTGCGCTCGGCTCAATACCCCGCGCTGCAGTCCGCCTTCACCGAGGCGGAGGTGCGGGCCGTCTTCGCCGAGGTCAACCGCATCTGGTCTGTCGCCGGCATCCGGTTTGAGGTGACGGGCATCACGCCATTGCAGGCCCTCTCAGTGACGCCGAAGCGGCTGTTTCAGCGCTCGCGCAACTGGGTGAAGTCCGCCCTGCCGCTGGACAAGCTGCGCCCCGGTGTCCTCGATGTCTGCTTCATCCATGAAATGGGTCCCAACGGCTTCTACTACGGGGAGCCCGTGGTCGTCAGCGAGACACCCGACTCTCACCGTGTGCGCGGCGGGTCGGATCATCCCGTGGGCCGCGTCGCCGCGCATGAGCTCGGCCACGCCCTGACTCTCAAGCACCGTGAGGACCGCAAGTGCCTCATGGCGCCCGGCCTCCGTGGCGTGCTGCTCAACAATGAGGAAATTCAGGCCGCCCGGCAGCGCGCGCTTCAGTGGACCGTTCACGGCATTCCCTGAGGGGCGGCCAGCGTGGCCAGGGCGCGCTCCAGCCCGTCAAGATGTTCCGCCGTGTGCGCCGCGCTCACCGTCAGCCGCAGCCGTGCGCGGCCACGTGCCACCGTGGGAAAACGAATGCACGGGATGAGGAAGCCCGCCTCATTCAGCGCCCGGCTCGCCTGCATGGCGGTCTCCTCCCCGCCCAGGATCAGCGGCAGGATCGCCGCCTGGAGGCCGGTTCCTTGGACCAGCGGCACCAGCCGTTGAACATGCGCCTGCAGCCGGCTTCGCAGGGCATCCCCGCGCCCCCCCCGCAGCAGGCGCAGCGCATGCTGCGCGGCATGGGCCAGCGCCGGTGGCGGGGCCGTCGTGTAGATGAAGCTGCGCGCCCGGTTGACCAGCAGGTCAATCACCGCGCGGGACGCGGCCAGATAGCCGCCGCTCAGGCCAAAGGCCTTGCTCAGCGTGCCCATGTGCAGGTCGATCTGCGACGCCACTCCCAGCGCTGCCGCCAGCCCGCGCCCCTCCGGCCCCAGCACACCCACGGCATGCGCCTCATCCACCAGCAGCCACGCGCCGTGCCTCTCCTTCAAATCCACGATCTCACGCAGCGGCGCGGCGTCGCCATCCATGCTGAAGATGGACTCCGTCACCACCAGCACACGCCCCTTGCTCGTGCCCAGCAGCCGCTCCAGCTTTTCCAGATGGTTGTGGGGAAACACCCGGATCGTGGCCCCGCTCAGCCGCGCGGCATCCACCAGGCTGGCATGGCACAGCTTGTCCAGGATCAGCGTGTCCCCAGGCCCCACCAGGGCAGGGAGGGTGCCCAGCGCCACGGCAAAGCCGCTGCTGAAGGTCAGCGCCGCCGCCGTGCCTTTGAACTCCGCCAAAGCCTCCTCCAGATCCACATGCGCGCGATGCGTGCCGCACACCAGGCGGGAGGCGCCGGAGCCGCCGCCGTGTTTGGCCACACCCTCCATCAGCGCCTCGCGTGTCTCCGCCGCGCCCGCCAGCCCCAGGTAGTCGTTGGAGGAAAAGTTGATCCACTCGCGCCCGCCGGAACGCACCACAACATCGGCCGCCTCATCCAGCGGCCGCAGCTCGCGCCACAGTCCCTGCGCACGCCATTCGTTGAGCTGGTCCTCAATGTTCCAGTCACTCATGCGGGTCACTCATTGTTCAGGCGGCGCTCCACCACCTCGTCCTTCGCCACGCCCAGGGACAGCGCCTTGTCATACTGCCGCCGCGCCAGCTCGGTGGCAGGCGGCCGGCGCTCCAGCAGCATCAGCGCCAGGTTGAAATGCGCGATGCCATAGTCCGGCTTCAGATCGATGGCCTTCTGCAGCTCCGCCTCCGCCGCGTCCGCCCAGCCAAACTCCTTCATCGTCACGGCCAGGAAGTTGTGCGCCCGTGCGTCCTCCGGGTCCTCATGAATGGCCCGCGCAAAGCAGGAGATCGCGCGGTAGGTGTCGCCCCGCTTTTGCAGCAGCAGCCCCAGCGCCGTCCATGACTGCGCCAGTTGCGGATTGAACTGCACCGACTTTTCGAAGCACTCAATGGCCCGCTTCACATCTCCGGCCTGCTGCTCCACCGCGCCCAGGTTGGCCCAGATCAGCGCGTTGCCATCATCCAGCTCCAGCATCTCCCGGTACGCCTTGCGCGCGGCCGCCCAGTCCTGCTTCCCAAAGGCCGCCACCGCGCGCTCCCCCAGCACCTTCGTGTGCGGCGGCAGCATGCCTGTCTTGTCCATGTTGGCCGGGTTCAGTGTGCCTGACCCCGCCTCCTGGCCATGGCAGACAGCTGCGGCCAGCAGCACGGCCAGCAGGGGACTTTTCGGCAGACGGGGCATTCTCATGGCGGCAGACCATGCCGAGAAAGCGCCCTTGGAAAACTTCTTGCACATCACTTGTTAACAGTGATGTTCACTCGAACAATCAAAAACGACGCCTATGTTGCTCGACTCCGATTCACGCCTCACCACACGCCAGCAGGAGCTGCTGGAGTATCTGCGCAGCTACCAGCGCAGCAACGGCGTCATGCCCTCCACGCGTGACATTCAGCGTCACTTCGGCTTCTCCAGCCAGACCGCGGCCATGAGCCACCTGCGCGCATTGGAAAAAAAAGGCGTCATCCAGCGGCATGCGCACAAGGCGCGCGCGGTTGTCTTCCCCGAGGACCTCGACCGTGCGGAGATCGTGGACATTCCTGTCTTTGGCCAGATCCCCGCCGGCATGGCTGCGGCGGACATGGTGCAGCATGCGGAAAAATGCATCTCCGTGGATGTGAACACCCTTGGCATCCCCCGCTCCTCCAAAAGCTTCGCCCTCAAAGTGCGCGGCGAGTCCATGATCGGCGCCCTCATCGACGATGGCGACATCGTCATCCTCGAAATCCGCGAGCCACGTCCCCGCGACATTGTGGCCGCCCTCATCGACGGCGAGACAACACTGAAGCGTTATCTGGTCAAGGACAGCCAGCCCTATCTCAAGGCCGAAAACCCTGACTTCCCTGATCTCCTCCCCGCCCAGGAGCTCGTCATCCAGGGCGTCATGATCGGCCTCATCCGCCACGTGCGGCGTGACTAAGTAGCCTTGTTGCTGTGCAACAAGGAAAGCCCCGCCCCGCCCCAAAATTC
>CAZPSQ010000045.1:0-21703 GCA_964588755.1 uncultured Prosthecobacter sp. | reverse complement strand
CCACATACCGCTCGCGCAGGTGCTTGATGTGCCACTTCGCGTCAGTCGGCTTGCCGGTGGCATAGGTCATGATCTCCTGCGGCGTCAGCGCCGCGCCATGCGCATGTACCCTCTGGCGCAGCCACTAAGTAGCCTTGTTGCTGTGCAACAAGGAAAGCCCCGCCCCGCCCCAAAATTCTTAACAAGGGGGCTTCGGCGTGGTCTTTCACCACGAATTTCTCAGATCAGAATCCATTCGTGTTCATCCGTGAAATCCGTGGTTCAAAAAACTCAGTCCACATACCGCTCGCGCAGGTGCTTGATGTGCCACTTCGCGTCAGTCGGCTTGCCAGTGGCATAGGTCATGATCTCCTGCGGCGTCAGCGCCGCGCCATGTGCATGCACCTTCTGGCGCAGCCACTGCAGCAGCGGCGCGTAGTCACACTTCTCCAGGCCGGCGGCGATCTTGCGCTGCTTCCTGGCCGTTCCGAAAAGCTGCGCCGCGTTCAGGTTGCCCAGCGTGTACGTGGCAAAGTAGCCCAGCCCGCCCATGCTCCAGTGGATGTCCTGCAGGCAGCCGCGCGCGTCGTCCGGTGGCGTCATGCCAAACAGCTCATGATACTCCGCATTCCACACGGCAGGCACGTCCTTCACCGCCAGCTCACCTTTCACCAGCCGGCGCTCAATGCCGAAGCGTAGCAGGATGTGCAGGTCATACGTCGCCTCGTCCGCCTCCACGCGGATGAAGCTGAACTCGGAGCGCTTCACCTCCTTCATGAAGGCCTCCAGCCTCACCTTGCGCAGGTGCGGGAACAGCTCCGCCGCGCGTGGCAGCCACTTGGCCCAGAAAAAGTCACTGCGGCCCACGTGGTTCTCCCACAGGCGGCTCTGGGATTCGTGAATGCCCAGGGACGCCGCGCTGCCGCTCGGCAGGCCGTAATCCAGCCCGGGCAGGCCCTGCTCATACAAGCCGTGGCCCGCCTCATGCATCACGCCAAACAGCGAGGATAAGAAGTCACTCTCATCATAGCGCGTGGTCAGCCGGACGTCGCCAGGGCCCAGCGTGGTGCAGAAAGGGTGCGCCGTGGTGTCGATCCGGCCTGCGCCAAAGTCATAGCCCAGGCTCTCCGCAATCTCACGGTTCAGGATCTGCTGCTTTTCAATCGGGTATCTGCCTTTCAGCGTGCCCGGCTTCACCTTCTTCGACTTCGCCACTGCCTCACGCGCAATTTCCGCCAGTTGTGGCTTCAGCTTCTCAAACAACGTCGCCACCTCGCGTGTCTTCGCGTTGCGCTCATACAGGTCCAGCAGCGCATCATACGGCTCGTCCTCATAGCCAAACAGGTCTGCCTTCCGGCGCGCGATGTTGAGGATCTTCTCCAGGTGCGGCGCAAACATCGGAAAGTCCGACTTCGCCCGTGCCTCCGCCCAGGCCGCCTTCCCCAGCGCGCAGACCTCGCTCTCCTCCTCCACCAGCTTCTTCGGCAGCTTGGTGGCTCGGTGGATGTCACGCCGCAGCCCCCGCACGTTTGCCGCCTGCGTGGCGTCCTCCGGCAGGGCGGCCTCCGCTTTCTCCAGCAGCTTCAGCGTCTTCTTGGAGGTCAGCAGCTCATGCGCCTTGCCCGTCAGATAAGAAAGCTGCCGCGCGCGGTGCTCCAGCGCCTTCTCCGGCATGTGGGTCTCCTGGTCCCAGCCCAGCACCGCCTCCGTCGAGGTGAGCAGCGCAATTTCAGAGGCAGCTTCGCAGAGGGATTGGTAGGAGGCGTTCATTTCTTGAGGGGTCGCGAATTCTTGAGGTCGTGCAAGCTGGATTCAACCGTTTCGCATGTTCAACTCATCGCGGATCCAGGTGGGTTCGCTCCGCAGATCCAAAATCGCAAAAATCTCCGTTCGCTCCTTTTCCTCCCGATAGTAAAATGTTGAATACCGGATGCTGCGAGCATGATGCACGCTGCTACGTCTGGAAGACTGTGCAAGCATGCGCCCGATCCTGCCAAACGGCGTCATCGTGGCACGTCAAGATGCCAAATTTAGCGGGTGGCAAAATCCCATTCCGAGACGTAATTCCGACCACCATGAGCAATCAAGTGCCGCAAGTTTACGACTCGCCCGTCTTCCGCATGGCCTGCCAGCAATTCGACCTGGTGGCTGAGTTCCTTGAGATTCCAGAGTCCGCCCGCGACCGGCTCAAGCTGCCAAAGCGCTCCGTCAGCGTGGCCATGCCGGTGCGGCGGGATGACGGCAGCACCACCGTTTTCATGGGCTACCGCGTGCAGCATCACCTCACGCTGGGCCCCACCAAGGGCGGCGTGCGTTTCCATCCCGACGTGACCCTGGGCGAGGTGGCCGCGCTGGCCATGTGGATGAGCTGGAAGTGTGCCCTCACAGGCCTGCCCTACGGCGGTGCCAAAGGCGGCGTCACCTGCAATCCGCGCGAGCTCTCCCTCGCCGAGCAGGAGCGCGTGACCCGCCGTTACACCCAGGAGCTCATTCCCTTCATCGGCCCGCAGATCGACATCCCCGCGCCGGACATGGGCACCAATGAGCAGACCATGGCGTGGATGATGGACACCTACTCCCTCCAGACCGGCCACTGCGTGCCGGCGGTCGTCACGGGCAAGCCCGTGGCCATTGGCGGCTCTCTTGGCCGGCGCGAGTCCACCGGCCGTGGCGTCGCCTATCTCATCTCACGTGCCATGGACACGCTCAGCATTCCCGCCTCCGGCGCCACTGCGGTCGTGCAGGGCTACGGCAATGTCGGCGCTGTCGCGGCGGCCTCCCTGTCGCGCATGGGACTCAAGATATTGGCCGTCAGCGATGCCTTTGGCGGAATCCACAATGCCAACGGCCTCGATCTGGCAAAGCTCGACGCCCACGTCGCCGAAACACGCAGCGTCGTCGGGTTCGACGGTGCAGAGCCAATCTCCAACGAGCAGATGCTGCTCACGCCGTGCGACATCCTCGTCCCAGCCGCCTTGGAGCGCCAGATCACCGCGGAGAACGCGGGCAGGATCCAGTGCCGCATCCTGGCCGAAGGCGCCAACGGCCCCACCACCCCCGAGGCGGACGCCATCATCGCCCAGCGTCCGGAGATCTTCGTCATCCCTCACATCCTCTGCAACGCCGGCGGCGTGGTCGTCTCCTACTTCGAGTGGGTGCAGGACCTGCAAAGCTTCTTCTGGGACGAGGGCGAGGTGATGAGCAAGCTCTACCGCATCCTGGAAAAATCCTTCGTCGAGACCCTGAACTTCAGCCGCAAGCGCAACGTCAGCATGCGCTTCGCCGCGCTAAGCCTCGGCATCAAGCGCGTCCATGAGGCCAAGGCCATCCGCGGCCTCTTTCCGTGATGGGGAAACCGGCCCCAGTGCCGTGGTTGCTTCCCATCATGTCTGCCGTGCCTCACACCAGCCCCGCAATCGGCGTGCCCATGTACAGCGTGTGCGGGCGTCCGGTGAAGTCATGCCACATCAGGTCACGCGGCAGCCCCAGGGCCTCATAAATCGTCGCGGCCAGATTCTCCGGCGTCTGGCCGTCGCTTTCAGGATGCCCTCCATTTTTGTCGCTGCTGCCGATCACGCGGCCACCCTTGATGCCGCCGCCCGCCAGCATCACGCTCTGCACGGAGCCCCAGTGGTCGCGGCCAGGCAGGGCCGTGGCGGAGATGCTCTTGATCTTCGGCGTCCTGCCAAACTCGCTGCCCATCACAATCAGCGTCTCATCCAGTTGGCCGCTGGCGTCCAGGTCCTCGATCAGGGCGCTCACCGCCTGGTCCATCGGCGGCAGCAGGTAGCCCTTCAGATTTTTCCACGCGGCTTGGTGGGTGTCCCACGTCTCATTGTTGCCCAGGTTCACCTGCACCAGCCGCACGCCGCTCTCCACCAGCCGGCGTGCCATCAGCAGCGACCAGCCAAAGCTGTGGCGGCCATAGCGGTCGAGCATCTTCGGGTCTGCTTTTTCCAGGCTGAAGGCGTCATGCACCCTGCGGTTGCCGAGCAGCGAGACGGCCGCCTGACGTGTGGAATCAAAGGCCGCGTCACCCGCCAGGGCGGTGAGGTCTGCCGTCTGCGACTCCAGCGCGTCGCGCAGCGACACCCGGTCCATCACACGATCCAGCGTCAGTCCCTGCGGCAGCGAGAGGTGCGGCGCCTGGAAGCGCAGCTTGCCGTCCGCCTCAAAGCCGCGCTCATGGTGAAACAGATACTGTGGAAACGCCCCATAGTGCTCCGGATGGTACGGCGACATCTCCAGAAACCACGGGTCATGCTGCGCGCCCAGCGTCCCGGCAAACTGCCCCGCCAGCGTCCGCCCGGTGCGGTGGATGAGCTTGTCCGGCAGCACAATCGCGGGCGGCAGGTTGTCCTTGCGCTTCGGCAGCAGGGACGTGGCCAGCGCGGCCATGCTCGGGTGGTCGGACTTCTTCGGCTTGCCGGGGTCAAAGCCCGGCGGGGCGTCACTCCGCCCCGTCAGCATCACGTGATGTCCCAGGGAATGATCATTGGTGCCATGCGTCAGCGAACGCACCAGCGACCACTTCTCCGAGATGCGCGCCAGATTCGGCAGATGCTCGCAGATGTGCGTGCCCGGCGTGCGTGTGCGGATCGGCTTGAACTCTCCGCGGATTTCCATCGGCGCGTCCGGCTTCATGTCGAAGCTCTCATGCTGTGCCAGCCCGCCGGACAGAAAGATGTAGATCACCGACTTCGCCCGCTGCGGCCTGCCTGCCGGAGCGGCCAGACTTTGCAGCGCCGTCAGATGGTTCATCCCCAGGCCCAGCAGGCCGGCGGCCCCGGCCTGGATCACTTCGCGGCGGGAAAGAGGATGCGCAGGGTGTGGCGCGGGCATGATGCCGAGAGTACGGCATGGGCGATGCGAGTTTTGCGGGCGTGGAAGATTTCTCTGTCAACGATCAAGAGGTCAAGGAGTGGTCAGGTTTCGAGCCTCGTCCAGCTTGAGCATCCTTGATGCCGCCGATGCCGGTCTGCGGCTCTCAAATCACAAGCCCCCCCAAAGCTTGACCACACCTTGACCTTTGACAGGCGCAGCCTTGAACCTCGGTTTCCTCAAATCAGCTCCGGCATCGGCGCCCAGCCATCCGTCAGGAACTGTGGCCGTCCGCTCAGATCATTCAGCGTCGTCTTCAGCGTGTCGATGCCCATGAACTTGTACAGCGTGGAGAACACCTCGCCGAAATGCACCGGGCGCTCGCTCGGCTCTCCGCCCAGCTTGTCCGTGGCACCGATGACCTGGCCGGTCTTCATCCCGCCACCGGCCAGCAGCGCGCCGCCCACGCGCGGCCAGTGGTCGCGCCCGCCGTCTTTGTTGACGATCGGCGTGCGGCCAAACTCGCCCCATGCCACGACCGCCACATCCTTGTCCAGCCCGCGCTCATGCAGGTCTTCCACCAGCGCGCTCATGCCCTGGTCGAACAGCGGCAGGTGGCGCAGCAGTTGCGGGTAGTTGTTGTCGTGGAAGTCCCAGCGGCCAAAGTTCAGCGTCACCACACGCGCGCCTGCCTCCACCAGACGGCGGGCCAGGAGGAAGTGCTCCAGGTTCAGCGGCGCGCCATCCCCGTAGTTCTTCGGGTCGCCCTTGCCGTAGCGTTCACGCGTCTTGGTGGTCTCCTTGCTGATGTCCAGCGCCGTCAGCAGCTTGCTGGAGGTCAGCACATTCAGCGCCTGCTGGTTGAAGGCGTCCATCCCGTTCACCAGACCGCTGTGGTCCAGGTCGCGGCGGAATTTGTCAAAACCGGTCAGCAGTGAGCGCCGGTCCTCCAGGCGGTCCAGCGTGATGCCATTCAGCTTCAGGTCGTCCATGCCCGCGCCATTCGGCCGGAAGGCGGAGTGCGCGTTGCCCACAAATCCCGGATGCCCCGGCGATCCATACGGCGGATGTCCGGCCTTCGGTGCCAGTCCCACAAAGGCAGGCATCGCCGGGTCCGCCTGCCCCTTCAGGCGTGAGATCACCGACCCGAAGGAGGGCGAGTCGGACAACCGCCCCACCGGCGCCGCGCCACCATTCGGCGGCGGTGCCTTGCCCGTGTAGCAGATGAAGGAGTCATGCGCGCCATTGGGGGAGCCGTACATGCTCCGGATCGGCACCAGCTTGTCCATGATCTTCGCCAGACGTGGCGCGTGCTCGGAAATGTGGATGCCCGGCACGGCCGTCCGGATCGGCTTGTACGGGCCGCGGATCTCCAGCGGCGCGTCCATCTTCAGGTCGTACATGTCCTGGTGGGGCGGGGCGCCGCACATGTAGATCATGATCACCGACTTGAAGCTCCGCCCCGTGCGCGCCTCCGCCTCCGCTTTCAGCAGCTCCGGCAGCGAAAGGCCGCCCATGGCCAGCCCGCCGATGCGTAGAAAATCACGCCGCGACACGCCGTCGCAGAGTTTGCCGTGGGTTTTTCCAGAGATCGTCAGCATGGGATGGAGGGGAGTCCAAGCATACGCTGGACCATTGCCAATGCTTTCAAACACGTCTTAGATGCCCCATGCAGCTCCTCATGATCATGCTTCTTTCCGCCACCGCCTGGAAGCGCCTGCCGGACGTGCCCGATCAACGCGGCTTTGCAGGCTCCTTCGCCGGTGTCAGCGGCGGCTCGCTCATCGTCGCGGGCGGCACCCACTTCATCGACAAAATGCCCTGGGAGGGCGGCACCAAGCTGTGGTACGACACCGTCTTCGCCCTGGACAAGCCGGACGGCCAGTGGCGTCCCCTCGGCAAGCTCCCAAAGCCAAACGGCTACGGCGTCAGCATCACCACGTCGGAGGGCCTCGTCATCATCGGCGGCGGCAATGCCACCGATCACTACACCGATGTCTTCTGGCTGGGCCAGGAGGGCAAAAAACTGCCGCCCTTGCCAAAACCCTGCGCCTTCATGAGCGGCTGTCTGCTGGACGGCGTCATCTACATCGCCGGTGGCATTGAAACCCCCACCGCCACCACCGCCATGGGCACCTTTTGGTCGCTCGACCTGAAACAGCCAGGCGCGGTATGGCAGGAACTTCCACCCTGCCCGGGCAAGCCCCGCATCCTCGCCTGCATGGCCGGTGCCGAAGGAGCCGTGCATCTCTTCAGCGGTGCCGCTCTCAGCGCAGGACCCGATGGCAAACCCCTGCGCGACTGGCTGAAGGACGCCTGGCGTTACACCCCCGCCAAGGGCTGGGAAAAGCTGCCCGACATGCCCCGCGTTTCCGTCGCCGCCCCCAATCCCGCCCCCGTCATCGGCTCCAAAATCTGCGTCATCGGCGGCGACGACGGCGCTCTGGTCAACTTTGAGCCCAAGTCCCAGCACCCCGGCTTCCCTCGCTCCATCCTCCTGTTCGACCTCAAAACGCAAACCTGGAGCGAGTCCGGCGCGGTTCCCTTCTCCCTCGTCACCACCAATGCCGTCCTCTGGAACGACCAGGTCATCATCCCCGGCGGCGAGGCCCGCCCCGGCGTCCGCTCCCCCCAGGTCTGGGCCGCGCCCACGAAGTGAAGTGAAGTGAAATGAAATGGACAATGCGCTTCTCAGCTTGAAACGCCAGAGGCCAGCCTGCAAAGCTCACCCATGAGCCGCAGCATCCTGATCACCGGCGCCAATGGCGCGCTGGGTCTTTCCCTTGCCGACTGTTTCCTCTCCCGCGAGGCGGACTGCCGCGTCTTTTTGGGCGTGCGGGAACGGCGGGAAAAGGCGGCGGAGCTCGCCGCCCGCTTCCCCGGTCAGGCAGACCTGGTCTCCCTGGAGGTCACCTCCCCCGACGCCTGGCAGGCCGCCCTCACCGAGATTGAGGCCAAGTCCGGCCCCCTCGGCGTCCTCGTCAACAACGCCGGATTCCATGAGGACGCCCTCCTGGCGCACATGACCCACCACCAGTGGTCCTCCGTGCTCGACGCCAATCTCAACGCCGTCTTCCACGGCTGCCAGGCCGTCCTCCCCGGCATGATGCGTCAGCGTCACGGCCGCATTGTCAATATCGCCTCCCTCAGCGCCCTGACCGGCCCCGCCGGGCAGACCAACTACGCCGCCGCCAAAGCAGGCGTCGTCGGCCTCACACAGAGCCTCGCCAAAGAATCCGCCCGCATGGGCATCACCGTCAACGCCGTCTGCCCCGGCTACATCGAGGGGGGGCTGCCTCCTGACTGGACGCCGGAACATCTGAAATCGCTGAAAATGCAGCTCCCCATGCGCCGTTTTGCACGCCCATCAGAGGTCGCTGCCGCTGTTTTCTTTCTTGCCAGCCCCGATGCGAGCTATATCACTGGTTCGACACTGAAAATCGACGGCGGCCTCCTGTAGGACGCCATTCTCTGTCCTGTCCCACAAGAACCTTCCAGCATGTCCATCCGCCAGCGCCTCAAAGAACTCATGATCAGCGAACTCATGCTCGACATGACGGCAGAAGACATCGGCGACGACACCCCCCTTTTCGGCCCTGCGGGCATCGGGCTGGACTCCGTGGACGCGCTTCAGCTTGTGGTCATGATTGAAAAGAACTTCAATTTCAAGATGGCCGACCAGGATCAGGCCAAGCGTATTCTCCACAGCGTGAACACCATCGCCGAGGCGCTGGAGCAAAAGGCGGCCGCCTGAGCGCTCCTGCCCCATCCCTGTTGTGAAGCGGCTGCTCTCTATCTCCCTGCGGCTGCTCATCAGCGGAGTGCTGCTGGTTCTGTTGTTTCGGGAGCATGACCTCATCGCCGAGATCATCCCGCGTTTTCAGCAGATGCTGACCAACTGGCACTGGGTTCTGGCCGGGCTGGGGTTCGTCTTGGTCTCCTTGTGGCTCACCGCCGTGCGGTGGCACATCCTGCTGCGTGGTTTTGCGCCGGAGCTGCCGTTTGGCACGGTCATGCGCGCGGAGATGGTCAGCGCGTTCTTCAACATCAGCTCCCTCGGCGTGGTCGGCGGGGACGCCTACAAGATCATGTCCCTCTCCCGCCGCCTCCCCGGCAAAACGATGCCCGTGGGCGTCTCGCTGGTCCTCGACCATCTGACCGGGCTGGTCGCTGTCGCGCTGCTTTTTGCCGCCTGCATCTACGCCAAGTCGTCCTCATGGCCGCAGTTCGGCCCCAACGTGCGCGTGCTGGTCACCGGCTACAGCATGTATGTGGGCGGGGCCTTGGTGGGCCTGCTGATCAGTTGGTTCTCCCTCCGTCCGGACATTCTGGCCTGGGGCCGCCGCACCTTTCCACGCACCTTTGGCCTGCCCATGTTTGAAGGCGTCATCGGCCGCATGGCCAAGATGCACGGCGTCTTCACACTGCTCTGGCGGCGCGCCTTTGCCTCCACCTTTGTCAGCATCGGCATGCACGCCGCCTTCTTCATGGGCTTCTATTGTGGCCTGCGCGCCGTCGGCGGCCAGGCGCCCGTGCTGGATGTGCTGACCGCCATGCCCATTGTGGATGCCGCCGCCTCCCTGCCCCTCTCCGTGTCCGGCCTCGGCGTGCGCGAGCGCACCTTCGAGGCTCTTCTCGCCGGCATCGCGGGCGTGCCAGATGCCGTGGGCATCTCCGCCTCCCTGGCGGGCTGGCTGTTCACCTTGTGCTGGGGCCTGTTCGGCGGCCTGCTTTTCTTGCGCTCGCGCGCCACGGACCCTGCGCCACGGGAGGTCGTCGCCGCCTCATGAAAAAATCCCCCCGCATCGCCATCTCCCTCGGTGCCTCCTTCATGGGCTATGCCACGCACGCCGGCTTCATGGCACGTTTGCATTCCCTCGGCGTCCGGCCTGCCGCCATCGCCGGCTCCTCCGCAGGTGCCATCACCGCGGGCCTGTATGCCGCCGGGCTTGGGCAGGAGGCCATCCGGGCGGCCGTTCTCAGCCCGCGCCTGTATCTTTCCTTCGCCAAAGGCACCCGCTGGGTCTGGCATCAGTTCGTCCGCGCCCATCAGGACGCCCATCCCGGCTTTCTCGATGCCCAGGGCGCGGTCCGCTATTTCGAGTCCTTCGTCGGCCGGCGCGACATCGCATCCCTGGCCAGCCCGAAGCTCATGATCGCCCTCAGCGACCTGAAAAACGCCGAGACTCTCTTCGCCTCGCGCGGTCCCCTCGCCACCGCCATGGCCGCCAGCGCCTGCGTGCCCATGATGTTCTCCCCCATCGAGTTCGACGGCCGCCAGTGTACCGACGGCGGCGTTGCCCATGAGACACCTGTGGACCCCTGGTTCACCGATGATGACGTGGACCACATCATCATCCACCGCATCGATCAGCCCCCCGGCCGCCCGCCCATCATGCTGCACGGCCGCCTCCTCGCCACCATCTTCGCCTCCCGCGACTCCATGGGCCGCCAGATCATGGCCGACCGCCTCCGCCTCGCCGAAATCCATGGCAAAAAAGTGACCGTCATCACCACCGAGCACGCCCGCCCCACCCCCCTCTATCCCAAAGGCCTGGAAAAACGCTACGCCCTCGGCGAGGCCACCGCCCAAAAACTCTACGACGAGCATCTCGCCACCCTCGTCTGATCCGTCCTTCCGTTCCTCAAGCGCCCGCGTTTACAAGCTCCGCAGCATCGCCAGCGCCTCCGCCAGTTGCTTGTGCCCTTCCTTCGCCGTCAGGCGGGGGAACTTGCCCTCCATCATCACGTGCTTGCCATTGCGCGTCAGCATCAGCTTCCGCTCGCGGATCTCCACATCACTGATCCCCGCATGCGCGGCGGAAAGGCGTATCGCCGCGCAGGTGAGGAGGTTTGCCACCGCATGCGGCAGCTTCTCACCGAACTGGTCGCGCCACTGCGCCTCCAGCTCGTCCAGCTCCTTCCGCGTCATCACCTCGCCCAGCTGGCGGTAGGCGGTGATGCGCAGCTTCGCGTCCTCGATGAAAGGCGTCGGCAGGAAGGCCGGCGTCGCGCCCTTTTCCGCCTGCAGCATCATCGCCTCGCTCATCACCAGGAAGTCCGCTCGCAGCCCCACCTCCACCGGACGGGCGATCCGGCGCCCCTGCATCCGCGCCACGCTCTGCTTCAGCATCTGGCAGTACAGGTCAAAGCCGACCGCCGCAATGTGGCCGCTCTGCTCCGTCCCCAGCAGGTTTCCCGCCCCGCGGATTTCCAGGTCCCGCAGCGCGATTTTGAACCCGCTGCCCAGACCCGCATACTGCTTGATTGCGTTCACCCGCTTGCGCGCGTCGCCCGCCGTCACCGCATCCTGCGGCAGCAGCAGGTACGCATACGCCTGCACCCCGCCGCGCCCCACACGGCCGCGTAGCTGATACAGGTCCGCCAGCCCAAACCGGTCCGCCCGGTCGAT
Source organism: uncultured Prosthecobacter sp. (assembly GCA_964588755.1). Lineage (GTDB taxonomy): Bacteria > Verrucomicrobiota > Verrucomicrobiia > Verrucomicrobiales > Verrucomicrobiaceae > Prosthecobacter. Next base: position 10,491 of record CAZPSQ010000045.1, on the reverse strand, counting down.
CATGATCGTGTTCGCGTTCGGAATATCGACCCCGCTTTCAATGATCGTCGTGCACACCAGCACGTCCGCGCGCCCGTCCACAAAGGTGTGCATCACATCCTCCAGCACCTCCTCGTCCATCTGCCCGTGGCCGGTGATCACCCGCGCCTTCGGGCACAGGTCGCGGATCCGCTGCGCGATCTTCTCGATCGTCATCACCCGGTTGTGCAGGAAGAACACCTGCCCGCCGCGTTCGATCTCCGCCTCCACCGCCGCCTTGATCACCCGCTCGTCATACGGGCAGATCATCGTCTGCACCGCCTGCTTGTTCGGCGGCGGTGTCTCGATCGTGCTCATGTCGCGCATCCCCATCAGCGCCAGGTAAAGCGTGCGCGGGATCGGCGTCGCGCTCAGTGTCAGCACGTCCACCAGTCGGAAAAGCTCCTTGAAGCGTTCCTTGTGCTTCACCCCGAAACGCTGCTCCTCATCGACCACCGCCAGCCCCAGGTTCTTGAACTTCACATCCTTGGAGATCACCCGGTGCGTGCCCACCACCACGTCCACCGTGCCCTCCTCAATGCCCTTCAAAATCGCCTTTTCCTTGTGGGCAGGCGTCAGCCGGCACAGCATCTCCACCGTCACGGGGAACTCGCTCATCCGCTGGCGGATGTTCTCCCAGTGCTGCCTTGCCAGCACCGTCGTCGGCACCAGGATCGCCACCTGCCGTCCCCCCATCACCGCCTTGAACGCGGCGCGGATCGCCACCTCCGTCTTGCCAAAGCCCACGTCCGCGCACAGCAGCCGGTCCATCGGCTTCTCCGTCTCCATGTCCCGCTTGATCTCCTCCGCGCAGCGCAGTTGGTCCGGCGTTTCGTGGTAGAGAAAGGACTCCTCAAACTCCACCTGCCACTTCGTGTCTGGCGGGTGGGAGTACGCCTTCATCGTCTGCCGGTCCGCCGCCACCGTCAGCATCCGCGCGGCGAATTCCTCCACGCTCTTCTCCGCCTGCTTGCGGGTCTTCTGCCAGCGCGCCTCGCTCAGCTTGCTCAGGGCAGGGGCCTTGCCCCCCACGCCCACATAGCGGGAAACCATGTGCGCGTTGGAAAGCGGCACAAACAGCCGCGCCCCCTCCGCATAGTGCAGCACCAGCACCTCTTCCTTTTTTCCACCCTCCCGCGTCTCGATGCCGTTGTAGCGCCCGATCCCGTGCTCCGAATGCACCACCAGATCGCCCTCGCGCAGGTCGCTCAGCAGGTCGCGCGCCTTCCGCAGCACCTCCGCCTCGTCCAGCTTCGCCCCACGTAGGCGGCGGATGTGCTGGTGCCTGCCAAAAATCTCCGCCCCGGTCAGCACCGCCAGCTTTGCGGCAGGCGTCGTGAAGCCCCGGTACAGCAGCCCCAGCTTCGTCTCCACCGATGAGGGCAGGCTGCTTTGCAGCTCGTTGAAGCGCTCCCGCTCCGCCTCATTGTGGAAGAAGATCACCGTGCGCCACCCCAGCCCGTGCCACTCCTGCACCTGCCGGCCAAACTGCTGCCGCCGCGCCTCATGCAGCACAAAGTCAGACGCGTCAAACACCCCCAGCGGGTTCTCATGCACCGCCGTGCTGAAGTCCTCCGCGCCTTCCCCCGCCGCCGCCCCGCTGAGGATGCGCGCATGAGTCCGGAGGCTGCTGTCACACTCAATCGTGACGATGAAATCATCCTTCTGCAGATGATCCCGCACCTGGGATGCCTCCTCCGCGCTCTCGCCCATCCGCAGGATCACCCCGGCGCGCTCCAGTCGTTTGATGGAGGACTGGTTGTGCAGGTCAAAGGCCCGGATCGACTCGATCTCGTCATCGAAAAACTCCAGCCGCAGCGGCTCCTCCGCCTGCCAGGAAAAGAAGTCCACAATCCCCCCGCGCCGGGCGAACTGCCCACGCTCCGTCACCACTGGCACACGCTCATAGCCCGCCTCGCCCAGCTCTTTCAAAAGTGCCTCCACATCCAGCCGCGCGCCCACCTCCAGCGTGCGGCGCTGCGTGCTTATTTCCTCCAGCGGCGGCGCGTTTTCCCCCAGGCTGTCCGCGCACAGCACCAGCACGGGGAAGTCGCCCTCCATCATCCGGCCCAGCACGGCCGTGCGCTCCGCCATCAGCTCCGGGTCGGGCAGCGCCCCCTCCATCACATGGCCCATGCGTGGAAAGTACAGCGCCGGGCACTGCCACACGCCCAGCTCCGCATGCACATGGTCCTGCGTTTTCACGTCCGGGCACAGCACCCACACCCGCCGGGGTTTCGACGCCTTTTCCACATGGCGCGCCATCAGCGCCGCGGCGAACCCGAAGGCCTGCGGCGTCACATGGTCCAGCACGATCTCTCGCGCCTTCAGCCGCGCCTGAAACTCCGGCGTGCCCAGCGTCAGCTCCACAAGGCCGAGCGCGTCCCCCCGCGCACGCGTTGCAGGCGTGTTCGGCTGGCGTTTCGCAGACTTCTTCACGCCGCGGGGTTTTGTGGGGCGCAGGGCGTTTTCCACAACAGGACAAAGGACAAAAGCAAAACGCCGGGCGTTGGCCGCCCGGCGCTGCAATCAGCAATCAAAGCCGAAAAGATCAATGCCTCAGTTATTTCGGGCGCGCCATGCCCGCATTGGAGTTGCTGCCCCGGGTTCTGCCCGTGGCTGCGGCATACAGGGCCTCGTCCGTGGCGAACTTGAAGACTTCCCGGTTGCTGGGGTCAAACACGCGCACCACGATGCCCCCCATCACATCCTGGGAGCGTGGGCGGCTGCCGTCGATGTAGATGAAGTTCCCCTCCAGCTTGCTCTTGCTCAGCTCCACGGGAAGCGTGTCGAACGCATAGGCGGCCGAGCCCTTCACCGACTCGATTTTGTGGCTGCCGGAGGTCGCCACGCGGGAGGCTCCCTTGCCCTGGCCTTGGTCTTCCTTGCGGAAGAGCCAGTAGTCCACCCGCAGGTTTTGCAGCTCCACGGGCTGCCTGTTGCGCATCTCCAGCTTGTAGGCCCAGTTTTCCACCGTCTGTACCGTTGCCCCATAGCTGCGCTTCACGGAGTCCAGCTTCTTCTTCGTGTAGGTCACGTCAAAGACATAGCTCAGGTTCGCTGCCGCGAAGCTGTTCATGAACTTCTGGTCTGCCGCCGAGAACGAGGCCACCGGCACGGTGAACACACGCCCGTCGGCCTGACGTTTCAAGGTCGCCTGCCCGCCCGCCACCGACACCAGCTCGGCGTCCAGCTTCCGGCCTTGCAGGTCGGTAAATTCGCGGGCCTGGCCCAGGGCGGCCGCCACGATCAGGAACATGCTGGTAAGGATCTGTGTTTTCATAAAAAAGTGCGTTTTGATTCCAGCAACAACGATCATGAGGCTAGTCTTTTTATCCAAAAAAAGTCAAGAATGTTCTCCACGGAAAACTGAGGCGGTTTTGTAACGCCAGCAATTTCGCATGGCCATGCAGGGGATAGCCTGCCATAGCAGGGCAGGGGGGGGAGCCTCCCTGGCCAGACCGGGGCGGCATCTGTCACGGCGCAGGCTGCGCTGCCTCCAAGGCAGCAGCCCTTCCGCCATCAGCGCCCAGGGTAGGCGTACGGGTCGGAGTAATAAGGGGCCGGGCGGGCATACGGGGCAGGTTCCTCATGGTAGGTGTCCACCCGCCGCACCTCCTCACGCTTTCCGCGCTTCTTACGCGCCTTCTTTTCCTCTTCCTCGTCATCGTCTTTGCCGCCACCGAAAGGCGCGCTCACGATGGTGCCCGTGGTTTCCACCGTGGTGGTCACAATGGCCCCTGCGGTTTTCACAGGCACGGTCACCAGCGCGCAGCTGCTGCTGGCGAGGCAAAGAAGGACAAGGCTGAGGGTGGATTTCATGGGAGTGTCTCTCTCATGCTCTTCGCATGTCTCACGCCTTCTGGCCGTTCACACCTCACCGGACCGGCTGCTGCGGCTGCGGATAATAGGGATACCACCGCCCCTGATACCACTGCCCCTGCGGCGCCTGCTGCTGGGGCGGCGGGTAGTAGCCCTGTTGCGGCTGCGGATAATAGGGGGCGTAGGGCTGCTGACCGTGAACTTGTTGCGGCGGATAATACGGCTGCGGCGGATAACCCTGCGGCGGGTAATACGGCTGCTGCTGCATCTGTGGTTGTGGCGGCTGCTGCGCGGGCTGCCTGTGGCTGCCCATGGCGCTCACTCCCGCCTTCGCCACGCCCCCTGTAGCCTTCACCGTCGCGCCAGCCACCGTGCCCGCCGCCCCAATCGGGACGGTGATCAGGGAACAAGCTGGCAGGCCAGACAGCAGGACAAGGAGGCAAACACGCATGGGCGCGAGGAGTAGCCGCGATCTGCCGCCTTGTCACTCAAGACTGGAGAGCCAGTCAAACTGCCGCTGGAGCCGCCCCTCACTTCGCCTTCGGATTCTTCAGGTAATACAACCGTCCGTCCTCAGCGCCGCCGACGAAATCCGGCACGCCATCGCCATTGAAGTCCACCGTCGTCGGGCTCACATCATGCCCTTCGATGTTCGCATCCGAAAGCAGACCCATGTCCACAAAGTAGGACTTCCCGTCCGCCGCAGAAGTCTGGCGGATGAAGTTCGCGTTGGCAGAGTTCAGCAGGATGTCCAGCTTCCCGTCCTGGTCCCAGTCCATGATGCAGATCTTGCGGCGGCCGCTCTTGCCCGCGATGCCTGAGTTCAGGCGCAGCGGCTCCCCTGGCGTCATCGCCACCGGCGTCTTCACCTTCAGGTGCGCCAGCGCCTGGTCAACAAGGCCCGGGGCCTGGGCTTCCTTGTCAGCGCACAGCACACGCTGCGGGTGCTTGAGCACCAGCTTTCCATCCGCCCCCTTGGCCCGCTCAAAGAACGCCAGATAACCTTCCTGGTCCAGCATCACAAGGTCCGTCAGCCCGTCCTTGTTCCAGTCGATCCCCACCGGCGTGGTGCGCCACTGGGTCAGCAGGGCCTTGCCCTCAGGCCGCAGCCAGCCATAGGCCAGCTCCGGCTGCGGGCCGTTCCATTCCACCTCGACAGGCTGCGCGGCGGCCAGCACCGGCTTCTGCCGCGTGCCGATGTTCTTGTGCCACACCACCTTGCCCAGGATGGAGTTCAAGATCAGATCGGGCAGGCCGTCGCCATCCCAGTCGGCCACCGTCTGCGTGGTGTAGCCCCACTTCGCCTCGCAGGGGCCTTGGATGGAGCCGTTCGGCCCGGCCATCGGGCGGATCACCTTGCCAGCGGCCTCCAGCCGCACCGGCGCCGCCCACTTGGGCTTCTCCACGCCCTTGCCGCTCAGGTTTTCAAAGAAGGACACATAGCCTGCCGTGTTGCCGCAGATCAGGTCGATGTCGCCATCGCCGTCCCAGTCAAACCCCACCGGCGTCACCAGCGCCCCAAACTTCAGGTCGTCCGCCTCCTGCTGGAAATAGCGCGGCTCCGCGAACACAGGCGCGTTCGCCTCCATCTTGCCGGTGTTCTCAATGAAGGCCACCCGGCCGTCCTCATCACCGCAGATGATGTCCAGGTCGCCGTCCTTGTCCCAGTCGATCACGGCGGGCGTGATCATCTCCAGGTCCATCGTCAGGTAGCGCCCCGTGTCCGCCTTCAGCCGCACGCCCAGCGCATACTTCGGCTTCGTCCGGGTGCCCGTGTTCTGGAAATACGTGAACCCGTCCAGGAACTCCCCGCACAGCAGGTCCAGGTCGCCATCACCATCGAAGTCCGCAAAATTCGGCGAGGGCCAGCCAAACGTCTCCACCGGCCGGTCCGTCGCCATCACCTTCTTCGGCTTGTCGTACTTCGGCACCTCGTTGGTGCCGGTGTTGGCCAGCACATACACATAGCCGCGTATCGGCCCGTTCATCCAGCGCCCGTTCGCATCATACGCGTTGTCCCAGCCGTATTCGGTCCAGTCGCCCACGCCCACGATGATGTCGTTTTTGCCGTCGCCATCATAGTCCACCATGCGCCACATGTTCGCGCGCACCTTGTTCATGTGGATGTTGCCCGGCAGCCCCAGCTTCACCGCCTGGTCGATGCCGGTATTCAGGAAGTCGGGGTGTGTCGCGCCCGGCGTCATTACCACAGGCTTCCCGTCCACATAGCTCACCTGCACATTCTGCGCCCCCTTGCTGATGCGCCGCCCCGGCTTGAACACCGGCATCTTGTTCTTCGCCGTGTCTCCCGAGGTGTTCTCAAAGAAGTAAATGCCGTTGGAAGGCTTGTCCGGGCAGTTCACCACCAGGTCCAGGTCCCCGTCGCCGTCGAAGTCCATCGGCAGCGGCCACGCCCACAGCCCCACGCCCAGGTCCACCACCAGGCCCGGATTGTTGTACTTGAGCGGTGTCAGCTCTTCAGCGGCAAAGGTGGAGCCGCAAAGGAGCGCGAGAAGACTGGCGGAAAAAAATTTCATGGTTTGGAGAAAACGAAAGGGTTGGGAACAATCATGCTAGGCGAGGCGGACATCCCCGCACAAGGACACATGCAGGCCTAGCTCGCTCAAGGCGGCCGCCTTGATGCGCGCCGCGCGGTGGGCCTGCTTCTCATTCGGGCAGTACACCACCTGGATGTGGTTGGACTTGTGCCGCGCCATCATCTGGTCACGCGTCACGCCCTTCAGCACTGTGTGCATGATCGGCCACTGCGGCGTCGTCTCCTGCCAGCGGCGCTCTGTTTCTTTTTCAGGCAGCTTCACCACCTCCGCCACACCGATGTCGCAGTGCAGCGCGCCATCCATCACAAACACCCGGCTCCACACAATGTGTCCCGGCTTGCTGATGCCCTTCATCGTGCCGCCGCCAAGGCGGAAGTACATCGCAGGCTGCCGCTCCGTGCTTGCCCCCTTCCAGCCGCCGATGAAGTGAGCAGGCGGCGCCGCTCCGCTGATCAGCAGCACCCACACATAGTCCTTGTCATATTTTTGACCCCAGCGCAGGTCATGCAGCGTGTTCTCCGGCGCAAAGCCCAGCTCGCGCCACAGGCGGTAGGTCAGCAGGCCGTCCAGTCCCGCGCACTCGTCCACCTCGTTGAAATGCGGCAGCGCCTCGCCCTCAAACAGCACCCGCTTGCCATCCGCGCTCCGCACCGGCGGCCGGTCCGCGTTGTTCAGCATCCCTTCCACCAGATCACTCGCCGGCGTCAGGTCCTTTAACCCCTGCTGGTACTGGATGCCAATCGAGTCACAACCAAACTCATCCGCCAGCCGCAGCGCCGCGATGTACATTTTGCATTGCAGCAAAATTTGCGGCTCCGTCAGCTCCGTGGCCTCGTCCGTGCCAAGCTGCATCTGCAATCCTTTGCGCTTCAGCCACCCGTGGGCCGCCGCCGCGTCCTCATCGCTCACATTCTGCATCGCAGCATACAGCGTGGACTGGCTCAGCCGCTCCTTGAAGCAGCCCGTGGCATGCAGCAGGTCGTCCGGGATGATGGCGTTGAACATCCCCATGCAGCCTTCATCAAACACCCCCAGGATCGCCTTGTTCGTGCGGAAGCGTTTGCCAAAGTCCCGCCCCGCCCGCTCATCCTCCGCAGGCAGCTTCAGCAGCGGCAGGCTGCGCACGTGGGATTGGTCATGGGTGACCACGCCGGTCGTCAGCCACTCCAGCAGCCCCGCTTTGAAAAACGCGTCGGTAAAGGTCTCGCTCCACAGCGTCGAGTACTTCACCCCCGCCTTCGTCAGCGACGCGTTCAGGTTCAGCAGCCCCACCAGCCCCGGCCACTGCCCGCTCCAGTTCGCCACCGTCAGGATCGGCCCGCGATGCGTCGTCAGCCCCGCCAGCACATGGTGCGAATACTGCCACACCGCCTCCGCCACGATCAGCGGCGCGTCCGGATCAATGCCACGAAACACCTCGATGCCCTCGCGCTGGCTCGCGATGAAGCCATGCTTTTTCTTCGCGTCATAGGGATGCGCACGCTTGACCTCAAAGCCCGCCGCCTTGATCGCCTTCGCCAGCGCCTCCTCCATCGCCTTCTGGGCTGGCCAGCAGGTTTGGTTGGCGGCAAGACGGAGATCGCCACTGGCGACTAGCTGGATGGTTGGTTTGGCTGGCATTGTCCACGATTGTGGCCTCCACGCCGCCTCACCGGCAAGCAGCCTCATCTGCGCATCCTTGGCGTTCGGGTGACGATTCTTGACCTGACCGCCTCACTTCCCCTTCATCTTGAAGCGCGCATCCTCCCACGCAAACGGCTCCCGCTTCCCCAGCAGCAGATCATAGATCGTGTGGTTCGTCTTCATCATCTCCGCCACCATGTCCTTCCACGGCCGGTCCGCCACGCTGAAGAGCCCCGTGTTGTAGCTCTCACCATTGTATTTGCTGAACCACCGCCCCGTCGTCGCCTGGTCGATCAGCGTGAACCACTCGATCCCCACCACAAACCCCAGCGACGCGCTCTGCTCCACATAGTTGCGGTACGCCAGCCCGCGCTCCTGCTGCGTGCTCACCTCCCGTCCTCCCACCAGCCCGCTGTCCTTCGGCGACGCCCAGAAAAATTCACTCAGGATCATCGGCTTGCCCCCGCTCCATTCATGGTAACGCTTCAGCGCCTCCTTATCCACTCCGAAGGTGTAGTAGTTGTACGACACCACATCCAAATGGTTGCCCATGATGCGGCACAGCGCCTCGTTCTCGATCGTCACCGGCTGCAGCCGGCTGCCGATCAGCAGGTGGTTCGGATCATTTGCCCGAAAAGCCTTCTCCACCTGCGCGAAGTAGTCCTCCAGAAACACGTCCACAAACGCCTTCACATCCGCCTTCGCCGCGTCCGTCGTCACCGCCAGCCCCGCCTCCGCCAGTTCCTCAAAGCCGCCCGCCTTCGCCTGCCACGCTGCATTGTAGGCATCGATCGTCTTGTACTGCTCCTTCAGCGCCGCCACCAGCCGCTGCTTGCACGCGTGCTTGCCCGGCAGCGATGGAATCACCCGCGGCAGCTCATCATACCGCGGCTCGTTCACAATGAACCACCCGATCAAGAGCGGATCATTCGCCCGCTGCGGCACCTCGCGCGCGATGTTCTCCGCGATCTTCTGCGCCGTTGCCGCGTCATACGGGTCCCACACCTCATGCGCTCCGGGGATGCGCGCCACACCCTCCCACTCATTGATCGGCAGATGCGCCACATAGGGAAAATCAGCCTTCACATGCGCCGTCGTTGGCGTCGGGCTGAACGCCCCGATCGAGTTGAAGCCCCACTTCCGCACCCGCTCGATCATCCGCGCCGCATGCGTCTCATAGTCATGCGCCGCACCAAATTTCCGGATCAAATTCGCCACATAGAAGGAGAAATGCGCGTCCCCATCCCCCGGTCGGAAAGCGCTGGCAAATTCCCCATCCGCCTTCGGCAGCCACTCATAGATCCCCTCGCGTCCCTTCACATACGTGTAGTCATCACTCGGCGCGAAGCCGCACAGCCCGAAGTGGAAAAACGCGTTCCCATCCGGGTCCACCAGCCACCACTTCCCCTGCTTCTGCTCCACATGAAAGAAGCCCGTCCTCCTCAGCCCCAGCGTCTCCCCGCTGCCCGGCAGCCCGCCAAAGCGGTCCAGCTTCGGCGTCTCCAGGCTCGCATAGTACGCCTTGTCCGCCTCCACATCCGCCTTCAGGTCTTCCTCCCTCTTCAGCTTGTTCGGAAACGAATCCTTGAGGCTCTGGCCAAACGTGTCGATCAGCTTCGCCACCGACGCCGTGTCAGACGTGATCCGCACCTTCGCCTGCGCATGGTCAGCCATCCACGGCACGATGAACTGCCAGTGGTAAACCGCCCAGTTCCATTCGCGATTGTCCGTCAGTTGTTGAAACGCATAATCCGGTGTTGTGACGCCCAGGCTCTGCCCCTGCGCATTCTTCACCCCAAAGCTCGTCGCATTCAGGCTCGCGATCTGCGGCGGCGTGGACTTCTCCGCTGGAAACGCCCCGTCCTTCTCCGCGATCTTCCACGTCCCGCCTTTGGCAAAGCCAATGTCGATCAGCATCGACATCTTCCACGACTTCACCGCCGCCGGCACACCTGTGAAGGCCACATCGATGCTCTCCTTCCCCACCGCCACCGCACACTCCGCCCCGCCTTCATAGCGAACCACAGCATTCCCACCCGCCACCTTCACCTCGATCTGCTTGTTCACCGTCGCATGTCCACCATCGATGAATTCCGGATACGTCAGCGTGAAGCTCCCCAAGCTCCCCGCGCTGATTTCAATCCCCGCTCCCGTCGCTTGAAGGTCGGCGGCGGAAACAGGAAGAACCAGCAGCAAAAAGCACAAAAGGGGGCGGAGCATCCCCAAGTGTGCCCGGCCCACGCCCTCGCGCAACAAGCGTTGGTTCCAAGGGGGTAGGGCGGCTGGTCCTCCAGCCGCCGTGGTGAACGAAGCGATGGGCAAACGAATGCCGTTATCACCTGCTTGATCTGACAGACATCAGTCTTGGCAATCACTACGCAGGCAAAGCCGCCTCCGCAGCAAGGGGGTAGGGCGGCTGGTCCTCCAGCCGCCGTGGTGAACGAAGCGATGGGCAAACGAATGCCGTTAT
>CAZPSQ010000044.1:0-32261 GCA_964588755.1 uncultured Prosthecobacter sp. | reverse complement strand
ACCTCCATCTACTCCGCCTACATCTCCTGGAGCACGCCCACGACCCCGTCCCCGAAGGAAATCTTTCCCCAGCAGGCGTTTGACCAGCTCTTTGACGACGGCAGCCGCCGCAAGCGCGACAAGAGCATTCTGGACCTCGTCATGCAGGACGCAGGCGCGTTGAAGCCCAAGCTCAGCCGCCGCGACAAGCAGAAGCTGGACGAATACCTGACCTCCGTGCGCGAGATCGAGCAGCGCGTGGAACTGGCCGAAAAGATCAGCCAAGCGGAGACCAACGGCCAGGGCTGGATGCCCACCGTGAAGGCCCCCACCATCGGCCGCCCCGCCGCAGGCATCCCCGCCAGCAGCGAGGACCACCTGCGCCTCATGTTTGACATCATGCTGCTGGCCTTCCAGATGGACCGCACCCGCGTGGCCACGTTCATGATGAACAATGACCTGTCCAACATGCGCTTCCCCAGCCTGGACGGCATCAGCGGCGGCATCCATGAGCTGTCCCACCATGCCAATGATGAGCACCGCATGAGCATGTACCAGCGCGTGAACGAGCACCAGGTGAAGCTCTGGGGCGAGTTCCTGGCCAAGATGCAGGCCACGAATGAGGGCGAGCGCACCCTGCTGGAAAACAGCATGATCCTGCTCACCAGCAGCCTCTTCGACGGCAACGCGCACGACTCCCGCCAGCTCCCCGTCGTCCTCGCCGGCGGCGGTGGCGGCACCATCAGCGGCGGCCGTTTCCACGACTACAGCAAGGATCCGAACCGCAAGCTCTGCCGCCTGCACATCGCCATGATGGACCGCATGGGCATCAAAACCAGCCACTTCGGCGACGCGGAGAACGCGCTGGCCATTTGATCAAATCTCCGCCACCACCGCCATATCCTGACGCGGCCAATGCCTGTCGCAGCGGTTGCGGCAGGCGTGCGCTGGTTCAGCCGATGCTGCGCCATGCATGGGAGGACGGCTTGGTGGGCGTCGCGGCATCATTCCGATCAGCAAGCGGACTGAAAATGCGATGATGGGTGCTGCCTAGAGGAGAAACTGCCACCGGTGCCGCCTCTGGCGTGGATACCGCCACTACGGCCACGATCGGCTCAGCCGCAACCGTCACAGCCTTGGGGCGGACCCGGGCCGTGATCGCCAGCACGGCTGCTGGCTTTGGCTCGCTGACAGGCAGGACTGCAACCGAAATCGCCTCTGGCGCAGACTCCGCCACCACAGCCGGTTCAGCCGCCACGACCGCAACCTTGGGACGGACCCGCTTCGTGATCGCCAGCACGGCAGCCGGTTTCGGCTCGCTGGCAGGCATGATGGCCACCGGCACTGTCTCCGCCATCACGGCGACCACAGCCGGTTCAACCGCCACGACCGCAACCTTGGGACGAACCCGGGTCGTGATCGCCAACACGGCTGCCGGCTTTGGCTCGCTGGCAGGCATGACCGCGACCGGAGCCGCCTCCAGCGGGGATGCCGCCACCGCGACCACGACCGGCTCAGCCGCCACGGCCACCACAGGACGCAGTCTGACCGGGGCCGTGATGGCCAGCACCTTGGCTGGCTGCTGCTCAGCAGTGGACTCCCCCGGGATGGGGACTGGCACGGGCGTGGCAAGGGAGGGGGATGTCTTGAGCTCGGACATGGGGCAGCAAGTCAAAATATCGTGTCACCTCGGCATGGGTCAAGATGCGGCATCTTTGGCACCTCTCTCATGCCGGGCATGGATCAAAACGGGCCAATTCAGCAACTCTTAAAAAGCGCACGTGGTTGATTTAAGACCGCAAAGTTGCCAAAACGGCAAACACCAGCCGGACCACGGACACAGCACCAGCCACTGCCTGGATGGACGGGCAGGTGAAGACCACAGTTGCGACCGCTTGCGCAAAGACGCATCCGCCCCAACAGTCGCCCCATGTTGAAACTCGGCCTTATTGGATGCGGAAAGATGGGCGGCGCGCTGCTGCGCGGCGTGGAGCAGGCGCTTGGAAAAGCCGGCCTGAATGTGGCCCTCAGCGATGTGGTGCCGGAGGCCGTGGAAGGCCTGCGCAAGTGCCTCACCTGCAAGACCAGCGGCGGCACCCCCGCCGAAGTCGCCGCCTCGTCCGATGTGGTCATCCTCGCCGTGAAGCCGGGCGACATGAGGACCCTGTGCGAAAATCTGGCCCCGGTGAAAGGCAGCCGCCTCTACCTCAGCATCGCCGCAGGCATTTCCCTTCAGCATCTGGAGTCCTGGCTGGGCGACAAGCAGCGCGTGATCCGCAGCATGCCCAACACACCCGCGCTGGTCGGCATCGGTGCCGCCGCTTTCTCACGCGGCAGCAAGGCCACCGCCAAGGATGCGGCGCTGGCCGCCAAGATCCTTGGCGCGGTGGGCACGGCCGATGAAGTCGCTGAAAAGCTGCTCGATGCTGTCACCGGCCTCTCCGGCAGCGGGCCAGCGTATGTTTACACCGTCATCGAGGCGCTGGCCGACGGCGGCGTTCTCATGGGCCTGCCCCGCGCCACCGCCCTGCGCCTTGCCGCCCAGACTGTCGCCGGTGCTGCCGAGATGGTCCTCACCACAGGCAAGCACCCTGCCTCCCTGCGCGATGAAGTCACCAGCCCCGGCGGCACCACCATCGCCGGCCTGGAAAAGCTGGAACAGCACGGCCTGCGCCATGCCATGATCCAGGCCGTCCGCGCCGCCACCGAAAAGAGCAAGGCGCTTGGAGCTTAGAGTCTATCCGGCAAAAGGATCCAGGGACTGCCAGAGTGTGTCTGAATCCGGCACACGTTGTCTCTGCGCCTAATTTCGAGATTGAAAACACCACACCTCGTTCATTTTGAACAAGTGGAGGCGAGGGCGGGAAAAGCTCCTTGCCCCTACTGAACACTGAAAATCAATGATTTAAAAGGGATTCGACTGGGCTTGTTGTATCACTTTAACGTATCAACAAAGCCAGTGGCAACCTTTTTCAGGCATCAATGACTTTATCAAAAAGCTGATAAAGAATGCTGGCATCAATGAACTCGGCTTCCGTGCCCATTTTCTGGGCTTTGATCAAAATCCCAAGGAATCCGAAAAAATGTGCCTCGGGATACTTTTCAATCGAGAAGATGGGAGAACCGCTCATTCCATCGACCCAATCAATCCCATCAAGATCATGGAACTCAAAAACGTGAATATGAGGGCGACCGGCAGGGCGTAGGTACTTCCCGGTTGTCAAATAACCTTGCGTATGAATCACAGAACGGTCGTAGTCTACTCCATTTAGGTATTTCGGGAAACCTGGGACGTACAGATTTGCGTTGGCTTTGATTCTCATTGTAGAAACCCGCAAAGGGTCAAGCACGAGCGATTGCCGCGACTGCTGCTCTTCCACGCTCAACAATTCGGGTGCGGCTTCGAAAATCGCAATGTCCGCCCAATCTTGCTTAGGAGGATTGCTTCTAAGGCGGTGCAAATTCTTCAGGGGCAGAAACGTTCCTGTTTCAGGATTGAGCGCAATTCTCACGTCATCGCCGTTCCCTGAACTGAGACAATGCTGTGCGGTCACTGCGAACATTCGACCTCGATAGCGGACAAGAAAGACTGTTCCTGCGATTCCATAAAATTCTTCATCTTCTTCCACAGAATCACCTGCGAAGATGAGAGGGAAAACACAATTTCTGAGAGATTGCTGGGTGTGCCCGTACTCCTCGTGACCCATGGCATAAAGCCTTTGACGGCCAGGACGCTGGAAATGCATGCGCAAATATGCTTTTTTAGCCTCACTGGTATCTAGAGGATCTGGGTTCATGAATACAAAGAGTGAACAAATTGGGGGGCGGCAATACGTGTTGAATGTATCACGGGGAACGGGTGATAGGAGAGCGAATCCGCTGCCGCCGCTGGAGGGGACCAGTCACCTGCTGAGTGGTGTTGACGGCCTGTAGCACTTCCAGGGCATGTCGATACTGAGGGGTGACGAGGAATGCCTCGCTGGCGGTTCCTTGTTCGTTGTTGGCCCTCTCAAGCACGTTTGCCCTTTCCAAGGCTTTAATGGTTTTAGCCAGTGCTGGCAACCGGGTGACTTGGCCGTTTGAGATCAGCAGGTTGGCCACTGCGTCGCCGTAGGCGGGTAGCTCCGCACAATGAGCGCATAGGAAAAGCAGGTTCAGAGGGGAATGGCTGAATGGAACGAACGAGACTCTTGCACTCAAAAAACTGAAAAAATTGTGCAGTATTGCTGCGGCATCAGTCGTGGCCTCGTCAATGCGGTTTGCTACGTCATTTATCGTTGCGCAACTTTGCTGAATGCCCCGCCTATGAGTCAAATCTGGCAGATAGTGGCGCACCTCAAAACGGACTCGCTTGTTTGTTTTGGCATAGATCACCAGCGAGATACCTGGTGCTAGAGTGGCGTCTAAAAAGAGGCAATTTTTGGGCTCTTCAGGCAAACGTGTGGGTTGTTGCAGGTAGAAGGTCAAGTTTGCCGAGGTGGAAAAGGATGGCGGCACGGTAGTTGGCGAAGTTGCGAAAGCCCCTGGCTGCGGTTTTCAATGACTGGATCAAGGAGTTGAGGCCTTCGGCGGAGGCGTTGGTGATGCGATGTTTGAAGTAGGTCATGATGCCCTCGACATGCCGCTCCAGGGTTTGCGCGGCGCTTTTGAGTGGTTCAAGCCTGCTGCGTCGTGCCCTTGCCAGCCATTGTTTGAAGAACACGCGCGCGGCCTCTTGGTCGTCACACTGCCACAGCCCCTCAAAGGTCCGCGCCAGCAGCCACGCGCGGCTGGTCTTCAAGTTGATGCCCAAAAGCGTCTTGAAGCTGCTCCACTGCTTCTGGCTGTGCTTCTGCGGCGACTTCAGCCACAGGTATTTGCTGCCGCTGAGCGTTTCGTCGCCCTGCTCGCGCAACTGCCGGTGCTCGGCCTTGCGCACACGGTCCACCGCATCATTGAGCAGCCGCACCAGGTGGAACTTGTCGAAGACAATGTCCGCCTCCGGCAGCACCTTTGCCACCGCGTTGCTGTAGGGCTTCCACATGTCCATGGCCACCGCCTCAACACTTTGGCGCAGCGCCTCGGGCAAGGCTTCAAGCACCGCGAGGGCGGCCGCCTCGTCGCGGTTTTCCATCACCTCCAGCACCCGCCTGCCGCCAAGGTCGCTGACCACACTGCCATAGCTATGCCCACGCCCAAAGCTCTTCTCGTCAATGCCAAGGTGGGCAGCCGGCTCCTGCTGCCGCCGCGCCAGGCCGCGCTCCACGGCGCGACTCATCAGCCGGTGCGCCGCGTCCCAGTCCAGGCGCAGCAACTTTGCCGCACGGCTCAGGCTGGCGCAGGCTCCCAGCACCTCCACCGCATGCCGCTCAAAGGCCAGCGTGTAGCGGCTGCCCGGCTCCGCCCAACTGGCTCGCACGCTGATGACCCCATGATCCTCGCACTTGCAGCGTGGAATGCGCGCATGCACAAGCGTGACAAAACCGCAGGCGTCCAGATGCCTCCAGGTGCGCTGCGGCTGGTGGTCATAGCCGGGGCAGACACCCCGGCACTGTGGACAGCTCAGCGCCTCGCCTTCCCGCCACACGGCCCATGCCTCGATGCGCTGCCCCGCCTGGTCGACCTCCACGCGCTCCACCTCCCATTCCTGCCCGATGCCCAGCAGCAAACCATAGTGCTCCCTGACCGTCTGTTGACTGATGTCCATCCTCAATCCTACGGCACGATTCACTCTCAGTCACTTCTCAACCCACTTGATCGCCTGAAGAGCCAATTTTTGATTGTGGTGACTTGCAATGTGCCGTCGCGTTCTTCCCTGCCAGGGAACTCTTGAGCCTTCTTCGTTAATGCGGACAGCGAAAGTTGGGTGATAACCCAAAACCGACATGAACAAGACAGACAAGAAAAAGCGTAGCTTTGACGAGCAGTTTAAACGTGATGCTGTCGCGCTGCTGGAAGGCGGGCGCAAGGTCGCCCAGCTCGCTCGTGACCTCAACGTCTCCCCCTGGAACCTGCGCGACTGGAAGCAACGCTACGGCGCTGGAGCCGCCGTAGAGAGCCAGCCCTCGGCGCACAGCGCCGGGCTGGCGAACGCAGGCGGCTCCCGCGCCGTAGCCGCCGCCGTCGAACTCGCCGCCATGCGCCGCGAACTCGATGCCGTGCTCGCCCAAAACGACATTTTAAAAAAAGCCTTGGCCATAGTAGCCCAGCAGGAGCTCAGCGCTACGCCCTCATCCAAACTCTCCACCGTGAGCATCCGTGCATGAACCTCTCCCTCGCCTGCAAAACCCTCGGCGTCAGTCGCAGCGGCTACCACGCCCACCTGCTCAAGCATCAACGCCCTCGCCGCCTCCAGGACTCGCAGCTCGCCACTGAGATCCATGCCGTCTTCACCGCCAGCCGCCGCACCTACGGCTCCCCACGCCTGGTGCACTGCCTGCGCGCCAAAGGCCTCAAACATGGCAAAAACCGCATCGCCAGGATCATGCGCGAGCAGCACCTCTGCGTGCTTCAGAAGCGGCGCTTCGTCCCCCGCACCACTTTGACCGACAAGACCTCGCCGGCGGCTCCCAACCTCCTGCTCAAACGTCCTGCCCCTACACGCCCTGACGAAGTCTGGGTCACCGACATCACCTATCTGCCCACCCGCGAAGGCTGGCTCTACCTCGCCGCTGAGATGGACCTCTACAGCCGCCGCATCCTCGGCTGGAGCACACTGGACACCCTTGCCACCCAACTCCCCAACCTGGCCCTTGATCGCGCCTTACAAACCCGCGGCTCACGCCCCGAACCCCTCCTTCATCACAGCGACCGTGGCTGTCAGTACACCAGCGCTGAGTTCCGCAGCAGCCTCCGGCTGCGCGGCATCACCCAGAGCATGAGCCGCAGGGCCAACTGCTACGACAATGCCACCATGGAATCGTTCTGGGCCACGCTGAAAGCCGAGTGCTTCGGCTCCACCATTCCCACCACTCGCTCCCAAGCTCACTCCATGGTCTTCGACTACATTGAAACCTTCTACAACCCCGTGCGCATCCATAGCTCCCTGGGCTTCCAATCCCCTGTGGACTTCGAACGTTCCATCCAAAACAACTAACCCCATTTTTGCTGTCCTCGTTTTCGACGAAAGATCAGTTGACGAGTTTTAATTCTCCCGGAGGATCACCCCCCCCAATTAACAGCGTATGCCAATTTCTGACGTCCAACTCAAAGGTAGCTACTTTTCCATTTTCGATGGGAGCAAGAAGACCAAAGAACTCCACGCACCATCTGTAGGCGATCTTTGCGGCTTCAGTTCCGACCTCATCGTCTGTGAAAAGGGAAGTTATTTTTCGATCTATGACGAGTCCGGTAAGAAGCTGAAGGAGCTCCACGCACCCTCCGTCGGCGATTTTCGAAGTGTCTCGGGACGGAACATTCTCTTTAAAAAGGGAAGTTACGTGGATACATATGATATTAGTGGCAAGAAGATCAACTCACGGCACAATCCATGAGCCGGTCAACTGTTGAAGAGCGTTTCAACGCCCGGTACGTCACCGCTGTTCAGGACTTCGTAAAGGACATTGAGGGTCTAGATTCCTCTGGTATTCCTGCACCACATCTGCCGTATTGGGGTCGGCTTTATGAGTCAGCGCCTTTGCGTATTGGTGTCATTGGTCGTGATACCCGCGGTTGGGGCGACATGTCAGCATTCATTGAGTCCGTGAGAAGTGACCCCCAGAAGGCCATTAAACTGCACCACGAGGAACTCGACAAATTTTCGTTCACGAGATGGACAAATAATTTTGGCAAGACCTTCTGGGACACCTCCATGAAGCTTGTGGCAAGGATGCATGGTGTCGAAGATTGGAAGCGTTTGAAAAGAGGTCTTGAAGAGACGCCGCTAAGAAGCTTCTTCTGGGCGAACGTCAACTCCATCGAGCGATTTGAGGTTTGCCCTAAAACCAACGGTGTTTCGTGGGAGGCATGGCGGAAGGTCAAAGACGTCTCCGAGCGGCACCTCGATTCCTTCCAAGGCATACTGGACGTGTTTCGACCGCATATTGTCTTTCTGATGAATTGGGAGCCGGGTGCGCATTTTATGGATTTTGACCTCCAGTGGAAGGACTTCGGAGATCACCAAGCAGCGGCATTCTACGAACCGACGAAGACCCACATTTTTGGTACTGCACATCCAAGCTGGCTAAACCAGAATCACCTCTATGACGAGGCAATCAGCGGAATAATGGCGGAAGCCAGCAGGGCGCGAATAGCAATTCCCACTGGCCTCTCTGTGCTAAATGGCGACACATAATTTTGGACGTGGATGAGCTGCATTAGAAACCATCTTCAGTGTGATGTGCAGGCAGTCGAATCAGCCAAATTCTTCGGAACACTGATTGCAGATTTCCGCTGCAACCTGGTTCACTCCATAGCCTCGGGGGAGGCGGACAAGTTTCCTGTTGTATTTGTCACAGAACTTTTTGACATCGCCGTAGGAATGGCTCGACCACCGAATCGCTAGCAACACCAGTCTGACGTCGTCTCGTGCCACTGCAGACTCAAACTGACTGATGGTTTCATGGGCGCGCGTCTCGATCCAGTTCAGGTCGCTGAGGCCAAAGGCTCGTATCAGTGAGGCCCTGGACTCATGCCTGCACTCCCCGCCGATGACGACTATCGATTGCCCCCCAAGAAATCGGGAAACCTTTTCAACCTCGGCTGTTCGAAAGGTTTCTCGAGGCGGGGAGGATGATGGCTGACTTGCTAGGTAAAGATCAGCAGCACTCAGGAATTTCTGAAAGCCATCCGGAACGCTGTCGGTAGCGGGCAGGCTGTCAAGGTGTGGAATCAAGAGGGTCCGAAGTTCGGCATTGTTTGGTGCCAGGCCGGCGGTGACTAGGTGATCGACGCTGTCAATGATCTTGGTCCAATGGGGAAGTTGATCCTGTGGATTATTTGCCAGCATTTTCAGCTCATACCGAATCTTTCCGAGCAAGTTGGAGCGGGTCTTTTTATCAGCAGTGAGCTTTGCAAAGTCCTGCGCAAGGCTGTCGATTCGTCCAAGAAGGTCGTGGCACTGCTTCGGATCTGCCAGATCGTCGGCCTTCATATACCTGGCGATGTACACCTGTTCAGCCGCTGACCAGCCAAGAATGTGAAGGTAAACGTCCACCTGATCCCCGTCCTCAAAGTCAAAAGACATGCATGCTTTCCTGAGGGAGGACTGCGCTTCAGCCAAAAGCACCAGTGATTTTTCAAAGAAGTGCCGGCCTGCGTCACTCTTTTGAATCTCCGCAGTCAAGGAAAGAACTCTGCCCAGCACTCTAAACGCAGTTGCAGTCTGGCGCCACACCTCTGGACTGACACCTTCGTGCCGTGCCTGGCACATCCAGAGGTAACAATTGGGGAGCGCCTTGGCTTGGCTGATAACGTTGAAATACCACTGTCCTGTTGAAGGCACTTCCTCGCCGCGAAGTTTCGCCTCCCCTCGTTCCAGCGCCTGCCCGATAGCGTCTTGCTTGATTTTGAGTCTGGCTTGAATCGTCTCCAATGAAGCCGGCCCGCCGGCAGGGGCTCCTACGGGCCCACTCGGAGACAAGACGGGAAGCGCTTTGAACGCCTGGACCAATGCAGCTAGTTCGACCGGGGTAGGAGCAGGTCGGGGTGATGTTGCAGGGACGGGTGCAAAGGCCTGAACCTCATCTGGAGCTTTTTCCACTTTATCGATCTCAAGTGCCTCAGCGGGAGCTTCAGGCGCCACAACAGGCTGAACTGCGACTTCAGGTGCAGGTTGAGAAGCCGCTGCGGCCTCCCCCAGACAAAGCATGAGGGCCTGAGAGAACAGTTGCCTCAACTCTGGGTCGGAGTCGAGCTTCTGGCCAATGGCTGAGAATATGCTCTGGAAGGTGAGGGGCTGGTCGGACTGCATGGCTAAATTGGACCATGTGTCATTGGGGGCGGTGTGCTACGTCAAACCCATTTTGAAAAGGCACAAAATAGGCAAAGACGCTCCGTGGGAGATCAGGTCGCGAAAGGTACCGCTTCAAACCACGACCTGCCCAAGTCAATCAAGCGAATCTCACGGGACATGCTCAACCAACGGCGAACATGTTCTTATTCTTGTTCTTACTTTTGTCCTAGCGAGCTGTAAATCCTTGATTTACAGAGTGGAGGCGAGGGCGGGAATTGAACCCGCGCATACCGGTTTTGCAGACCAGTGCATTACCACTTTGCTACCTCGCCGTTCTCGAACTGAGAAGATGGAAGAGTAGCAGCGCCGGAGACGCTGTCAAGGGGCGCGGCGTGAAGGGCTTTTCCACGCTGATGCTTTCTCTTGTCAGAAAAGTCCTGGCATGCAGAAGCTTTGCCTCACCCTTTTTTCCTGAGCCGGGGCTGCGGCAGCGGGAGGACATCTGCCTCCGCCGCCTGAGGTTTCAGCTCTTACCTAGCGGCCTGCCTTGGCGGTCCAAGGCAGGCCAGACCAGGAAACAAAACAAACGGGGATGGTGGACGTTACTTGAGCTCCACCGTGACCACCTCTTTGCCCTCGACCTTGAGGCCGTCCACTTTTTCGAACTTTTTGGCCACGTCGGCCATGCTCATGCCGCCCTCGCCGGACTCCATGATTTCGGCAAAAGCGTCGGTGTTGTCCATGAGCTTGTCGAACTGGAGGTCCACATAGCTGATGGTGCCGTCGTTGAGGTGGCTGGCGTTGGAGCTGGAGATGCCGTTGGCGCCCTTCACTTCCACCGCCATGCGCATGCCGGCAAACATCGGCTTCATCATGCCCATCTGGGCCTTCATCTGGGCGATTTCCTCGGGGCTTTTCTTCGGCTTCTCACCGTCGCCGCCTTTTTTCTTGTTGGCGTCCGGATTGGTGATGGTGAGTGTGGTGCCGCTGAGCGCGAAGGTCATGGGCTCGGCCTTGGAGGCGGGCTTGCCCTCCTGCTCGGGCTCAAAGGGGACGTACTTCAGCTTGGAGAGGTCTGCCACGGCGAAGACGACCTTCACGCCGCTCTTGCCGTCCGGGGTCTTGACTTCCTCATGGGATTTGACGGTCACGCCCTCGCCCAGCTTCTTGGCGCGCTCCTCGGCCTTCTCCTTGTCCATCACCAGGCCCTTGAGCTGGCCGCCCTGGCCGCCGCCGGCCTGCATCATGGCGGCGAGCTGCGCGCCCAGGAGCACGGACTCCTCGATGGTGGCGGTGTTGTCCTTGCTGACGATGACGGTGGATTTGATTTCAAGGCAGGAGGCCAGCATGAGTGAGGCGGCTGCCAGAAGGAACAGGTGGAGTTTTTTCATAAGAGCCGGAGCTTACGCCGGGGGCGTTTTGCAAAACAAGAAGAAAGCTGCCCCAAAAATGAAACCAGCAGATTTTCTCCGACCCGGCACGCATCATGCCGCTTGCATAAGTGCCGCGGTTCTGAAACAAATCCTGCATGGACTCGCACGATGTGATCAGCAAGGCTGTCGAACGCACCAGCTTCAAAGAAGTGGCCGCGCAGATGGGTGTCTCGCTCTCCCTGGCCTACAAGTGGTCCCAGCCCGATGAGCAGCAGGGCAGCGGCACCGCCAATCCGCTGGACCGTGTGCGTCAGCTTTATGAGATCACCCGCGATCCGCAGATCGTCCATTGGCTGTGCCAGAAGGCGAACGGCTTCTTCGTGCAGAACACCAACGGCGGCGGGCCGCGTGGCATGGAGCTGATGCCGGCCACGCAGGAGATTGTGCAGCAGTTTGCCGCTTTGCTGGCCGCGATCAGCAAGGCGGCGGCGGACGACCGCATCACCAACGATGAGGCCACGCACATCCGTGGTGTGTGGGACGAGCTGAAGCGCTTCACCGAGGGCTTCGTGCGGCTGTGCGAGAAGGGCGACTTCGTCCATCTGGCGGAGGACATCAAATCCCACCAGACGCGGAAGTAATCCCAGCCTGTCCACCCATGTTTGGAGGTTTCCCCCTCCTCGCCCTGCTGCCTGGGGTGGCGGATTCGGGAACCTCTTGTTGTTGCTGAACCTGTGTGCCTCATGATATGAGTGGGGCATGAGCTGGCCAGCCCTGCTGTCTCTCTTCTGCATCGCGTCGGTCAGCCACGCGGACGAGATTCTTCAGGTCACCTGGAAAACAGCCCACGCGGCGCCACCGCCACAGTTCACGCCCCCTGCGTCGGACTACCTGCCTGCGTTCCGGCTAGGTCTGGCGGCATTGCCAGAGGCTGCCCTCGTCGCGCTGGCCTTGTCACAGCCCGCACTGCTGGGCCTGACGCCGCAGCAGGCCGCGGAGATGCGCGCGCCTGTGGCGGCGCGGTATGCCTTGATCGCACAATCCCCCGTGTATTCCACCGCGCCCTCAGCGCTTCCCTACTGCTTTGCGGATAAACGTCCCGCGCGTGGCCTGGCGCTGGTGCATGTGCCCGAGGGAGCAGACGTCCAAACTCCGGTGATGGTGTTCCTGCATGGCTATGGTGGCAGCTTTCTATGGTATCAGCACCTCCTGGCGGAGCATTTCCCACGGCATGTCATCATCTGTCCCGTTTATGGCATCAGCCCGGCCACGATCCCGCCCGAATATGTGGAGGAGTGTGTGCAGGCGGTCAGCACACGGCTTGGCCGCCCCGTCGTCCAGCCTGCTCTTTTAGGCCTCTCCGCCGGCGGCACGGGCGTCTGCGGCCTGTTCACCCGCCATCCTGGGCGCTTTGAACGCATGGTCTGTCTGGCCTCCTACCCACCAACGGACTTGCTACAGAGGTTTCCGCCCGCTGGGAAAACCTTGTTCATCGCCGGAAGCGACGAGTTCTTTGTGAAGTCCGGGGATTTCATGCGCCGCGTCCGGGCGGTGCATCAGCGCGCGCCTGCCACCGAGGGTTTTGTGGTGCCGGGTGCGGACCACTTCTTTCTGCTGACCCATGCGGATGTGACCATGCAGCGGCTGCGCGGGTTTTTGACCGGGCCGTAGCCTCCACGTCAGACCTTCAGCATGTCCTTCAGCACCTGCCAGTACAGGAAGATGCAGCCGCGCCAGGAGTAGCGGAACTCTCCATTCCCCGTCGGCTCGATGACACCGGCGGTGATGTTATGGTCGATCTGGGCGCTCATGTCGCGCTCAATGTAGGCGTGCAGGTATTCCGTGTCCTGCAAGGCCAGGCTTTCCGTGTCCACACCGTTGCTGTGGAGAAATTCCTCATGCCGGTCCAGCAGGTCCTCCAGGGAGGCCGCGTGGGTGTGGCGGTGCAGGCGGTGCTTGGGGGAGTGCTTCATCGTGGCGGCGAAGGGGTAGTTCGTCGTCGTGAAGGTGACCCCGTCCTTGGTGCGGGAGGTGAGGCTGACGTAGGAAAAGCCAAAGTCCCCCTGCTGCGCCAGCGCCACGGACGCCTGGATGCGGCGGTCCGGATGGTAAAACAGCCGCATGAAGTGGTCGGTCTGGCTCCACTGCCAGCCGGTGTCCCCCACCTCGGTGAAGCCCACGTCCTCGGCCTCGCGGCTCAGGTCGCCCAGCTCAGGAAAGACGTCCCGGGAGGGGGGGAAGCGGTGCTTGATCTCGCTCTTGATGGGAAAGCGCAGCTTCCGCACGCGGAAGATGATCTCCAGCCACGGCAGCATGAACCATGCGCTGATGAAGATGGCGCCGCCAATGTGCTGCCCGGTGAGGAAATAACCCGCCAGATAGGACGCCGCCAGCAGGGAGAACCAGCCCAGCTTCTGCACAAAGCGGTTGTCAAAGCTGCGGCAGCCAATGGCAAACACCACGGCCGCCGCGACGTAGAGGATCTGCTGGAGTGTGGTGTCCATGAAAAACAATGTGGCCGTGGTGTGAGGGCCGGGGAAGAACCTAAGGGACAACTCACATGAATCAACCCCGCATCGTGGGCGGATACGGCGGATCCACAGTTGCGCTGCAACATCCCCTGTGCTTTTCCGTTTGCTGCTTCCCTCATGAAATTCCGCCACCTTTCTTTCTTCCTCGCCTTTGCCGGATGCGCCGTGCTGGCCGCCGACCCCAAGCCCGCCGCGCCTGCGGAGCCTGAAAAGCCCTCTCCGATCGGCTACTCGGACACTCCTGTCATCCCTGGGACCCAATGGAAGGTGCATGACATCGACCGCCCCCGCCCGGAGGCCGTGGCCCCTGGCAAGGAACCCGGCGCGCCACCTGCCGACGCCATTGTCATCTTTGACGGCAAAAGCTCCGAGGCCCTGCACGCCAAGGAAAAGGACGCCAAGAACAAGGAAACCGGCAACATGATCCCCTGCCCCTGGAAGATCGAAGACGGTGTGATGCTGATCTCCGGCGGGGACTGCTGGACAAAGCAGGAATTCGCCAGCTGCCAGCTCCATCTGGAATGGATGAGCGAGCCGCACACCAAGGGGAACTCCCAGAAAAAGGGCAACGCGGGCGTGTTTTTCATGGACCGCTACGAGTCCCAGATGATGGACAATGACAACAACCCCACCTATGCCGACGGCATGACGGGCAGCATTTACGGCCAGACCCCGCCGCTGGTGAACGCCGTGCGCCCCGCCGGCCAGTGGCAGCTGTATGACATCATCTTCACCGCTCCCAAGCTGGAAGGTGGCAAGGTGGTGGAGCCCGCCTACATCACCACCTTTGTGAACGGCGTCTGCGTGCAGAACCACACGAAGATCATGGGTCCGACGAAGCACAAGAACATCACCGACTACAGCGGCGAGTTCCCGGAGAAAGCCCCCATCCGCATCCAGGATCACAAAAACGAGCCGCCAGTGCGCATCCGCAACATCTGGATCCGCCCGATGTGACCGGCGGCAGCCAGCTTGACCTTTGCCAGTCACTTGAAATTCAACAGGGCCGGGGGGATTCCCTCCGGCCCTGTTTGCGTGCTGGCGCTTGTAAGAAATTCGTGAAAACAATACGGTTATTATGATAATTTTATTGAAGTTAACGAATCGGCTTCTAAACTACAGCCGTTGGACTCTTGTCCGCATTTATTATAATTTCCCCATGTTCTGCTTTTCGAAGTGGGACTTGCTGCCAGCAGACGCCTTCCTCCGCCATGCCGCCCGTCCTCCCATCGCGCGTCCTCAAAGCTGCCGCCCTCGTCGGCAGCGGTCTGGCGTCTTATGCCCGGACGCAACGCGCCGGGGAGGCGACGATCCTCACTTTCCACGGCCTGTGCAAGGGGGCGGGTGATCCGGACATCCTGGACTGGTCGCTGCATCTGCCGGTGGATGTTTTCAAGGACACCTGCGCCCTGCTGGCAGAAGACTATCACGTCATTTCCCTGGAGGAGCTGGTCACGGCCCACATCAACCGCTTGTCCCTGCCGGAAAACTCGGTGGTGCTGACTTTTGATGACGGCTATGCCTCCAACTACGAGCTGGCCTACCCCATTCTGCGGAAGTATCACCTGCCAGCCACGGTGTTTGTGACCACCGGTTTCCTCGATGGGGAGGACATGCTGTGGTTTCAGCGCGTCGATCTGGCGCTCGGCCGCACGCGGAAGGAATCCATCGAATGGAAGATCAACGGCTGCAGGCTGCCGCTCAGCTTTGAGTCCCGTGAGGCACGCCAGCAGTCAATGGTGCGGCTGATGCCAGAATTGAAGGAACTGTCGGACGCGGACCTGCTGAACGAAATCCAGCGCCTGGAGCATGAGCTGGAGGTGGCCGTGCCGACGCGTGACAACATGCCGGAGCCCATGCGCCCGCTGACCTGGGACATGGCGCGCGCCATGTCCAACAGCGGTCTGGTGGCCCTGGGCGGGCACACCCACACGCACCCCATCCTTTCCCACTGCGACGCGCTGGCCATGCGCGCGGAGATCACCAGCTGCTACCAGCGCATCTTCCGTGAGACCGGCATCCGGCCCGCCTCCTTCTCATATCCCAACGGCCACGCGGAGGACTACACGCGCGAGACGCTGCAGATGGTGACGGAGGCCGGCTTCCAATGCGCCTGCACCATGGTCAACGGCCGCATAGGCCCCCACACCTCCCTCCTGCAACTGCCACGCTACGGTTCCCCGGAGTCGGTGTGGGAGGCGGAGGCGACTGTGTCCGGCGCTTTTGAAACCTTCAAACAATGGAGGCAAAGCTGCCTGAGGGCGGTGTCCCTGATATGAGGATGATCAAGATCACCGCCTCGGCCAGCCCCCTGGCGCTGCCTGCACGCCCGGCAGGGGCTGCCATCGCGGACGGCTGGTCCCTGCCCGCGACCACGTCTGCCCGCGACACACGCCCCACCGTGCTGCATTTCATCCACACCATCGGCGGCGGCGGCGCGGAGGCCATGCTGGTCAGCCTGGCCTCGTCCCTCAGCTCCGCGCGCTTCCGCAGCGTCGTTGTGGCCGTGACGGCCAAACCGTGGCCCCACCTGGTGCGGCGCCTCACCGAGGCGGGCGTCACCGTGCATGATCTGGAAGGCAGCGCCTTCCTGCAGCCTGCCACCCTTTCCCGCCTGCGCGCCGTGCTGCGCGCGGAGCGGCCGGACATTGTGCAAACCTGGATGCACCACGCGGATCTCATCGGCGGCTGGATGGCACGCCTGGCCGGGGTGCGCAGGGTCGTGTGGAGCGTGCACTGCCGGGAAATCCACCGCAATCCCGGGGACAGCGACCGCAAGACCGCCGTCTTCCGCCAAGCCTTGGGGCTGAGTTCCCGTTTCATCCCCTCGCGCGTGGTGTCATGCTCCGCCGCGGCGATGGAGGACCATGCCGCGCTGGGTTATCCGCGCGCCAGGATGCGCTGGATCCCAAACGGGATCGATGCGGAGCTCTTCAAGCCGGATGCGAATGCCGCGCTGGACACGCGGGAAGACTTGAAGCTGCCCCGGCACGTGCCGGTGGTCGGCTTCGTGGGGCGCTTCCATGAGATGAAGGACCTGGCCACCTTTCTCCGCGCCGCAGCCCTGCTGCAGGCACGCCTGCCCCAGGCGCACTTCGTCCTCTGCGGCGGCGTCGAGGTACAAATGAGCGAGGAGGAACGCGCGCTGCTGGACCTGCTGCCGCACCGTGACCAGGTGCGCTTCGAGTCCTTCCGCCCCGATCCCTGGCGCCTGTACCCGGCGCTGAATGTCTTTTCCCTGTCCTCCCGCACGGAGGCCTGCCCCATGACGGTCATCGAGGCCATGGCCTGCGGCGTCCCCTGCGTGACCACGGATGTGGGCGACTGCGCCCGGCTGCTGGAAGGCGTGGGCCTGGTGGTGCCTGCCCGCGACCCGGACGCTCTCGCCGCCGCATGGGAGAAGACCCTGCGCCTGCCGCCCCTGGACTGCCAGGGCGTGCGGGAACGCTCACGCCAGCGCGTGCTGGAGCATTTCTCCATCGCGCAGGTGGCGCACCAGTATGCGGAAACCTACACCGAGCTGCTGGAGGGGCGGAAATGAGGAAAACCGCGCTCCAGATCATGCTTGCGACCGCTCTTTCCCTGACGGGTGGGGCGGCCGCGGAACCGGTGAAGATTTCATTCTGCGACGGCATGACCCGCGTGCCGCGCACCGGCGCGCCTCCCACGGCCCAGACGCACCAGCTTCACGCCGCGCGTGGCGAGTGGGAGCCGCTGCAGATCGTGCTGACCGGCACGCCGGAACAGCTCAAGAGCGTGGGCGTGCTGCCCACGGAGATCGCGCGGCGGAAGTCGGACGAGCTGCTGCCCAAGCCTGTGATCCTGCATGAGCACTACGTGCGCGTGTCAAAGTCCACCCCCATGGCACCGCTGCCCCCCGGGGAATATCCCGACGCGCTCCTGCCGCTGGACATGCCCTCCCAGGAGCTGACCGGCTCTGGCGTGGTGAACATGCCCTTCTGGGTGGATGTGTTCGTGCCGTACACAGCCGCCGCCGGCGACTACTATGGGGAGGTCCGCTTCAAGCTGGCGGATGGCTCCACCCTGACCGCCGACTACACGCTGAAGGTGTGGGACTTTGACCTGCCTGTGGTGCCAAAACTGCGCACCTCCATCATGACCACGGTGCGCCGCATCGCGGAGGTGCATGGGCTGGACTACAAGGACAACACCCCTTCCCTGACGCACATGGGGCTGCTGAACGCGTACTACGACCTGCTGGCCCAGCACCGGCTCAGCGTGGACCAGATCCACGGCAGCTATCCCGACCCCGCCACAGGAAAGCTGGATGAGGACAAGGCCGAACGCGCGCTGCGCAAGCACCTGCTGCACCGGCATGCCAGCACCATCGGCCTGCCCATCTGGCAGGAGTGGCCGTATGGCGACCCGCTGGGCAAAGACCGCGAGGCGGCGATGGGCTACGTGGCGCAGTGGATGAAGCTGCTGGCCAAAATCCGCTGCGAGTCGCGCGGCTATGTCATCATGGGAGATCTCGACGAGCCGAATGATGCGGCCGCGTACGCGAATGTGCGCAGGTGGGGCGAGTTCTTCAACGAGGTGGAAAAGAAGCACGGCGTCAAGGTGCCGCTGCTCATCACCGAACAGCCCACGCCGGAGAAGGCGGCCTGGGGAAGCCTGAACGGCTCCGTGGACATCTGGGTGCCGCATTTCAGCAGCGTGTGGAAGGACATGGAATGGGCCGGCGGCAGGCACGACATCGCCATGCGCCGCCAGGCGGGGGATGAGGTGTGGGCCTATGCCGCGCTGGTGCAGATGCCGGATGAGTGGGAGCAGGAGCACAAGCACCCGAAAGCCTTGCAGGACAGCTACCCGCCCGTGTGGGCGCTGGACTACCCGGCCATGGCGCACCGTGTCACCGGCTGGCTGTTTCCAAAGCACAACATCACCGGCTTCACCTACTGGGACACGCTTTTCGCCGCGGAAGGCGTGGATGTGTGGCAGGACGCGGGCACCTTCACCACCGCCGTCGGCGACACGTACAACGGGGACGGCTCCTTCATCTACCCGGCCACGGAAAAGCGCCAGGGCCGGCATGCGCCGGTGGCCTCCATGCGGCTGAAGTGGCTGCGTGAAATGGTGGAGGACTATGACTACCTGATGCTGGCACGGCAGCTCGGCCTGCATGAGGATGCCCAGCGGCTGGCGACCAGCTTTGCACGCGGGTTTGGCGACTGGGACAACGCGCCGGGCACCCTCATGGACGCGCGCCACCAGCTCGGCGCGCTGATCGAGACGGCGCAGCGCCGCAAGCAGACCGCCGCTGTGTCCGCAAAGGAAGGAGGCACGCCGTGACCGCCACGCTGCCAGCGCCCACCCCACCGCGCACGCGCGATGTGGCCAGGGCACCTGCGGCGCGCGAGCCCCTCACGCTGGACATCGTCCGCGAGGAGGCCGCGTTTTTTGCGCTGGCGCCGTTTTGGGACGCGCTGGTCGAAAAAGCGTCCACCCGCTCCCCCTTCCTGCGCTGGGACTGGATGCGCACCTGGTGGGAGGAATGCCCGGGGGACGCCGGCCTGGCCGTGGGCGTGCTGCGGAACGAGGAGGGTGTGCCGCAGGCCATCGCCCCACTGATGCTGGCCCGCGAAACCGACGGCGCACGCCGGCACCTCACCGCGCTGGCTTTTCTCAGCGGCTTTGGCGCCGCCCATGGCGAGCGGCTGGACTTCATCGTCCCCGCAGGCTGTGAGGACGAGCTGACGCCGCGGCTGTGCGCCGTGCTGCGCGAGCTGCGGCCCGAGTGTGACATGGTGCGGCTGAACTTTCTGCCTGAGGAGTCGCCCAACACGCCGCACATCCTGGCGGCGCTGAAAAAGAACTTCACCCACGCCCATGTGCTGAACCGCGGCGCCTGCCGCATGATCTCCTTGCCGACGACTTGGGAGGAGGTCGAGATGCGGCACAGCGCGGGCTGGCGCGGCAGCCTGCGCCGGCACTGCAACGCCTTCGCCCGGCAGGGAGGATGCACCACGGTGTCTGGCGCAGACATGCTGCATGCCCGCGCCTTTTCCGAGCTGCTGCGCCTGCATGAAACAAATTTTCCCGAAGGCGTGAGCACCTTCACCACGCCGGAGACGGCGCTGTTTCACCAGCGCGTGGCGGAGAAGTGGCTGCCTTCCGGGCGCGCGCTCATGCCGCTGCTGCATGCCCGCGGCTCCCTGGTCTCGGCCATCTACGGCTTTGTGGAGCGCGGGGAGTTTTTCCACTACCAGATGGGCTGGGACACCACGCAGGCGCGTCTTTCCCCGGGCAACATGGCGGTGCGCTGGACGCTCATCTGCTGCATGCAGCGTGGCATTCGGACCTACGACATGCTGCCCGGCGAATACGAGCACAAACGGCGCTGGGCTGACTCCACCCGCTGGCTGCTGGACCTGGAGGCGCACAACCCGGCAAGCTGGCGCGCCCGCACCTTTCATGCCCTGCGCAGCCTGCGCCGGCATTTCGTCAACACTCACAACCAGGAGGGCCCTGCCTCATGAAAGTTCTCGTTCTCACGGCCGACGCCAACACGCTCATCTACCATCGCGGCGACCTGATCCGCGACTTCGCCGCCCACGGCTGCGAGGTCGTGACCTCGGCCGCGGAGGACTACCCGCATGTCAAAGAATTCGTGGCCGGCCTCGGCGGGCGGCACCGTGCCATCCGCATGGTGCGCTCCAAGGTCAACCCGCTGCGGGACCTGGTGACCCTGCGCGACATGTTCCGCATGTTCCGGGAGGAGAAGCCGGACGCGCTGTTTGCCTACACCATCAAGTCCGTGGTCTATGGCTGCGTGGTGGCGCGGCTGGCGGGCATCCGCCGTGTGTACGCGCTGCTGCCGGGCCTGGGCTTCACCTTTGTGAAGCCGGTGACGTGGAAGCAAAAGATCGTCTCCCGCATCTCGGAGGCGCTGCACCGCTTCGCCCTGAAACGGGCGGATGTGATCTTCATGCAGAACCACGATGATGTGAGGCTCTTCACTGAAATGAACATGCTGCCCGCAGGCGTGCCGGTGCATGTGACGGCCGGCTCCGGGGTGAACATGGAGGAATACGCCCACGCGCCGCTGGACACGGACGAGGCAGTGCGGACCGGGCACATCCGTTTCGTCCTGGTCAGCCGTCTGCTCATCAGCAAGGGCGTGCGCGTGTTTGCCGAGGCGGCGCGGCGCATCAAGCAGATGTACCCGCATGCGGAGTTTCATCTGGTGGGCCCCTTTGACCCGAACCCCAACCGGGTGGAGGAGCGCGAGGTGCGGCAGTGGGTGGCCGAAGGCACGCTGGTGCACCACGGCATGGTGAAGGATGTGGCCGCGCTGCTGAAAAAAATGCACGTCTTTGTGCTGCCCACGTGGTACCGCGAGGGCGTGCCGCATGCCACCCTGGAGGCGCTGGCCACCGGGCGGCCTGTCATCACCACGAACTCCGTCGGGGCGCGTGAATGCGTGAAGCTCACCCCCGAGGGCGCGCAGCAGCGGCAGGATGGCGAGATGCTGATGCAGGGGGAGAACGGGTTCCTCTGCCAGCCGCAAAACGTGGCCGCCGTGGAGTGCGCCATGGAATGGTTCCTGACACACCCGGACGAAATCGTGAAGCAGGGGCGCGCAAGCCGCCGGCTCGCGGCCGAGGTCTTCGACGTGCGCCTGGTGAACGAGATCATTTTGAAGGCCATGAACCTGCATGCAGCCGCGCCGCGCGGCGCCGCCACGCCCTGCCACCCTTCCCCGCTGCCGCTGGCCGCCTAGACTCCGCTTTCACGCCCCTGCATGGCCATCCCCTACAGCATTCAGCCCGCCCCAGCGCCGCCCCCCCAGGCAGGCTTTGGAGCCATGCTGGCCCTGGCCCCGCCGCGTGCCGGGATGGCGCCCACGGCGGGCGGGTCGCTGACGCTGCCCGCGCATCCGGGCAGCTCCCCCGTGTTTGATCCGCGCGCGTTTCTGCCGCCGATCAACCCGCGCGACTTTGAGGTGCAGCCCCTCATCAGCGTGGCGGACATCTTTGGCTACATCCGCAAGCGCTGGCTGCGCGGCGCGCTGCTGGGCCTGCTGATGGGCGCGTTTGTCTTCTATTACCTGGGCATGGGCGCCAAGGTGTATGATGCGGAGGCCTCCCTGCTGCTGCGCATTCAGGACAGCAACGTGTTCAACTTTGACACCCTGACCTCGCGCGGCGGCGTCGGGGAGCTGAGCGCGCCGCAGCTGATGAACAACCACCGCATGGAGCTGCTGTCCCGCCGCTTCCTGAGCTTCTTCTACGACCACTTCGACCCCGCCACGCGGGACGCCTTTCTGAGGAAGCAGGCCGGCCTGCTCAGCCGCAAGGACCAGCTGCTGAAGATGGCCGGCCTGTACAAGCCCGGCACGCCGGGCGATCCGCGCGAGACCTTCATCGACACCATGCTTTCCAACGTGCGCGTGGAGCCGCTGAAGGAATCCCACGTGCTGCGTGTGCAGGTGCGGGACCATGACCCGAAACTGGCCGCCGAGTTTGCCAACAAATACGTGGAGGAATACATCCGCTACGTGGGCGAGCAGGAGTCCAAGGTGCTGGGGGATGCCGCCGCCTTCCTGCAAAAGCAGTCCGACCAGGCGCAGCAGCTCCTGCGCGTGGCGGAGCAAAAGCTGGCGGAATACCGCAAGGCCGAGGGATTGATCGAGGACACAGACTCCCGGGACGTCTCCAGCGAGAAAGTGCGCCAGCTCAACGCCGCCATCACCGAGGCGGACCTGAAGCTGACCAAGGCGCGCAGCGACCTGGACAGCCTGCAGGCCGCCCAGCGGGCCGGACGCGACCTCACAGAGCTGCGCATCTTTGCCGACAACCCGGACGTGGCCCACACCCGCAAGCAGCTCGACGCGAAGATGGCGGAGCGCGCCCCGCTGGAGGCCACCTGCGGCCGCCGCCACCCGAAGATGATCGGCCTGGCCAATGAGATCGAGACCTTGCGTGCCACGCTGGACCGCTCCGTCGGCGCCGTGGAGGCCATGATCAAGGCGGAGGTGGAGATGCAGCAGAACCAGATCGCCGACTTCCGCCGGCAGCTTGGCGCGGCGCGTGACAGCGCGCTGGACATGAGCGGCAAGAACGTGCAGCAAAACCTGCTGCGCGACAAGGTGCGGCAGGCCCGCGACGAGTATGAGAAGATCGAGATGCGCCGCAGCCAGGCCGCGCTGACGGGGCAGTTCCACGACAGCGGCATGCTGCGCGTGGCGGATGTGGCCATGGTACCCGAAAAACCGGCCAAGCCGAACAAGCCCGTGGCCGCCGTGGCGTCCCTGATCCTGTTTGGCATCTGCTTCATCGGCCTGCCGGTGAGCTGGGGCCTGTTTGAGGACCACGTGGCAAAGCTGCTCCGCGCGCAGCCGGCGACGCGGCCCGGCCGCCACGACCCCTCGCAGGATCCAGTGCAGCACACCGCCTATGGCTACGGCTACCCGCCAAATGTCATGCCCCGCCAGCCGCAGGAGATGCCCCCGCTTCTGCCGGGCGGCAGCCCCTTTGCCATCGCCGGTGCCGCGCATCCGCACGCCCCCGGCCCCGGACCTCTCCACCCGCCGCTGGCCTCCCCGGTCATGGATGCGACGTCGGCCCCCTTCATCCCCCCGCCGGTCACGCTCAATGTGCCGGTGATCAAGCGCGCAGACGCGGCCACGACCGTCCTGGCCAGGCTGCCCTTGGTCAACGGCAGCACCCCTGAGTCCATGCTGGGAGAGCTGCTGAAGCCAGAGCCAGTCGGCGCCTCCGCCGCCCTCCATCAGCTCACCAGCACGCTGGAGTTGCAGGCCTCCACCCGCCAGGGGTCCGGCGCAGGCGTCATCCTCATCACCAGCGCCGAGGCCGGAGAGGGCAAAACGCTGGTGTCCGCCGCGCTCGCCGCCGCCTTCTGCCACCAGGGCCGCCGCGTCTTCATGATGGAGTGCAACCCCTCCTCCCCGACGCAGCACCAGTGGTTCCCCCGTGCCGCCCAGAGCCACGGCGCCTATGCCCACGACCTGGAAGCCCTCCGCTACGGCCACAGCCACTTGTTCTTGCTGCCCGGCTGCGACCTGCCCGCCCACGCGACGAATGAACTCCTCGACGGCTACCGCCAGTGGATCGACCGCGCCAAGCATGCCGTGGACTGGATCATCCTCGACGCCTCCCCGCTGCTGAAGAGCTTCGCCAACGTGGCCCCCCTGGCCCCCTTGGCGACGGATGTGCTGATTGTGAACAATCCCACGGTCAGCGCGCCCGCAAAACTGCGCGCAGGGGTGGCGCTGTTGCAGCCAATGATGTCGTCCAGCGCCCTGCGGGGGCTGGTGGTGAACGGGGCATGAGGCTTCCGCAGGCATCGGACTGGGGCGCGCCGCGCGGCACAGCACGCTCCGCCGCCGGGTTCGTCAGCCCCCAGCCCAAAAGGGACGAATGATCTGCGGCATGCACCGCGTTTCCCTCCACCTCCCATGAAGCGCCTCACGTTCCTTTCCCTCCTCGTCTCCGCCTTCGGGCTGCTGCCGTCCCTCACCCGGGCGGCGGAGGCCCCGCCCGTTTACGAGCTGCGCATCT
The DNA here is from genome assembly GCA_964588755.1 of uncultured Prosthecobacter sp. Taxonomy (GTDB): domain Bacteria; phylum Verrucomicrobiota; class Verrucomicrobiia; order Verrucomicrobiales; family Verrucomicrobiaceae; genus Prosthecobacter. The sequence goes on along the minus strand of CAZPSQ010000044.1, from coordinate 7,963 downwards.
ACACCTGCAATGAGGGGAGGCTGGACGCGCTGCTGACGCGGTTCCGCGACCACACCTGCAAGCTGTTTGAAAAGCATGGCATGGGCAACGTGGGCTACTGGGTGCCGGTGGACAAGGAGAACGGCTCGGAAACAACCCTCATCTATGTGCTGGAGCACAAAAGCCGCGCGGCGGCGAAGGCCAGCTTTGCCGCCTTTGGCGCGGACCCCGAATGGCAGGCCGTGCGCAAGGCCAGCGAGGAAGGCGGCAAGATCCTGGCAAAGCCGCCGGAATCCATCTTCATGACGCCGACGGATTACTCCCCGGCCCTGGCCCTCTCCAAAAGCGACAAGCCGCGCGCCTTTGAGCTGCGCACCTACACGACCCGGGAGGGGAAGCTGGAGGCGCTGCATTCACGCTTCCGCGAGCACACGATGAAGCTCTTCAGCAAGCATGGGATGAAGCACCTGGCCTATTGGGTGCCCACGGATGCGGACAAGGGCGCTGGCAACAAGCTCATCTACATCCTCATCCATGACAGCAAGGACGCGGGGCAGGAGTCCTTCAAGGCCTTCCGCGCGGACTCTGACTGGGTGAAGGCCAAGGCAGCCAGCGAGGAGGCCAACGGCGGCTCGCTCACGATCCAGCCGCTGACCGAGGGTGTGAAGAGCGTGTACATGCGTGCCACGGATTTTTCACCGGTTCAATGAACCCGTAACAGCCTCCCTTCTGGGGCCGTATGCTGCGGACCATGATTTCGTTCCGCCCTCTTTGTCTCGCCCTCTTTGCCGCCTCCGTCCATGCGGCCACGCCCACGTTTGAATGGGTGGCCACCGGGGGCGGTGCGAAGAATGACAAGACCCGCGCGGTGACCTTTGACCGCGAGGGCAATGTCTTCCTGGCCGGTGAGACGACCGACGATGGCACCTTTGGCGACGTGAAGCGCGCAGGTCTCGGCGGCACGGATTGCTTCCTCGCCAAAGTGTCCACGGAGGGTCGTTTCCTCTGGGTTCGCAGCCTCGGCGGCAGCCTGGTGGACCGGGGCTACGGCGTGGCGGCGGACGCGGCGGGCAACGCCTACGTCACAGGGCACTATCAGAGCACCGACGCCCAGGCGCACGGCCAGACGCTGCCGAACGCCGGGGACTACGACATCTTCGTGGCCAAATACGACGCCGCAGGCACGCTGCTGTGGCTGCGTACCGCAGGCGGCAAGGGGTATGACTACGGCCATGGCATCGTGATCGATTCCAAAGGGGACATCATCATCACCGGCGCGGTGGCCGGCGAGGCGAAATTCGGCGATGTCACGGTGAATGCCGGCAGCACCACCCGGCCGATCTTCTGCGCCAAGTATGATGCGGCGGGCACGCTGAAGTGGGTCAGGACCACAGGCGGCAAGTTCTCCGGCAGCGGGCATGGCCTGGGGGTCGATGGCAAGGACGCCATCTACATCGGCGGCAGTGGTGGCGGGGCCGGAAATCTGGACGCCGTGACCCTGGAATCCAAGTCCCAGGCGGGGATCGTGCTGAAGCTCTCGCCCGAGGGTGAAGGTGTCTGGGCGGCCACCCTGCCCGGCGTGCCAAGCGCAGGCTTCCATGAGATCACCGTGGACACCGCAGGCCGCACGTGGTGCGCAGGCATGTTCAAGGGCGTGCTGAACGGCGGACCCGTGCAGACCACGGGCGACAAGGACAGCGACGGGGTGCTGGCCCATTTCAGCCCCGAGGGGAAACTTGTCTGGAGCCATGTCATCCAGGGACCGGCCGTTGACTACTGCCTCGGTGTTGCCACGGACCACACCGGGCGCTGCTTCGTGACGGGGGAGTTTTCCGCCACGGCCACCTTCGCCGGGCAGACACTGACCTCGCAAGGGGCGACGGACATCTACACGGCGGCATTGGACGAAAAAGGTGGCTTGGAATGGCTGATCCCAAACGGTGGCCCCAAGGGTGACAATGCCTATTGCATGGCCTGGCACCCCTCCGGCCGGCTAGTTTTTTCAGGTTCTTGTGGCACACCTGTGACATTCGGTGAACAAATCGTCACCTTACCCGGCGGAACCGATGCCTACGGGGCGGTGCTTCGTTTGAAGTGACATAATGTCTCTAGATTTGGACGCCAAGCCGCTCCGCGTCGGTTTTTTGGTGGATCCGCGCTACAATCCACAGCGTTGACAGGGGGTGCTAACTCGACAGCATGCGCGCCCCTTTGCCGGGCATAACCATCCCGGCAAGGCGTGTTAAACAACCCCATCAACTATTGAAAATAACCACCCTTCTGTGCCTCACGGCCTTGTGCGCCACCTCCACCTTTGCGGACCAACCATCCCAAACCAAAGCCACAATGCCCCCTGGCACACCAGGACAGGTGATCATCGGCGTCCGGACGACAGCCTACACCCACAACGAGAGTGATCACATCGAGTACGGAGCCCGCACCGCCGTGGGCACCCCGCTGAAACACGGGCAGGTGCGCAGCGCCGCCGCTGACTGGTCGATCTATCCGGTCGGCACGGTGTTCCAGATCCAGGGCGACCCCGCGCTCTACATCGTGGACGACTACGGCTCCGCCCTGGTCGGCACGAAGACGATCGACCTGTACAAGCCGAGTTTCAGCTCGATGAACAACTGGGGCACCCGCCACGTGAACATCCGCGTGCTGAAGTGGGGCTGCTTTGTGAAGAGCCTGGCCATCTTGAAGCCACGCGCCTACAAGGCGCCGCACGTCCGCAAGATGGTGGCCAGCATCCAGTCCCGCCCGGCCTGACGGATGCTTTGAGAATCTGACTCCCCCCCAAAACCTGAGCCACGTGGCTGCTTCGGCGGCCCGTGGCTCTCTTTTTGGCAACTGGACCATGGCTGCCGTGCCCGCAACCCGTGGATTGTACGACCCCGTGCTGAAAGGGTGGGGAGGGCATGCCGGAGGTCTGCGTGTTTGCATTCACCCCCGGTCCGCCTTACAACGCCGGGCATGACTTCCATGCGTCGTTGGGCAGTTGTGGCTGGTGTCTCCCTGGCATGCGTTTCCTCCGCCGGTCAGGCACGGGCGGCCGAGTCGTTTTTCTCAGAGGACGGCTCCACCGTCACCATGGCCACCATGCGCAGCCCGGGGCTGGTCAAGGTGGACATCAAAAGCGGCAAGGTCGCCAAGGCCCCGCTGCCGAAGGAGCTCAAAGGTGAGTTCATCGACAGTGTGGCGCGTGGCGGAGAGGGTGAGGCGCTGTTTCTGGCCAAGGACGCTGTGTGGGTGTGGAAGGCGGACGCCACACCGCCGGTGAAGCGGGTGTGCGCCACCGCGCCGGTGGTGGATGCCACGGACCTTTTTGTGGACACCCGCGCAGACAGCCCGCTGAAGGACACCCTCTTTGTCAGTGGTTCCGAAAAGGACGACACCAGCGGCAGGCAGGTGCTCTTCGGCCGGAAACCAGGTGGCAAGGCCTTCATGCCTGTCTTCTGCCGACGGGTGGAGGACGCCAGGAGCGGTGTGTTTTCCAGCGGGGGGCGCTTTTTCTTCGTGGCTGGCGGCGATGTGTGGGAGGGCGGCGTGTCACCCGACGAGGACGACTCTCTGGAACGCCTGGGTGTGCTGGTGGGCGCGCGTCTGGCCCCGCTGGGCATCCTGAACACGGATGAAAGCAACAGCGGCAGCATGTGGGTGCGGCAGATCGCCCCCGTGGAGGACACGCTGTACATCCGCATGCGCGGGCGCCACATGGGCGCGATCCTGCGCATTCCCCTGCCGACCCGGCCGCTCTACTCCCCCGGCTCGGAGGAGCAGCCCACCCTCGAGGCGCAGCTCCAGGCCATGCGGCTGTCCCTGGCCAAGGCCGAGGTCATCGAGGACGGGCTGGAGGATGCCGAGGCCTTCTGTGCTGCCGAACTGGCGGACTCACACCGCCTGTTCTACTGCACGCGCGACGAAAAGGGCCTGGCCATGAGGGTGCTCCACGGCGATGCAAAGCCCAAGGTCATTGGTTATCTGCCGGAAGAGCCATGACAGGCGGGCAAGGCCCCGTGGGGCATCATCTCACTTCTTCCCCTTCCGCACGTTGGCGACCTTGCGCTTTTTCGCGTCTTTGGGGTTGAGGCCGGAGAGGGTGGAAAAACGGCCGTCCTCCGTGGAGTAAGCCAGGATGTCCCCCTTCTCCATGCGGTAAATCCAGGCGTGCAGGGTCAGTTCCCCACGCTGCAGTCTGGCGGCCACGGAGGGGTGGGTTTGCAGGTTCTCGATCTGCACCAGCACATGCTCCTTGATGGCGGCCTTCACAAGGTTGGCACCGTCCAGATGGGAGTAGTTTTCCTCCAGGATGCGGCGGGTGGACTCGGCATGGTCCAGCCATTTCCGCACCAGCGGCAGCTTGTCAGTGGAACCAGGGGTCACCAGTGCCTTCAGCGCGCCACAGCCGGTGTGGCCGCAGATGACAATGTCCTTCACCCCCAGCACGGAAACGGCGTACTCGATGGTGGCGGCCTCGCCCCCGCTGGACGCGCCATGGCAGGGCACGATGTTTCCGGCGTTGCGCAGCACAAACAGCTCCCCCAGATTTGACTGGGTGATGATGGACGGGTCCACACGCGAATCGGAGCAGCCGATGAACAGCGTGCTGGGGTGCTGCCCGGCAACGAGCTTGGAGTAGAAATCTTTTTCCCGGGCGAAGACCTGGGTGTGGAACTGGTGAATGCCTGACAGAAGATCTTCCATGGAATGATGGGGGTGTGAACTGTTGATGCCGGGAACGAACCGTGCGCGATGATGGGCGGGCAGAGGCATTTGGCAACACAACAACAGCGCCTGGGTGCGGTGCCGCACCTTGACACCGCGCCGCTTCTCCCGGAAAACAGCGCCGCTCAATCACATGATCACCTACAATCCCAAGGACTGGTGGAAGCTCATCTTTGCATTTCATCGCAGTGACTCCTTTCGCGTGCTGCTGCCCGGCATGACCGCTGTGGCGCTTTATACCAGCGGCATCGCCTACCTGGAAAATGATCTCCTCCATGTGACTTTTCGGAACACGACGGTGGTGCACACGCTCATCGGCTTCGTGCTGTCCATGATGCTCATCTTCCGCACAAACACCGCCTACGACCGCTGGTGGGAGGGGCGCAGGCTGTGGGGCAGCCTGGTAAACAATTCACGCAATCTGGCGCTGAAGCTGCAGGCCTTCCTGCCGCAGGGCCCCGCCTCCAGCGCTGACCGGGCGCTGTTTCGTGATCTGGTCGTTAATTTTGTCTTTGCCGCCAAGGAGCACCTGCGCAGCGGTGTGAAGACGGACACCCTCACCGCCGCAGGCCCCTACGACAGGGCCTATTTTGCCCGGGCCGCGCATGTGCCCAACCAGATCCTGAAAGCCCTTTTCACCGAGATCAACCGCCTCTACACCGGGAACGTCATCACCGGCGACCAGCTCATCCTGCTCAACGGGGAGCTGCAGTCCTTTGCTGACAACCTGGGCGCGTGCGAGCGCATCAAGCGCACGCCCATTCCCTATGCCTACAGCCTCTTCCTGAAGAAGATCATCTTCATCTATGTCTTCACCATGCCCATCGGCTTTGTGCTGGACTACAGCTACTGGGCGGTGCCTGTGGTGGTGTTTGTCTTCTACGCTTTTGCCAGCATTGAGGTCATCGCGGAGGAGATCGAGGACCCCTTCGGCCTGGAGCCCAACGATCTGCCCACCGACACCATTTGCGAAACCATCCGCACCAACCTGCATGAGATCCTGTGAGGCAGCCCGGCGGGAGCTCCCCCCGCGTGCATCACGTCCCGAAGCCGCAGGGTGGTTGCGCGCTGGCGCCGGCATCGTCAGGCTCGGTCTTGGGCTTTGACTGCGGGACCGGCGCCGGCTTCTCGTCCTCCGGCCTGGGTGGCACGATGGGCGGAGGGATGTTGAGCGGGTTGGCCGGCACCGGCTCAGGGGCCTTGCTCTCGGCAGGGGCGGACGAGCGGCCGCCGAAGCGGGACCGGAACGCGCCGAGCAGGCTGCCATCGCGCTGGCCCAGGCGCTCGTTAATCAGCTTCACCTCTTCCGGCTCCAGTTTGCCGTTTCCATTGAGGTCCAGACGGTCCATCATTTTCCCACGACCCAGCAGCTTTTCCAGGTCGGCCACCTCCTCGGGGTCCACCTGGCGGTTGCCATTTTTGTCCACCTCCTGCAGGCTCATCAAGGAACGGCCTCTGCCCTCGGCGGCACCGGCCGCGCCGGAGGTCCACGCGGTGGCCGCCACCGTGTTCAAGCGTTCCAGTTCGGCCTGCCCTATCTCGCCATCGCTGTTGGCATCCAGCTTTTTCAGCGCCACGAAGGCTCTCTGCATCGCAGCCAGTTCGTCGGCATCAATGTGGCGGTCGTCATTGGTGTCGAAGATTTGCAGTGCTTCCGCAGCGCTGGCGTTGCCAGCCTCCTGGCCAGTTGCGGTGCCGCCCGGCATGGACAACAGCGCCGCCACCACAGCCCATGCGGGCGGAGAACAGGCGCGCACCACCGGCAGGAAAGAACAAGTTTTCATGAGGTTAGAAACGCCGGGACCCGGGCAAGGTTGCGTGCCCCGTTTCCTCCAAAAAGACTTCGTGTCTCCCCCGCCTCGCTGCTGCATCAATCTGACAACCGGGTCTGATCCGTTGAGACGACTTGCAGCGCAGGCCGCGCCCTGATTCCCGCCTCATCCACAGGGCCGCGCAGGCTTTCAGGCGCGAATTCTCGGCATGAAAACCAACTTTTGGCTGAAATTGAAAACCCCGGTCCTGGGCTGTGGCTGCCTGCTGATGGCGGTGACAGCAGCCTGGGCGGTCGGGACGGCCGCTGTGCCCCTCCACGCCGCCCCCCTCGACGCACCTGTGTCCACTCGTCCCGACGTGGTCGTTCCAGGCGAGACCCCTGTGGCAAGCCCCTCCACGCCCGGCCTTGTCTCCGCCATCGCTGGCGGGAGGGAAATCAGTGTGACAGCAGCGGACACCTCCGCATCCATCCATGTCGTCGGCCCGAATGCCGAGGTCAAAATGGGGCCACAGCTCCTCGTCGTGGAAAAGTCGCAGATCATCCTTGATGGACAGCCGCTGGCCGCGCTGCCACCTGAAACCCAAAAGGTGGAGGTCAGCCTGGACAGGAGCATGCTCTCCGTGAAGGGCGATGGCAAGGAGCTGGCGCGGGCCAAGGTGGGCGCAGACTCCCTCCCCGGCACGCCGCCACTCAAACCGTAAGCAGGTTGCACACCACCCGATTCCCTGCGAGGCGGGACCACGGCAGTCACCGGGTCCCGTCCCTTTTGGGAGGTTAGGCAGCCTTGGCCTTTTTCTTCTTCGGCCGTTCGCCGCCTTCACCTGGAGGGGTGAGAGGCTCGGGGGCCTTCACCGGCTCGGTCTTGATGAAGGGGAAGGGATTGGCCTGCGGCTCCATGGCATACTCACGGTCTTTCAGAATGCCGGGCTGGGGGACGGGGTACTTGCCTTTCTCGTCGGCCTTGAGCGGCGCCGGGCCGTCGAGCGTGAGCTTGTCCACCTCCGGGGCGAATTCGAAGGGACTGTTCAAATAGTCGTCATAGGTGATGACCTGGCCTGTGTGCGCTGCGGCGCGGCCCATGGCGGTGACGAGGCTGGCCTTCACACCGCGCTCCACCTCATTGTACGGCTTGCCGTTGGTGATGGCCTCAATGAGGTCCTGCCACTCCAGGTCATACGGGTTCGGCTCCGGCTGCTTGCCACGCCAGATGATGTTGGCGCGGTCCATGTTCTGCCCTTTGAAGGTCATGGCCTTGGACGGGAAGTGGCCGGCGGTGGAGACAATGGCGCTGCCCTTGCTGCCATGCGCATAGGTGGCGAACTGGTTGTGCGTGCCCACCGCATTGCGGCCCTGCAGGAAGAGCTTGGCGCCGTCCTTGAAGGTGTACTCCACGTCGTAGTGGTCGAAGTTCTGGTCGATGTAGTCGCCACGGTCCGTGCGGCCGCCGCTGGCCTGGGCGGTGATGGGGAAGTCGTTTTTCATCCA
>CAZPSQ010000043.1:0-32385 GCA_964588755.1 uncultured Prosthecobacter sp. | reverse complement strand
GGGGATGGCTTGAAAGACCCACCATGCCCGGACGGGACTGACCAAGAGGAAGGTCAGTTTAATTCGCACTGTGCATCACCATTCCAATCATAGGCCTCCGCGAGCTTTTCTTTCAACTCTGGAGGTGGTTCTGGCCGCGGTTCTTCACCAAGCAACACCTCCAGCGCTGTTGCCATGTCGCCCGCAATAAAAATCATCCCCTCGCTGTCCACCGCATAGTACCGTCCGCTTTCATCAACCCAGATCAAACATCCGTCTCCCAAGTAACTTGAAGAAGCCACAGGCACCACTTTCGTGCCTGTTACTTCCGTGATCTTCCTTTCAACAGCATTTACCTCTTGATCCCATATAGGCTTTTCCCATGCCCAAAGCCTTCCATAAAACGATAGGCCACCAAAGTTCCGGACAAACAAGGCCGCAGCAGGAACCCACCGCGAACCCAGGGATTTAGAGAAGACTTCTGCCACACCTGCTTCATCGCGGCCTGGCGACCAGCCTGCTTTACACAGTTCAGCAAAGACTTTTCCACTGACATTCCCAAACGGGGTTTGTTCTTTGGTGTCCATTTTCAAAAGGTTGCCCTCACTTCTTTTCATCCTCAGCAGATGGCTTCACCGGCACTGTAGTCTTAACGGGCGCAAGCGTAGGAGAGGTGCCTGCCACAGCATCTCCGATGCCTGAGTTTTTTAGCACGGGAGCACATGCTTGATCGCACGCCCTCATCGGCGTTCCTGCGGGTAGCCCTTTGACACCAACCGAAGCAGCGGCGCTCACTGCGCCTTGTGGATTCACTCCCGCCTGTTCCATGGCCGTCAACGTTCTCGCTTCTGCGCAGGTGGTTCGAGCTGATCCATACAAGTTCTTAACTGCCTCGGACACCGGTCCACCTCCCGCATTCTTGCTCAAACCAGTAAAGATTTGCCCGTCGGCTGCCACCATCGCATTCGCAGCCCCTCCTGTGGCTCCAGACGTAGCGGCACCTTTGGCTAGTTCCTTTGCAGTGGCCAATGCTGCGCCCTCACGCATTCCAAGACTGAACGCTTGCGCAGTTTGTCCGAGAACGGCTCCTCCCATGTTGAAAAGAGCTCCCGTTCCGGCTGCTTTTGGTACATTGTTTAATAAAGGCTGCCCAGTCAATGCATTGGAAGTCATCTGTGAAGCCGCGCCTCCCGCAGCGCCGCTCACTCCCGCTGTCGTCAAAAAGGCTCCGGTGGCCCCCAAACCCAATTTGCCAATTATTGGAGCAGCAGCGCCACCAGTGTAAACAGTTACCGCAACGCCCACAGTCATGGCGGCACCCACCACAGCTGCTTTATTGGCCCCCTGTTGGAAGCCTTTTTGAAATTCATGGCTTGTCGTATCGATCCCATTGAGGTGCAGCAACGCAGCGGGAGTTGTTTGATACAACCCGTCCGGGTCGAACTTCGTCCAGGGGTTCTGTACGCAGTAGGCATAGAGGTTGGGGCCATCCACAAACCCCGCCGGGTCGCGTGACAGCCACACACCTGTCTCCAGATCCCGGTAGCGGAACCCCTCATTAAGAAGCCCCGTCGGATCTTCATCTTTGCTATTGCCGCGCTGTTTGTCCAGGTTCGTCCCGGTTTCCTTCGTCCGCTTGCCGTAGGCCTCGTAGCTCGCCGTCCACGTCAGCGCCGCTGACTGGTTGCTCTGCGCCACGATGTCTCCACGACCGTTGCTCAGGTTGTACTTCGGCGTCACCCCGCTGCTTCCGGCACGCAGGCTGTAGAGCAGACCGCCCACGCCGCCGCCCATGTCCGGGCCGCGTGTGTATTCTACGGTGGGCGGGCTCCCGGTTCCCGGTGCGCCGTTCTCGGTTTCCCATTCGGCGACGCTCAGCCCGCCGCTGAACACGATGGCGGTGTGATGGGTGGTGGCTGGGGGCAGGATGCCCCCGCTCCTGGAGGTGCCGATGCGCCGCGTGCGGTAGTCGTACTCGTAGCTGTGCTCGCTGCCGTCCGGCAGCGCCACACCCAGCAGGCGGTCCTGCGCGTCCCAGCTGTAGCTGGTGGTGCCGGCCTGCGCTGCTGCCGGATGCGTCTGGCTGCCCACCGTGGGTGCCTCGCTCTCTGTCACCGTCTGGCTGCTGCGGTTGCCTGCCGCATCGTAACTGATCACGGCGCTCTTCTGCACCGCCTGCCCCGCCGCGCTGCGCTTCTCCCACCCGGTGAGCTGGTTGTCCGCATTGTAGCTGTAACTCCAGCGGCCCGTGTCCTCGTCGCTGATGGGCTCCTCCCCCGCGATCGTCCGGCTCACGTTCTTGCTCGTACGGTTGTTGGCCGCGTCGTAAGCATACACCGTGCTGGTCGTTGGCGTGGCACCGCTGACCTCCGGCTGCGTCACCACCTCGCCGGTCAGGCGGTTGTTGTTGTCATAGAACATCGTCGTGGTGCGGATGCCCGGCAGGCGCTCCATCGCCCCCGGCCAGGTTTCCCACTGCTTTTTCACGTTGCCCAGCGCGTCGTGCTCCCAGCTAAACTCCGCCAGCACCTCCGCCTCGCTCATCGCCGCCGTCTTGAACAGCGTCCGGTCCTGCAGCCGCCCCAGCGCGTCATACGTGTTGCTGCTGGTCTGCCCGTTGCCCGCCACCAGCACCACCGCACGGCCTGCCAGATCGTAACCATAGCGCGTGGTGCGCCCGCCCTCGCTGATGACCTCCGGCCGGTTCAGCCCGTCATACGCCGTCTCCACCATCCGCCCTGTGATGTAAGTCGTCCTCACCCGGTTGCCCGCCAGGTCAGAGTTCGAGGTTAAACGAGCCGCAGCAGGGCAAAGCGGTGCCAGCAGATGCAAAACGCACGCCACAACGCATAGCCACGCGCCGCGTCTTCTTCGTTGCGCAAGTGAAGACCTAGAGGCATCAAATCGCGACATAGCTGGACAGGTCACGCGTCTAACTCAGTTCGTATGCCGGAGCCTGGGTGACAAACGCCGAGGGACGGAGGTGTTTGAGACGAGTGCGGCGAGCCCGAAGGGGGAGCTGGGCAGTCAACAATCCTGAACCAAAAGCTCCCGAACGGTTGCTGGGGACAACGGTTGCTGGGGACAAATGCTGGATGCTGGTGGGGCCGTGCATTGGCGCGTTCGGAGGGTAAGGATGCATGTTCCATGGAGCCTCTGCGCCGAGCTGCGAAGCCCGACGAAGGAGGAACCTTGTTTCAGTGCTTCAATTTTTTTGTTCGGTGGGCATTGGCCCGATGCTCGCTGTGGGTTGTGTTATTATCAGTCTTTCCCTGGAGATCCAGGTCATCAACCATCAACTCCGTCTCTAAGTTTACCAACTCTGCGATCTACGCCGCCAGCTGATAGTGCTCCCCGATCACCTTGCCCCGCAGCCGCTCCGCCTTCGCTCCGGCTTGGTCATGCTCGATGACGCCATCCCGCAGCCGGATGATGCGTGTGCAGCGCTCCACCATTCGCTCGTCGTGGGTCACAAACACCAGCGTCTTGCCCGCTTGGTTCAGCTCGTCAAAGAGGTCCAGAATCTCCTTGCCTGATTTGGAGTCGAGATTCCCCGTGGCTTCATCCGCCAGGATCACCAGCGGATTGTTCGACAGCGCGCGGGCGATCGCCACACGCTGCTGCTGCCCCCCGGAAAGCTCATTCGGCTTGTGGTAGAGGCGGTGCTCCAGGCCCACCTGCTTGGCCAGGCGGATGCCGTTGTCCACCATGTCATGCTCGCTCGCGCCACCATAGTACATCGGCACCGCGATGTTCTCGATCACACTAAGCTGTTGAATCAGATTGTAGCTTTGGAAGATGAAGCCCAGGTTCCGGTTACGTGCGCTGGAAAGGTCGTCATCCTCCAGATGCGCCACGTTTTGACCGCCGATGAAGTAATCCCCGCTGGTCGGCTGGTCCAGGCAGCCGAGGACGTTCAGCAGCGTGGATTTGCCACAGCCGGACGGCCCCATGATGCACACATACTCTCCTGGGTAAATGGAAAGCGAGACACCCTGGAGCACATGCTGGGTGATGTCACCCATCTGGTAGCTCTTGCGGATGTCCACCAGCTTGATGATGGGATCGGCTGCGGGCATCGGCGTCACGTCAGATCAGGGCTTGGCCACGGCCACCGTTTTATCCTTCTTCTCTGCCTTCGGCTTGGCGGGGGCCTCAGGCTCCCCTCCACCAGGGGCTGGCTTGCTTCCCGTGCTGTTCATGTCCACGTCAGACTTCTTTGGCAGCGCCAGGGCCACAGCCTCGCCACCTTCCAGGCCGTCGCGCACCTCGATGAACTCATCATTGAAGAGGCCGGTGCTGATCTCGCGCCGCTCCAGGCTGCCTGCGTTCATGATGTAGCAGAAATGATGGTCCTTCTCCACCTCCACCGCCTGCACCGGCACGTACAGCACATCGGCAAGCTGGTCGATGATGATTTCCACCTTCGCGTTCATGCCGGGCTTCATCCAGGGGTGGTAGCCGTTGATGTGGACCGTGCAGGGGTATACTTTCAGGTTCGGGGTGAAGCGGCTGCTGCTGGAGTCTGGCAGGATCGCCAGCTCGGCCACGCGGCCGTCCAGCACCTTGCCCGGCTCAGCATCCACCCGCACCTTCACCGGCTGGCCGATGCGCACTTTCTTCACCTGGGACTCATGCACGGTGAGCTTCACGCCCATCTGGCTCATGTCCGGGATCGTGAGCATGGTCTGGCGCAGGCGTACGGTGGCGCCCTCCTCGATGCTGTTGCTGTAGTTGTAGCTGGAGCTGGCATTGAGATTCCCATAGGCCACAAGGCCGGGCTGCAGGGCCTTCACCACGCAGGCGGAGAGCTGGTGCTCCAGGGCCTCCCGCTGGGTCAGCTCCATCTCATACCGGCGCTTGGCGGTCATGAATTTCGTCTCTGCCTGGGCCATGCGGGAGCGGTTCAGGCGGATGGTGCGTTGCAGCTTGTTCAGCGCCTCCCGGTAGGCCGCCAGGAGGGTGGAGCACTGCTTGCTGAAGGCATACTTTTTAAACAGGGCCAGCTCCGTCTCGGCGGTCTTGCCGGCCAGCCCCACCTTCTCCAGGTTCACCATGTCATTCTCCAGCTGCGTCTGGGCGATGAATTTGCGGTCCGCCAGGCGCTGGGAGGCCTCAGCCTTCTGCTTGGCCACGGCCAGCTCGGACCTGCGCAGCAGAAGCTCATCCTCCAGTTGGCGGAGCTTTTGCTGGGCCTCGCCATCATCATTCGCGCCCTTTTGTTCCAGGAAGGGGGTGAAGTTCACCAGTCCGGAGCCAAGGTCCTCGATGGCTTTGCGCACAGGCTTCTTCTTGTCGTCCATCTCGTCCGCAGTGGCGTTCTTCCCGCTCAGTCTCTGGCTCGCGGCCACCTGGGCGTTCGCTTGTGTCTCCAGCACGTCCGCATGTTTCTCAAAGGCATCCACCGTCGGCGGCAGCTTGGCCGCGGTCAGCACTGCGGCGGTCACATCACGTCCCAGGTACTTCTCAAAATCCATCAGCGCAAAGATCGCCGTCTGCTTCATGTCACGCACAAAGCTCTCGTTCTCGCTCTTCTGAATCTCGCGGTTCTCATCCGCGTCGATGTAGGCGGAAACCGTCGTCTGAAACTCAATTTCGTGATTTTGAATCTTCGTTTTGAGATCCGTGCTGTCCAGTTCAATGAGCACCTTGCCCTCTTTCACATCCTCGTCCGTGATCAGGTAGCCTTCCGGGATGATGCTCAGGATCTTGGTCGGGATCTCGATCTCGCTCTTCACCTCGGTGTTCTGCAGCGCGCGGATTTCCCCGCCGTTGAGCACATTGATCTCGAGCGGTCCGCGCTGCACAATCCGCGTGGGCGTCTGCTCCGCCGTCGGTCCGCCACCAGACATGAGCCACCAGCCTGCCAGGGTCAGGACTCCTGCGGCGGTGGCGATGATGATCACCTTGGAGGGTTTCCGCTTTTTCATGGAGAGCTTTGGTTTTTTTCCTGTTTTAGTACGTCAACCCATGAGCCGTCTTTCTCAATAAAGAGAACGCCCATGTCGCGCCAGAGTTGCAGGCGTGCGAGGTTGTGATTGATCCGCGTGGACACCATCAGGTCCCGCGTGGTGTTCATGTCGCGCTGGGCGTCCACAAGGTCGATCGCTGTGCCCTGGCCTTCCGCATTGAAAGCTTCTTCCACCTCCAGCCGCGCCGTGCTGATCTCCAGCCCGCGCACTGCCAGCTCATACTGCTTGCGCGCCACTTCCAGGTCGCGCCAGGAGGCGCGCACGTCGCGGCGCAGGTTCTCCTCTGCCAGATCCATCTCACGGCGGGTGCGCTGCTCCGCCACCATCGCGGCGCGCAGGCTGTTGCGCTCCGGCTTGATGTTAAGGTTGAAGTCGGTGTTCAGCCCCAGGCTTGTGCCCCGGTTGCGCGTGCTGAGGGTGAAGTCGTTCCGGTCCGGGTCGTCCAGGATTCTGTAGTTCACCAGCGCGTTCACCGTCGGCAGCAGCTCCTGTTTGGCGATGAGAACGCGCCGGCTCGCATCTTCCATCCGGTCCCGCGTGTTCCACAGGTCCAGCCGCCCCGCCAGCGCCGTGTCCAGCGCCTCGTCCAGCGTGCCTTTCGGGTGCAGGATCTCGATCTCGTTCATGTCCTTGTAGTCCAGCACGATCCGCTCCGTCACCGGCAGCCCCAGTTGGATCTTCAGGTCATCCAGCGCCAGCTCATAGCTGCGCAGCGCATTGATCCAGCTCCGTTGGAAGGTGATCTGCGACTGCAAGAGACGGCCCAGGGAGGACTTGCTCCGCAGGTTGGCGTCCGCCATCGCCGTCTCACGCTCCACCACACGGTTGAAGGCAATGTAGGCCAGATGCGCGTTGCGTGCGGACTCACGTGCCTGGATCGCGCGGAAATACTGCGTCGCCACATCCACCGCGAAGGTCTTCCGATACTGCGTGAACTGCCGGATCGCGTAAAGCACATTGCGCTCACCCTGCGTCAGGATTTCCGACGCGGCCAGATAGCCCGAGCCCCGCAGAAACGGCTGCACCAGCGTGAATCCGAGCTGGCTGTTGGCCGAGTCCCGCCCGCCTGTGAAAAACCGCACAAAATCGGTCGTCAGGTTCGTCGCCAGCCGCGTCCCCGTCCGCGTCAGCATCGACGCCCCCACATCCGCTCCAGTCACCAGGGTCGACGTCCGCACCAGGTTGTTCACCCCGTTGCGCACATAGGTCCGCTCCATCGCCGTGGAGCTGCCGCCGGAAAAGATCGGCGTGTACTGCTGGCGCGTCAGCGTCAGGTCCAGCGCCGACAGGAACACCACCTCCTTTTGCAGCAGGTAGTTGCGGTTCCGGTGCACCGCAAAGTTCAGCGCCTCCGCCAGGCTCACCACCTTCGCATCCTGTTCGACTGCTGCGCGGTCGCCCAGAAAGTCCGCCTTGCCCTGGCTCTTGCGCAGCTCCTCCATCCGCACCGGCGGCGGCGGCGTGATGTCCAGCAGGTGGTCGCCGGAATTCGGCACCTTGCTGGACTTCTTCCTCAGCAGCCCGAAAACCTCCCTGTCTGCCGACTTCTTGTAAAAACCGGACGAGCACGCGCTCATTCCCACCACCACCAGTGCGGCTAGGGCGGCTGGGGCAGGTTGGAGGAATGAAAAGCGTGGTTTCAGCATGCGAAGACAGACCGGCGTTGGGGTGGTTGTGCCGGGGTTGGTTTTTTGGGGGTGGTTGGGATACGACACCGTCCGGCTTTGTCTATCGTCAGAATGGACAAAAGCTCGTTGCCAGTGGCAGACTGGCCATTACTGTCTCCCCCCGTCCCATTGATTCCTCATGTCCGACCTGCCTCAAGTCGCTGAAACAGAAGAGCTCCTCAAAGAGACCTCCGGGTCCCCTCCGACCCGCAAGACCCTCATCGAGAAGCTCGACAACTGGGACGACTGGGCCAGTTGGGACGAATTCTACCGCACCTACTCCGGCTTCGTCTTCCACGTCGCCCGCAAGACCGGCCTCAGCGACGACGAGGCCAGCGACGTCGTGCAGGAGACCTTCATCGGCGTCGCCAAGAACCTCCAAAAAAAGAAGTTCGACACCAGCCTCGGCTCCTTCAAGAGCTTCCTCCTCAACCAGGCACGCTGGCGCATTCTCGACCAGTTCCGCCGTCGCAAAAAACAGCAGAGCCGCGAGGCCAACCTCTACGCCGGAGAGGAAGCCGAAGAACGCCGCACCGCCCCCATCGACCGCTGCGCCGACCCAAACGGCGTCGCCCTCGAAAAGCTCTGGGAAAAAGAATGGCAGGACAAGGTCATGGACATCGCCCTCCGCCGCGTCCGCGCCCTCGTCTCCCCCCGCCAGTTCCAGATCTTCTCCTGCTACGTCATCAAAGGCTGGAGCCCCGAGCGCGTCAAAAAGGAGCTCGGCGTCAACGCCGCCCAGGTTTACCTCGCCAAGCACCGCGTCGGCCGCATCCTCAAACGCGAAGCCGCCAAGCTCGCCGAGATGGAGCAATAGGCGCCCGGCAAAAGCTGGCGGAAGCTTTCAGCTCACCTCCCCAGCCTCTCCAGCAAATTCCGCGTCATCTGCTCCACCACCTTGTCCCCGCCCTGCAGCCCATGCGCCCAGTCCGTGGTCCCTGAGGTAAAGACAGTCCCCCCACGCGTGTAGATCCCCACGCACGCCGCCCCCGTGCGGCCGATCTCCCACTTCTCATACCACTCCGCATCATCCGGATGCCAGCGCACAGGGCACGTCGCCAGCACCTCAAAGTTCCCCGGCGTCCCATCCTTCGCCGTGGGGAAGGGGAGACCATCCCTCCACACCAGCTCGCACCCGTCGCACTCATAGCCCACGATCGTGTCCTTCCCGCCAAACTTCTCCCCGCGCTTCAGCCCCGTGTCCTTGAAAACCCAGTGCTCAGGCCGGTGCGCCTCATACTCCGCAGGCTCCGTCATGAACTGACCATGGCTCTTGCGATACCCGCCCCACAGAAAGCCCACACCCGTAAGTGAGTTCTCCGGCCGTTGCAGCAGATGATGGCTCCACAGCGTCGTCAGCGTCTTAAAGTCGCGCGTCGCAAACACCGGGTCCAGGTGATAGTTCTGCTTCCAGCACGTGAAGGCCCGCCCGCCCTCCTCCGTCCGCACCTGCCAGCAGCACGTGTTCCCGCTGAAGAACGCCACATTCCCCCCCTTGCCAATCCACGCCTCCAGGTTGTCACGCATCGGCGTGGACCAGTACTCATCATGCCCCACGCTCAGCACCAGCTTGTAGGCGTTCAGCAGCTCGGGCCGAAACTCCAGATCCTCATTCGCCGCAAACTCCAGCGCGTAACCATTCTTCTCCGCCCACGCCACAAACGGCAGCTCCCACCGCCCAAACTGCGCAGGGCAGGGCCTCTCAAAGCTCACCCGATGCCCCGCATTGTTGGACAGGCTGTTGTACGCATACACAGAGAAGCCGCCCCAGTTGTTGTACGCGTTGTAGGTGTTCGTGCACAGTTGCAGCAGCATCTTCGTGGTGCTCCCCGGCTTCGCCTGCCGCACAATGAACCACGCCGTCCCCTCCGCCGTGCGCCTCCCTCGCTGCGTCCACTTGCCGCCATTGTCCGCCACCCGCAGCGCCACCTCATAGTAGCCGCTCTTCCACTCCGCCCCCACCGGCACGCGGATGGATTCCGGCCACCGGCACCCCATCGCCGCCGCATCCTCCGGCACGGGATGGCTCTGCCCCGGCACGCCCGCCTTCTTCCACACCACCACACGCTCCGCCCCCAGCCGCGCCACCTCGATGTCATACTTCGCCGCCGTCGTGCTCACATGCAGCGCCACCTCCTCCCCCTGCGCCACACTGCGCCGGGCCGCATAGCCCTCAATGTGGAGCGACGCCGGCTCGGCCGCCTCCAGGCACAGACAGGAAAACACCACCGTGACAACAAGAAGGAAAACGGTTCCACGCATCCTCTCCTTACGCGGGCGCGGCCTACGTGCTTTCAGCCAGCCGCCCACACACACACACCACGCCAGTGTCTGCCGCATCGGGCGGCCCCCCAGGAATGCCGCCTCCTGTCTTGACGTCAGCCCGCCGCATTCCCATCATCGCCTCACAGCCATGCGTCACCTCTCCACGCTCCTAAGCCTTCTCATCCTTTCCACGTCCGCGTCCACCGCCGCCGACTACCCCCTCGGCCCCCTCTCACAGGAAGATCCCCGCGTCCCCAAAGGCAAGGTCACACAGATGCCCGTGCATGAGTCAAAGATCTACCCCGGCACCAGGCGCGACTGGTGGCTCTACGTCCCCGCCCAGTACCAGCCGTCGCACCCCGCCAGCCTCATGGTCTTCCAGGACGGGCATGACTACGTCGGCACAAAGGGCGCCTGGCGCGTCCCCATCGTGTTTGATAACCTCATCGCCAGCGGCCACATGCCCCCCACCATCGCCATCTTCATCAACCCTGGGCACATCGGCGAAACCAAGCCCCCCAGCCCCTGGAAGAACAACAACCGCGGCAAGGAATACAACACCCTCGGCGGCACCTACGCCACCTTCCTCCTGGAGGAGATCATCCCCCAGGTGCGGAAAGACTACACCCTCACGGACAATCCCGAAGGCTGGGCCATCGGCGGTGCCAGCAGCGGCGCCATCTGCGCCTTCACCGTCGCCTGGGAGCGTCCTGACAAGTTCCGGAAAGTCTTCTCCACCATCGGCAGCTACGTCGATCTCGCCGGCGGCCACACCTATCCCTCCCTCATCCGCATCACCGAGCGCAAGCCCCTCCGCATCTACCTCCAGGATGGCAGTGGCGACATTGACAACCAGTTTGGCAACTGGCCCCTCGCCAACCAGCAGATGGACAAGGCCCTCACCTACGCCCGCTACGACCACACCTTCACCTTTGGCGACGGCGCGCATGACAGCAAACACGGCGCCAGCATCTTTCCCCAGGCCATGCAGTGGCTCTGGCGGAAGTGACATCTACAAACCGGCTCTCGAAAAAAGCGGGGCATTCACTCTCCGTGGCAGCCATTCCGGGCCATCGCGCTCGCGTTCCACTCCAGGCCTTCTCAAATAAAATAGGCCGGAAAAAATCCAACCGCATTCGCGCAGCGCAGCAGCCTCCTCACCAGCTGCGCTTGCGCACACAGCTCACGCCAGGACCATCGGCACCTGCTCACTGATCCGTTGCCACGCACGAATTTGCTCGATCACTGCTTCCGTGATTCTCGGCGCCCCATTGGCCTCCAGCCCCTGCTGGTCGGCGATGTCATGTTTTGAAAAAGCATGGACTCCGACCCCCCACCAGTTGCCTGAATCATCGGCGTGCAAGACGGGGCTCCCGCTCTGCCCGGCTTCCGTGTCAGTTGCGTAGTATAGGAAATTCTCGTCCAGTTGGAGAATGCTGTCACGGTGCTCATACATCGCTTGGCCGCTCAAATCCGCCGGGTAGCCGGCAATCGTCACTTGGGCATCATGCAGGGCATCATCCGGCGGGCTCGCCAGTCCCAGCCATCCGGGGTCTGCTGTGAACGGCTTGTCCAGGTGAATGCAGCCAATGTCGTGTTCCCGATGGGCGCCCAGTTGCCATTGCTCCATGAAGTGAAAGCGTGTCGCGTAAACTCTCCCATACGGGTTGTTCTCGCCATGCGCGCACGGCGTCACCAGAATCCCCTCCACCAGTTCCTTCAGTTGCAGATTAAAGATGTTGTGGGCTGCGGTGATCACAGTGCGGGGGCCGGCCAGCCAGCCCGTGCCTGTGTATTCTGTGGAGGCATGATACAGGGTCAGTCGGCAAATCGGCCGCCAAGGCAGCACCGCAGGATCTGTGACAAGGCGCCGGCCATCTTCCCCAATCACAGAGAGCGTCCGGGGGCTGCCCAGCAGCCCCTTGCGCAGGTCGCCCGCGCCCGCGCTGCCGGGCAGCAGGCATCGGCCCTGCACGCCCCGGCCGCCAAACTCGGGAATATGTTCGTCTATGGCCATCAGCTTTGGCCGCCCATGCAGGGCGGCGGATTTCAGAAGTTCCGCTGAAACTGGATGATGCAAGGCCGGCAGGCCCCTACAGCTTTTCAAAGACCGTCTCGAGTTCCAGGTAGGGCTCGCCAGACAGCTTCCCATAGACAAAGTCACCCTTCGCATTGGTGGCAAACACCCCATGGGAATACTCATCATTGCATCCATAGGCCCGGAAAGCCTTCTCCTCAGTGTCGCTCAGAAAGACGAATTCAGGGGAGTTGAACTCTCGCAGGGAGCCGTTCTGCAGCGCCTGTTTAAGGGCATCCGGGCTTTCAGGGGAGAAGACCAGCACGCAGAGGCTTTTGTCCTTCGCCTTCCTCGCCAGACTCGCCGCCACCTTCAGCTGCTGCACACAATGTCCACATGAGCTTCCTTGCACAAACAGCCGCAGCTCGCTCCTGCCTGCGAGGACCTGCTTCTCGGACACCACATGTTTTTTCCCATCAGGCGTCTTCACTTCGACAGGTTGAAAGGACTTCGGAGGCTGCACCATCGCCCCCTCCCGCCTGTGCGGGGTGGCCGCAGGCTTGCCAGCAGCGCCCCCATCCGCTTCAGGGCAGCGGGATTTCCGCTCCGGAACATTCGCATTCGGCAGCACCGACACACGCTTCATCATCCCCCGGTCCTCATGCTGCAGGTTGTGGCAGTGGATCACAAAGTCACCGGTGAAGTTCTCAAACCGGTGCCAGATTTCATACGTCTGCCCGGGATGCACCGCCAGCGTGTCCTTCCAGTAGGACGACACCACTTTCTTCGTCTGCGCATCGCGTTTCACCACCAAAAACGGATTCACATGGATGTGGAAGGGGTGCGCCGGGCCGTTGCTGACATTGCTTACAAACCACTTTTCCGCAGTGCCCAGCTTTACCTGGATCGGAATGTCCGTCTCATCATCAAACTCACTGCCATTGATCCCAAAGTGCCCGCCTCCAAAGCCAAAGTTGATGTTTTGCACTCTCCTCTTCAGCATGTCCCTCTCGGCCACTTGATCGGGCGCGGGCGCGTCTTCGTCAGGGAAGTCCTTCAGGGCCAGGTATTGCGCCGGGAAGTCAGGCCCGGGCAGCGTCATGCTCACCGCATCCCCCGCCACCTCCACCACGGCCAGGTAGCGCTCGGGAACGAACGCGCCTGTGAAGTTGATGTTTCCTTCCAAAGGACCTGATATGAGATAGTACGTTCCGGGTTGTTTGGGGGCCTCCACCAGCACATCAGACCGGTAGCCTGGGTGCAGGATCAGCCTGTTCCGCTCATCATCCAGTGCCCCGGCAGGGTCCTGCTCGGTGGTGTAGGTGCGCATTTTTTTCAGCGGAATGCCGTCCCGCGCGATCTCATGCAGAAGTATCTTGTTGGCCGCCTCATTGGGGTCGGCATCCTTCTTGATCAGCTGCGGGTTGATCGATGAGGAAATTCCACCGTGTACGCAGCGCCAGCGCTGAATCTCCCCGGGCTGCATGGTGATGGTTGGCCCATACTGCCCGTTGATCAGGTGCCATTCTTGAGGTCCCAGCTCATTCGCGGGGTCCACATTCACTGCGGGACTGTAGGCATCCTGTTCCGTCAGCCTCCCCACCAGGGCGCCGTCAGCCTCCCTCTCCGGCCTGAAACGGAGCTGTTGAAAAATCAAAACCTTCTCCTTCACGTCCTTCAGTTCCGGGGCCGTGTCCAGCCCCGGCCCCTTGATCAGCAGCGCTCCCAGCATCCCGCTGTACAGGTGGTACGCCGTGCTGCCATGAACGTGGGTGTGGTACCACATCGTGCCTGCGTGATGATCGTCCGGCAGATCAAAGCAGAGCACTTTTTCCTCCTGCGGCCCAATCGCGAGAAAGATGTTGTCGCTGTTGCCGCTGGGGGAGACATGCCCGCCATGAAAGTGGAAATTGACGGTGTTGAAGCGGCCCGGCTCGTTGTGAACATCCGGCCGGAGGGGGCGGGGTGGTGTTTCCTCCGTTAGCTTGTTCTGGTACTTGATGGAAAACACGTCGCCTGGATTCACCTCGATCAGCGGTCCCGGCATCCGGGCCACAGGCACCAGTTCATCCCCGCGTTTCACCAGATGCCTGTACATCCGCATCTGCAGGTCATAGGTTTTTGTCTCTCCCTTCTGCGCCAGATCAGGCACCACGACCTTTGTTTTTTCATACACCACCTCCAGCACACCCTCCTTGATGGTCACAGGCTCTTGCCCCGGCACTTGGGTGACCTTCGGCGTCAGCAGCAGCTTTTGCAGATCCCCCAGCGGCGCGCGCGCGGCTTCGATAGGGCTTCGCTTAAAAGCATCAAGCTGGTCTTTCGTGTTAAAGACAGCGGCTGCCTCCTGTCCGCTTGCCGTGGCCAGCAGCTGCATGGAGCAGCACAAGCCTGCAAAATGTGTTTTGATATTCATAATGCTTAGGTGTTAAATTTAAAAACCAAGAAATACTTCGTATCTTAACGTAGGCATTAAGACGTTGCGTGTTGAGATGTCAACCTTTTTCCATGCAGGTCCTGGCAGGATCGAAGGTCGTGGGCGGGTACGCCGCATCATTCTGCGCCGGCACTCATTCTCCAGGTGCCTCATCTTTGGCTGACCCTGTGCAAAAAGCACGCTCCCTCCGTCGCATCCGCCACTCCACCACATCATCAAACAACGGGAAAGCTTCGGCCCACGCGGGTGTCTTCTGTTTTGCTAGGGTTGACGCCTGTGTTAAGGTGTTAAGATGACTCCCGCTGAGATTGCCAAACAAATCCTAGAACAAGAAAACAAAGGACTGCATATCAATGACATCTCTTTGAAAGCGGTTCAGGCTGGGCTGGTGCAAGAGGGAGATCTGGAAGCATTCCAGAAAAAACTCGCTTCGGCGCTGGCTCAAAACGTCAAAACCAGGGAGCCCATCTTCAAAAAGGCTCGCGTTGGTGGAAGAAAGAAAGGTTGCTACACGCTGTTTGCAAAAGTGGTCAAGCCTCAGAAGGCCCGCCTGAAACCTGATGACATGCCAGAGGCGAACAACCTCTTCCTTGGCAAGGCGGGAGAATATGCGATCTTCAGTGAGCTTCTCTTCCGTGGCTTCAACGCTTCCATCATGACAGTTGACCAGGGCGTTGACATCATCGCCTCAAAAGGACACCGCTTTTTTTATCTCCAGGTGAAGACGGCCCGAGACTCTGGAGGAGGCTTTGGTTACACTATCAAAAAGTCGGCGTTCGACGCGCATCTAAACGGAGGGACGTTCTACATTCTTGTGGCTCGGCGTACCCTGGCGGATCGTCACATCTGTGACTATGTCATTCTGCCTTCTTCCAATATCCAGCAGATGATTCTGCGGGGTGTCGTTTCTGGAGCCGTCAGCTATTCATTGAAGCTCAACATCACAGAAACAGGCCAATTCCTGATCAACCGGACAGAGGATGTCACGGCTCAAGTCAATCGGTTTACTCTCATCGTATGAAGATTTGGCTCACTATCCCGCGCCTCCTCACGCTTCAGCGCCTTCTCCCTCCGCCGCATCCGCCACTCCACCACATCATCAAACAGCGAGTAAAACACCGGCGTCGCCAGCAGCGTCAGCAGCAGGGACAGTGATTGCCCCCCGATGATGACCCCGGAAATCGTCGTGTTCATCGACGCGCCGATGCCCTTGGCAAACACCATCGGCACCATCCCCGCCACAAACGCCACCGTCGTCATCAGAATCGGCCTCAGACGGTCATGGTTCGCTTGCAGGATCGCCTCCAGCCGTGGCATCCCATGCTCCCGCAGTTGCCGGATGTGGTCGATTTGCAGAATCCCGTTCTTCTTCACCATCCCAAACAGCACCAGCACGCCCAGCATCGAGAAAATGTTCAGCGACTCGCCAAACAGAATCAGCGACAGCAGCGCAAACGGCAGCGTCAGCGGCAGCGCCAGCAGGATCGTGAACGGGTGCAGCCAGGACTCAAACTGCGCCGCCAGCACCAGATACATGAAGATGGCGGACATCAGCATCGCCGTGATGAACGCGTTCGCCGTGCGCGCCATCTCCTTCGACCGGCCCACCGCCCCGGTCTTGTAGTCGGACGGCAGGTTCTGCTTCTTCACCACAGCGTCGATCGCGGCAAAGATGTCGCTCTCCCCGTGGCCCGGCGCGTTGTTCGCCGTGATCGTCACCTGCCGCAGGCGGTTGCTGCGCTTGATCTCAGACGGCCCGCCTCGGTGCTCCAGATGCACCAGGCTCGCCAGCGGCACCGGGCCGTTCTTTGCCGAAGGCACCGTCAGCAGCCCCAGCACATCCTCGCGGTCACGGTGCTTCAGGTCGGCCCGCAGGTGGATGTCATACTGCTCCCCGTTCTCGCTGAAGGTGGACACATCATCCCCGCCCACCAGCAGACGCACCGTGGAGGAAAGGTCGGCAATGTTGACCCCCATTTTCGCCGCCTTGCTCCGGTCCACAATCGCCGTCAGCTCCGGCTTCCCGCTCACATAGGTGCTGTCCACATCACGGATGCCTGGAATCTGCCGCACCTCCACCAGCGCGGCCTCGGCGGCGGCGGTGATCCGCTTCAGATCAGGTCCCGCGATGATGTATTGGATGTTCGCGCTGGACTGTCCCGTGCTGAAGGCGGGCACCAGCATCACGGTCATGCGGTAATCGGCGGGGTACTTCGGCACGATCTGCGTCCGCACCAGGTCCATCAGCGCCTCCTGGTTCTCCGGGCGTTGTGTCGGGTCCACAAGGCGCACGTAAATGCTCGCCAGATTCGTCGTGCGCATGTCATTGTCGCCCACTGTCGCCAGCGTGTACTCCACCCCGGGCACGGTTTCGCGGATGTCCCGCGCCACACGTTCCGCCAGCAGCTCCGTCACCGCCAGGCTGCTGCCCTCCGGCGCTCGCAGGGACACCTGGAACTGCGCCTCCTCCGTCGCTGGCAGCAGGGACTTCTGCACCCGCTGCATCAGGAACCCCGTGCAGCCCAGCACGGCCACGCAGGCCACCACAACCGCCCAGCGGTGCCGCATGGACACCCCCAGCAGCCGCATGTACAAAAACTCCAGCGGATGATAAAAGATGTTCACCAGCTTCTCCATCCCACGCTCGAGCCAGTTCGGCTTCTTGATCTTCAGCATCCGGGCGGAGAGCATCGGCGCCAGCGTGAAGCTCACCAGCAGCGACACCGCGATCGCGAACGACATCGTCAGACCGAAGCTGCTCATGAAGCGCCCCACCATCCCGCTTAGAAAGGCGATCGGGATGAACACCGCCAGCAGCGACAGCGTCGTCGCCATCACCGCCAGGCCGATCTCCCGCGTGCCGTCGATCGCCGCCTCATGCGCCGCTTTCTTCTTCTCCTCCAGATGCCGGAAAATGTTCTCCACCACGATGATCGCGTCGTCGATCACGATGCCCACCGCCAGCGCCAGCGCCACAAGGCTGATCATGTTCAGCGTCACATCCGCCATCCACATCAGGCCGAAGCTGGCAATGATCGACGTCGGAATCGCCAGCGCGGAGATGATCGTCGCGCGCCCGTTGCCCAGGAAGAACAGCACCACAACCGCCGCCAGGATGGAGCCCAGCACCAAGTGTTCCTTCACCGCATGCACACTCGTGCGGATCACCAGCGAGTTGTCGCGCACAATCTCCGTCCGGTAGCCCGCAGGCAGGCGTGTGTTCAGCTCTGCCAGCCGCTCCTTCACCGCGTCCACCACGGCGATTGTGTTCTCGCCCGACTGTTTGCGGATGGACAGCACAACGGCGGGCACACCGTTGCGCCGCGCGCTGGTCTGCGCGTCCTCCGCGCTGTCTTCCACCTTTGCCACATCGCTCAGCCGCACCAGCCCGCCTCGGTCCTCCCGCACCACAAGCTGGGACAGGCCCTCCACCGACTGAAAGCGGCCGATCACCCGCAGGCCGGACTCCCTCGCCCGGCCCTCCACATCACCGGCGGGCATCTGCACATTCTCCCGTTGCAGCGCCCGCTCCACATCCGCCGCCGTCAGGTTGAACGCCCGCAGCCGCACCGCGTCCAGGGAGATGTTGATCTGCCGCTTCTGCCCGCCCAGCAGTGAAACCTGGCCCACGCCCGGCGCGCTTTCAAAACTGCGGCGCAGCACCTTGTCCGCGTATTCCGTGATCTCCCGCACCGGCTTGTCCCCCATCAGCGCGATGTTCAGGATCGGCGCGGCATCCGCGTCGATGCGCTCCACCCGTGGCGTGTCCGCAGCGTCCGGCAGATCATTCAGGATGCGGTTCACGCGGTCGCGCACTTCCTGCGCAGCCTCCGCGCCGTTCTTCTCCAGCAGGAACACAATCGCCACGCTCGAGACACCTTCCGTCGAGGTGGAATGCAGCTCGTCAATCCCGCTCACCGTGTTCACCGCCTCCTCAATGCGGTTCGTCACCTCCGTCTCCACCTCTTCAGGCGACGCGCCCGGCATCGCTGTCGTCACCACAACCGTCGGCATGTCCACCTTCGGGAACAGGTCCACTGGCAGCCGCGAGTAGCCCAGCACACCCACCACCACGAACACCATCACCAGCACCGTTGCAAACACGGGCCGTTTCACAGAGATTGCAGCAAGCCATTGCATAGGTCAGAAAGGTAAAGGTTGATTCCTCAAGGTTGGGCCGCCGCCAGCGTCACCCGCATCCCGTCCGTCGTTTCCGCCCCAGGGGAAAGCACCACGACATCCCCGGCCTTCACGCCTTCGCGGATCTCCACCAGGTCGTTCTTCTTCTCGCCCACTTCCACGATGCGTTCCTCCACCGATCCCTCATGGACGACAAACACGCGGTGCGTTTTGCCATCTCCATCCAGCCGCAGGGCAGGGGCCGGCAGTGCCAGTCCCTTTTGCTCCGCCAGTTCCAGCCGTCCCTCCGCAAACATGCCCGGCCGCAGCCTCCCATCAGGATTGGCCACCTCGGCTTCCAGCGCCAGGTCGCGCGTCGCCTCGCGCAGCGCCCCGCCCACATGCTTCACCGTGCCCGTGAAGGTTTCACCCGGGAAGGCTGGCACGCTGAAGCTCGCCTGCTGCCCGGCGCGCACCTGTCCCACCTGCGTTTCCGGCACCTGGATGATGAGGCGCAGCTTCTCCGTGGCCACCAGCACGGCCACGCCGCTGCTGCTGCTCACGTACTCGCCTTCCTCCGTGAGCCGCTCCACAATCATGCCGCCAAACGGCGCGCGCAGCACAGTGTCCGCCAGCGCCTTCTTGGCCGAGTCCAGCCGCGCAGTGCTGGCTTTCAGCGTCGCGTCTGCGGTGGACTGGTTCAGTTTCAGCCGCTCAAACTCCTGGGCGGAGATCGCGCCTGGCTTCAGCAGCACCTTGTTGCGCTCCTGCTCCGTCCGCGCCCACTCCACCTTCAGCCTCGCATCCTGCAGGCTCGCCTCAGCCTCCTCCAGGGCTAGCTTGGGTGCGCGGTCATCCAGTTGCAGAATGACGTCGCCATCCTTCACGATCGAGCCGCGCTCGATTGGTGCGCTCACCACCTTGCCCGCCACATCCGGCGCCAGCATCGCCTGCCGCGACCCTTTCAGCTCGCCCGTGAAGTTCAGAAAACGCGGCATCAGCGCCTCCTTCACCTCGGCGGTGCTGATGGGGACCGGTGGCGCGGTGACAGTCGGCGTCGCTGCCTTGGCTGGCGCATTCTCACGCGAGCACGCGGCCAGAAACAAGGACAGCGCCAAAGGCAAAAAAAATCGGGGTTTCATCACAAAAAAAATCGGGGGTTAAGCGGTCAGACCAGCGGCAAAAATCTCGGTGAAGTTGGCGATGAACTGCTTCGGCGAGTCATCATCGCTAAAGCCCGCCGTGTGGCGCAGCATCGCGCTGAAAATCGTGTCCATGAAGGCATTGCCGGCCAGCATCAGGTCCGGCCCTGGGCGGATCTTGCCCGCCTCCCGCGCCGCCGTCAGCTGCGCCGCAAACCGCTCCCGCAGCGGCCGGCCTGCGTCATGCAAAATCTTGCGCGCATGTTCCGGGTGGCGCCTCGCCTCCCCAATCATCGCGCGGATGAAGGACTCGCTGCCCGCCAGCAGCTCATAGTGGTTCTCGGCAAAGCGGTGCAGATTGCTGCGCAGATCACCAGTCCTCCATGCCTCGTCATCATTTTCCGGCCGGTTCTGGTTCAGCACTGCCGCCACCATGCTGGAAAGCAGCTCGCCCAGCAGCTTCTCCTTCGTGCCAAACAGCCGGAACAGCGTCACCTCATTCACCCCCGCCTGCGCCGCAATCGCCTTCGTCGTCGCACCTTGCAGTCCGTTCTGGGAGAACACCGCCAAAGCCGCCGCCAGCAGCCGCTCGCGCGCCGGCGCAGTCTCAGGAAGGGGGGGCAGGAGAGTGAACATGCAATGTAAGTATCCACTTGCATCAAGAATGCAAGCGATTGCTTGCATAAATTCCAACCCCTCAAAAAAACCCGAGGGAGTAAAGGTATAAATTTTCACCCTCCGCCCCGTTCTCTCCCCGCATGTTCCTCCGCCCCCTGGCCCTCACCGCCCTCCTCCTCGCTCCTTGCGGTGCCGCCGACCAAACCCTCCACGGCCTCTGGCTCATGGGCCAGTCCCTCTGCGACGGCTCCGAGTCCCTCCCCATCGTCACCCCCCAGGACACCGGCCACGGAAACTACCGCTTCCAGCGCGGCGTCCGCACCTGGGTCTATGGCGACAACGCCGCCACACCCGAAAAGCGCGGCGACGCCGGCTTTGCCCTCGTCCCCCTCACCGCCTCCGTGAACGGCGGCCTCGGCGAAACCATCGCCAACGGCCTCGCCGACCACCTCCGGTCCGCCATGCCAGCCTCCCCTCCTTTCCTCGTGTCCTACGCAGGGCAGGGTGGCCGCACCATTGAGGAGCTGTCCGTCGCCGACATCTCCACCGATCCCCGCACCCCTGCCTCGAGGCAGCACGGCGGCGGCTACTACAAAACCAGCCTCGACGACGCCCGCCGCGCCAAAGCCCAGGCCCGCGCCATCGGCAGGAACTTCGCCATCACCGCCCTCGTCTGGATGCAGGGGGAGGGGAACGGCGGCCCCACCGGCGGCCTCATGCCCGCCCGCTGGGGTGCCGAACTCCCGCGTGCCGAGGGGCAGGCGTGGTATCGCGACCGCCTCATCGCCTACCGCAAACAATGGTCCGCAGACCTCCGCGCCATCACCGGCCAGGAGAAGGAGATACCCATGTTCACCTACCAGACCCTGGGGCCTGCGGGCACCGCGCAGCTCATGGCGGCAGACGCCGACCCGCACATCATCATGGTCGGCCCCCACTACATGGTGCCCAGCGCCATCAACAGCCACTGGGGGGAGGGCCGCCACGGCGCCGCCATCCACCTCTCCGCCGACGGGGAGCGCTGGTATGGCGAGCAGGTGGGCAAGGTGATGCACCGCGTCCTGGCCAAAGGCGAAGACTGGCAGCCCCTGCGCCCGCGCAAGGCATGGCTGGACGCCGCCCGCAGCAGCGTGCTCATCGACTTCACCGTGCCACGTCCGCCCCTGGTGCTGGACACAGATTTCTTTCCCCAGCAGCACGTCGGGCTGGCAAAGGGCGCGTATTCCTCCCTCGCCGGATTCCATGTGCGCGAGGCTTCCGGCGCCATTGTCCCCTTGGCCGCCGTGGAGGTGGACTCTCCCACCCGCCTGCGCATCCGGCTGGCGTCCCCGGCCAAAACGGAGGCCAAACTCCAGCTCAGTTGTGGCGAGCCGCACGCAGGCGTCCTCGGCACCATCACCGAACTTCGCAAAGCTCTCACCACGGAGATTGTCGTCTCAGGCACGCCAGGAGATGTGTTGAGGACCCTGCTGAAAGAAGGCGCATTTTTCGTGGCCAACCAGCAGCCCGGCACGGCCTACGCCCAGGTGCCCGTGCGCGGTGTCACCGCCCAAGGCAGTACCACCGTGCTGCGGTGTGAAGACCGGGAACTGCGCAATGGCGTCCCCTTCGCCGTGGGTCAGACGGTTGTCGCACAGCGCCCTTTCTCCTACACCAACCTGCGGGACTCAGACTCCGAACCGGCTCTCTACTCCTTTGCCGATGAAGCCTATGGCCGACGCGCTGGCGAGTCCTACCCGCTGTGGAACTGGTGCGTGTTGTTTGGTGGCATGGCAGTCGAAGACGGGGAATGAGGGCCTCAGGGGTTGAAGAAGGGGGCTGTCCCGGCTATTGCTGGAGCATGACTTCCAAGCCTGTTGCCATCGTCAGTGACATCCATGGCAACCTTCCCGCGCTGACTGCGGTCCTTGAGGACATTGAGCGCCAGGGCATCGAGGAGCGTGTGTGCCTGGGGGATGTGGTGGGCTACGGAGCGCGCCCCCGGGAATGCATCGAGCTGCTGAAGGCGAGCCATTTTCAGGTGATCCTCCAGGGAAATCACGATGCCTACGTCTCGGCTGACATTGACCCTTTGGACGTCAGTGCTGAGACCTTGCGGGCTGTCCGCTGGACCCGGGACAACCTGGGGGCCGAGGAACGGCGGTGGTTGGGCGCGCTGCCCCTGACCGCGCAGGGGGAGGGGTATGAGCTGGTCCATGCCTCGCTGCCCCGGCCGGAGACATGGGGTTATGTGCTGGAGCCTGGCGCGGCCGCGTGGCATTTCGCCCACCAGGGCGCGCCGTTGTGTTTCAACGGTCATTCCCACCAGCCCATGATGTTTGTGGAGGAAGGAGACGAGGCCCTCATGGTCAACATCACCAGCCTGGAGCCGGTGTGGCCGGGGCGCAAACAGCTCATCAATGTGGGCTCCGTGGGCCAGCCGCGGGACAGGGACGAGAGGGCCTGCTATGTCATCTACCGCCGTGCCGAGCAGGACATCCAGTGGCGGCGCGTTCCATACGACATTTCCGCCGCCCAGAAGGCCATCCTTGAGGCCGGGCTGCCGGCCCGCCATGCGCAGCGCCTTGCTGTGGGCCGATAAGCGCGGATGTCTGGTTGCATCCCGCTCCGGCATCGCCTAGATGCTGGGAAGCCACCGACCCATGCCCCACGCCCTGCTTCTGAAATTCCCTGGAACGAACTGCGATGCTGAAACCGCCCGCGCCCTGGAGGCGGCGGACTTTACCACCGAGGTGCTGCCGGTGGCCCTGCTGGAGCCTTCCTCCTTGGACAAGGCGCAGATGATCGTCTTTTCCGGCGGCTTCAGCTATGGGGATTACGTCATGTCCGGACGCATCGCCCAGCTCATCACGAAATCGAAACTGGGCGACCGGTTGAAGGACTTCGTGGCCCAGGGCGGCTTTGCGCTGGGCATCTGCAACGGCTTCCAAATTCTGACCCAGCTGGACCTCCTGCCCAAGGGCAGCCTCATTCACAACACCAGCGGTCGTTTCATCTGCCGCTGGGTGGGCCTGAAAAAGACGGCCACCAAGGCCAGCCCCTATCTGAGCAAGCTGCCGGAGACTTTTGAGCTGCCTGTGGCCCATGCGGAAGGCCGTCTGGTCACTGAAGGGAGCGACGCGGCAAATTATGTGAAATCCGGCCACGCCGCGCTGTTGTACACCAACAACGTCAACGGCTCCACCAGCGGCATTGCCGGCCTGCAGGACGACACCGGGCGTGTGTTTGGCCTGATGCCGCATCCGGAGCGCTTTATCTTCAAGAGCCAGCACTACGATCCGGACTGGAATGGAGACACGCAGCACGGCTGGGGACATTACCTCTTCCAGTCGGCACGCGAGGCGCTGAACTGAGTGATGCTCCTGGCCCCCATGCTCAAAGCGTGGGTGGCATGGGTGGAAGCATCTGCATGCGGCTCATGGCCGCCCGTCCTGTGAAGGGCGGAACGGCCTGGATGGCATCCCGGCGGGTGCGGTAAAGGTCATAAATACGGCTGTAGGCCACGCGCATGCGCTGGCGGAGAGGGGTGTTTTCTGCTGTCTGCGGCAGGGCGTGCTCATTGCGGCGGAGCATCGCCAGGGCCTGATGGGAGTTGAGGAGCCGTGGGTTTGCATCAGGCCGTGTGGCCCCATGGTGGACACGGACCTGGGGTTCCTTGCCGCGTGGGCCGAGGACCGGCTGGAGGCTTGCCGCTGTGCCGAGGACCGGCTGGAGGCTTGCCGCTGTGCCGAGGTCGTCATACGACACCACCAGAGATGGCGGGGTGAACGGAGGCATCCAGGAGGTGCCGCCACAGGCTGTGAAGGAAAAAAGGGCCAGGCATACGGCGGACTTTCGCAGTGTGGGCAAAAGGTGTGGCATGAGGGAGGCTATGTGCCGGGTCAGGTGGGTGCATCCAGAATCTGGGCCGTCGTGAGGCTAAACGAATCCCAGGTGATAAGGGAGGCTGGTTATTTATTTGTTAAAATAATGGTTTTTATATATAATCTATGTTAATTATAAAGACTCATGAACGCATTGTCGGCCACCCCCGCTTCCTCAAGTCGTGCGCAGTACACCACCTTTGTTTTGGCGTTGATCCTGTTTCTCTCGGGATTCTGCTCACTGATTTACCAAACGGTGTGGCTGAGGGAGTTCCGACTGGTGTTCGGTGGCGCGGCTCCAGCGGCGGCGGCGGTGATGGCGGTGTTCATGGCCGGACTGGGTTTCGGTGGGAAGCTCTTTGGCGCCTGGGTGGAACGCGTGGGACGCCCCTTTCGTTTTTACGCGCGGCTGGAGGTGGGCATCGCCCTGGCGGCAGTGGCTTCCCCGATGATGCTCGGGCTGGCGCGGACCTTGTACTTGAAGACGGGTGGCACGGCCGGGATGGGGCTGGGGGCGGCGACATGCCTGCAATTGCTCATGACAGCGCTGGTGCTGGGACTGCCATGCTTCCTGATGGGGGGCACCCTGCCGGCGGCCATGAAATTTGCCCAGCATGACGACGATCCGCGCCGCTCCACAACCGCGTTTTTTTACGGCATCAACATCGCGGGCGCGGTCACGGGCGCCTGTCTGAGCACCTTCTGGCTGCTGCCGATGATGGGGAACAAGGGGGCGCTGACCATTGCGGTGCTGGCGAATCTGGGCATCGCCCTGGCGGCGGGGTTGATTTCCCTGGTGCAGGAGAAAGAGGCGCGCCAGCCGGTGGCTGCGGGCACTGGGGAGGTGGGGGAAAAGATCGCGGCGAAGGCACCCGCCTCCTTTGTGCTGGCGGCGGCTTTCATGAGCGGATTCACGTTCTTTCTGGCGGAGCTTGTGTGGTTCCGCGTGTCCACGCCGCTGCTGGGCGGGTCGGTGTATGGTTTTGGTCTGGTGTTGTGCGTGGTGCTGGCCGGGATGGGCCTTGGCGGGCTGTTGTATGCCTTGATGCTGAAAAAGGCGGAGCCCAGCATCATGGGCTTTACCCTGGTGTCGGCACTTCAGGCGCTGGCAGTGCTGCTGCCTTATGTGCTGGGCGACCGCGTGGCGCATCTGGCGCTGATCTTCAATGACAGTCTGCGCGGTGTGGGGCTGCATGAAATGGCGCTGGGCTGGGCCGTGGTGATGGGCCTGCTGGCCTTCCTGCCTTCGTTGTTCAGCGGCATTCAGTTCCCCCTGCTGGTGTCCCTGCTGGGCCGTGGCAATGCGGGCGTGGGGCTGCAGCTCGGGCGCGCGTATTTGTGGAACACCTTTGGATCGATCAGCGGTTCGCTGCTGGGCGGGTTTGTGCTGGTGCCGCTGCTGCAGTTGAAGGGCTGCTGGGTGCTGGCTGCGGCCCTGATCGCCACCATGTCTGGCGCATCCTTGTGGCTGCAACTGCGGCGTAAAGAGGAGGGGGGCGGCGCGCCGGGCTTTTCCTGGAACTCGCGGCTGGCCACCGGTCTGCTGGTGGGCTGCGGGATCTGTGCCGTGGGCGCGGAGGGTCCCACCGCCGCCTGGATGCACACGCCGATCGGCTACGGTCGTGTGGGCGAGGAGTACCGTACCGCGCTGGGCCTGGAGTCCTGGCGACGTGAGGCACAACGCAGCATGGTGCAGGCCTATGATGGGCGGGAAACCAGCGTGGCCGTGGTATCCTCACACCAATACGCCTTCCTCACCAATGGCAAAAGCGATGGCTCCGCCGTGGGGGACGCGGGCACGCAGGTGATGCTGGGCATCACGGGTGCCATCCTGCACCCGAATCCGCAGAACGCCTGCGTGGTGGGACTGGGCACTGGAACCACCGCAGGCTGGCTGGCCGATGTGCCGGGCATGCAGCGGGTGGATGTGCTGGAACTGGAGGAGGAAATCCGCAAGGTGGCGGTGTACTTCGACCCCGTCAGCCGCA
The DNA here is from genome assembly GCA_964588755.1 of uncultured Prosthecobacter sp. Taxonomy (GTDB): domain Bacteria; phylum Verrucomicrobiota; class Verrucomicrobiia; order Verrucomicrobiales; family Verrucomicrobiaceae; genus Prosthecobacter. The sequence goes on along the minus strand of CAZPSQ010000043.1, from coordinate 6,318 downwards.
ATGCGATGAAGCACCCCCGGGTGAACAACATCACGGGAGACGCGCGCGAGTTCCTCCTCACCAAGGGTGAAAACTATGACCTGATCGTTTCCGAGCCTTCCAACCCGTGCCGGGCAGGCGTGGCAAACCTGTACACACGGGAGTTTTACACCAATGCCAGCCAGCGCCTGAGCCAAGGGGGCATTTTCTGCCAGTGGCTGCAGGGTTATGAGGTGGAGCCAGAGACCATCAACACGGTCATTGCCACGCTGAAACAGGTGTTTCCCAAGGTGGAGGTGTGGTCCACGCAAAGCGTGGACATGCTGCTGATCTGCTCCAACGAGGACAAGCCCTGGCCGCTGGACTCCATCCGCCAGCGTGTCAAGACCGGCCCCATGGCGGAGGCGCTGCGCCGCTTCTGGACGACGGACACGGCGGAGGGTTTTCTGGCAGCCTGCCTGGCCAACAGTGATTACTGCGCAGCAATCGCCGCAGCCACGAAGAACGTGAACACGGACGACATGAACCGGCTGGAGTTCAGCTTTGCCCGCAGTGTGGCCAAGAAGAGCAACTGCTCCTATGATCTGGCCCGCGCGGCCACCCAGGCGGGATGTCATCTGCCCAAGGTGGATGCGCCTGTGGACACTCCGCTTTATCTGGCCGAGCGCCTGCACATGCCCGGCCGCCTGTGGCAGTCTTCCAGGGAGGCGGTGCTGCCGGCGGACACCCCTGCCGAGGTGCGCGCCCGGGTGCCGCATCTGGAGGCGTTCTGGAAGCAGCGCAATGGCGAGTTTCTGGCCGCGCCAGCCCCGGCCACGCCTGTGCTGGCAGACCGGCTGATGCTGGCCACGGCCAAGGCCCGCATGGGCACGGCAGATGCCTTTGCCGCCATCGACGCGGCCGCAGCCATCTCACCCGTGGACGCGCACTTTTTGCGTGCCATGGCCTGCCAGGTGCAGAAGAAACCAGCGGAGGTGCTTGTCCATGTTGAGAAGGGGCTGGATGAGCTCCTGCAATCGCCTTGGTGCCAGGTCTCGCTGGTCAATCAGGTGCTGGTCATGGTGCCGGACCTGGTGCTGGGAGACAAGACTGTTCCTGAAAATCCGCGTTTTCTGGCCATTTTTGAAAAGCTGGACCAAGACTATCCGGTGGATGTGGTCGGAAATGTCCGCCTTCGTGTCCGGGGGGAGATGTCCATGCACCTGTCGCCGCCGCAGAAGCTGGCTGCTGTGGAAAGCTATGGCCTGCCTTTCCCGTGGGAGGGGCGTGCGCTGGCGATGCGCGTGAGCGCCTACCTGCAGGCGGGTGATCCGCGCCTGGACTTTGCGCTGACTGAAATGAACCGCTACCTGGACCAAGGTGGGAAGATCGGGCCTGAATCGCCACCCTTTGTGGTGCAGGTGAAGTCTGCTGCCCCGGCCGAAAATGGCATGGCGCAGGAAATCGTGGTGGGAACGAAAGCAGAGTGACCGGGAACTTTGCGCCTTATTGGCGTAATTTTGCCTGATGGGGCGCGTATTCTCCGCCCCCCTAAAACCTCTGAATGTCCTTTCTCGCTCGGCACCCCGTACTGCGGCTTGTTGCTTCGCCACAGCATTTGTGGCGGACGCTGTCGCTTGGCATCAAAACGATCTGGCTGCACAAGCTGCGGTCGTTTTTGACGGCGCTGGGGGTGGTGTTTGGCGTGGCGTCGGTGGTGGCCATGCTGGCGATCGGGGAAGGGGCCAGTCATGAGGCGCAGGAGCAGATCCGCAAGCTGGGCAGCCAGAACATCATTTTGCAAAGTGTCAAGCCGCCGGACGGGCAGGGCGCGGGCGGTGAATCCCGCAGCATGATCAGTGAATACGGGCTGACGGCGCGGGACATCCAGCAGATCCGGCAGACGGTGCCGGGCATCAACATTGTGGTGCCGAGCCGGTTTATCTCCGAGAACATCTGGAACCTGGACCGCAGCGTGGACGGCAAGATCATGGGCGTGCTGCCGATCTACCCGGAAATGCGCAACCGCCGGATGGTGGAAGGGCGCTTTTTCACGGATTTGGAGATGAAGGAGCGGTCCGCAGTGTGCGTGCTGAACCAGACGGTGGCCTCGCGGCTGTTTCCGCTGGCCACGCCCACGGGCAAGTCCGTGCGGGTGAAGGGATACTATTACAAGGTGATCGGGATCATCCAGGACGAGGGGCAGATGGTGGGCACGGACTCGGCCAGCCCGTCCGGCGATTCGCAGGCGCAGATCATGATCCCGTTTGCGACGCTGATGGACCACTATGGCGAGACTTTTTTCCGCTACCGCACCGGCGGTTTTGAGGCGGAGAAGGTGGAGTTTCATGAGGCGGTTCTACGCGTGGAGGACGTGAAGATGGTGGAAAGCCGCGCGGAGGCGGTGCGCCATCTCATGACGACGAATCACAAGAAGGAAGACTGGCGCATCATCGTGCCGGTGGAGCTGCTGAAGCAGGCGGAGCGGACGAAGCGCATCTTCAGCATCGTGCTCGGGAGCATCGCCGCCATCTCGCTGCTGGTCGGTGGCATCGGCATCATGAACATCATGCTGGCCAGCGTGACGGAGCGTACGCGGGAGATCGGCATCCGCCGTGCGCTGGGCGCGCGACAGGCGGACATTGTGGTTCAGTTCCTCATTGAGACGGTGCTGCTGGCCGGGGTGGGTGGCGTGCTGGGGGTGATCCTGGGCGTTGGCATTCCCGTGGCTGTGCAGAAGTTCGCCGGCGTGACAACGGTGATCAAGGCGTGGTCCCCAATCCTGGCGTTTTCGATCTCGGTGCTGACGGGGATTGCGTTTGGGATCTACCCCGCGCGCCGCGCCGCCCGGATGAACCCGGTGGAGGCGCTGCGGCATGAGTAAGGCGGGCGTTTTCCAAGGTCCAACATTGCCGGTTCATTCTTTGGGATGTTGGGACTTCCCTGGCCGGTAGAGTGCCGTCCAGGGCGGCGCTTCCCCCCCGCAGTCAAAGCTGCGGGCCTTCCACCCAAAGCCGTTTGGTTTTGCGGCGGAGATGCCGGTCTCCGGGAAGGTTGATCTTCGCGGGGCCGTCGGGTGCAAGCATCTCCATGGCGGCCTCGATCACATCATTTTCAATGCCGGGAAGTTGCAGTACCTCCTGCAACCACAGTGCGATCACCCGCGATAAAAGCGCCGGGTGCAGGGCTGGCAGTTCCTGGGTGATGGCAAGGGAGAGGTCCTTGGGGTGGAGCTGGCCATCGGTGCCGAGAAACGCGAGAGCCTGCGTGTGCAGGCAGTCATCATCCCGGTCCGCCTGTGAGGCCAGCCGGGTGATGAGGCGGCTCACATCGCGGTCAAAGATGTCATTGAGGAGAGGCAGGGCCTCAAGGCGGAGGCGGTTGCGCCGGTGCTGGAGGGACGCGTTGCTGGAGTCGTCGCGGAACTTCAGGCGGCGGGATTTGAGACAGGCGTCGATCTGGCTGCGGCGGAGATCCAGCAGGGGGCGAATGAGATGAAGGCCGTTGTCCAGACGCTGGATGGCGCGCATGCCGCCGAGGCCGGCGAGGCTGCTGCCACGGCAGAGATTGGCCAGCACTGTCTCGGCCTGATCTTCGGCATGGTGGGCCAGGAAGACGATCCAGGTGTCGTGCTTTTCCGCCATGCGGAGGAAGAAGTCATGCCGCGCCTCGCGTGCGGCGGTCTCGATGGAGATGCGGCGTTTTTTAGCGAGGGCTGCCACGTCTGCATTTTCGACTTCGCAGGGGAGCTTGTGCTTTTTGGCGAGCTTTTGGACGAAGGCGGCGTCGCCTGCGGATTCCTCGCCACGCAGGCCGTGGTTGAGGTGGCAGAGGATGAGGTTTGAAAATCCAGCATCCAGCAGCAGGTGCAGGAGCGCCACGGAGTCGCGTCCGCCGGAGATGCCGAGGAGGGCGGGTTCGGTGGGGGCGAGGTCGGGGAGGGTGAGGGGGAGGGTGGGCACGGATGAGGGAGGGTAGCTCGGAGGTGGTGGGTGCGTCGAAGAATTTAGTTCTTAGTTCTTAGTTCTTAGTTCTTAGTTTTCTGAGGTCAGAGGTGAGTGGTTAGGGTTCCTGTGCTTTCTGATTTGGACTGAGCACTAAGCGTCGCCACACCCAACGTTTTGCGATCCCCCCCCGGAACTCTCGCCACACATTGCAACAGACCCTTGCCATGCGCCCGGCATGCGGCACTTTGACGGCCCGCTTTTGACTTCAACCATGGCCTCCAAAACCACCACTTCTCCTGGCATTTGCTACCTTGTCGGCGCCGGTCCCGGCGATCCTGGACTCCTCACGATCAAGGGGAAGGAATGCATCGAGGCGGCGGATGTGCTGGTCTATGACTACCTGTGCAATGTGGAACTGCTGAAGCATGCGAAGGCGGACACGCGGCGCATCTATGTGGGCAAGAAGGCGGGGGACCACACGCTGCCGCAGGAGGAGATCAACAAGCTGATCGTGGAGCTGGCGAAGGAGGGCAAGGTGGTGACACGGCTGAAGGGCGGCGACCCCGTGCTGTTTGGCCGTGGCGCGGAGGAGGCGGCGGAGCTGCAGGAGGCGGGCGTGCGTTTTGAGATTGTGCCAGGGATCACCTCGGCCATTGCAGGTCCGGCGTATGCGGGCATTCCGGTGACGCATCGATCGCACGCGTCCCAGCTCACGATTTTCACGGGTCATGAGGATCCGACGAAGCCGGACACCTCGCTGAATTACGCCAAGCTGGCGCAGGCGGACGGAACGAAGGTTTTCCTGATGGGCGTGGAGCGCATTGAGGAGATCACGACGGAGTTTTTGAAGCATGGCGCGAATCCGGAGACGCCGGTGGCGCTGGTGCGCTGGGCCACGCGTGGAAACCAGGAGACGCTGGTGGGAACGCTGAAGGACATCGCGGCGAAGGTGAAGGCGGCCAATTTCAAAGCACCGGCCGTGGCGGTGGTGGGAGATGTGGTGACGGAGCGGGAGCAGTTGAACTGGTTTGAGAACCGGCCGCTGTTTGGCAAGCGCATCCTCGTGACGCGCACGCGCAAGCAGATCGGCGTGCTGAGCAAGCAGCTGGCGCTGCTGGGTGCGGATGTGATTGAGCTGCCGACGATCCGCATTGAGCCGGCGAAGGACCAGCTGGCGTTCGGTGAGCTGGTGCAGGACTGCCACACCTATGAGTGGCTTGTCTTTACCAGCCCGAACGGGGTGGAGGCGTTCTTCACGATGTTTGACAAGCTTTACCAGGACAACCGCAGCATTGGGGGCGTGCGCATCGCGTGCGTCGGGCCGGGCACGGCGGAGAAGGTGCGGGAGCGGCATCTGGCGGTGGATTTGATGCCGGAGAAGCATTTCGTGGCGGAAGGTCTGGTGAAGGCCTTCAAGGACCACCAGAACATGGAGAACGTGAACGTGCTGTGGGTGCGTGCGGAGGAGACGCGCGAGGTGCTGGCGAACCAGCTCACGGGCATGGGTGCGATCGTGGACGAGGCCATCGCCTACCGCACGGTGGCGGAGACGGAGCTGAATTTGGAGGCGCTGGCGCGCATCAAGGCGGAAGGCGCGGACATGATCACGTTCACCAGTGCCTCCACGGCGGAGCATTTTATGGCGCTGAAGGTGCCGCTGCCGGAAGGCTGCAAGGTGGCGAGCATCGGCCCGGTGACGAGCGCGGCGGTGAAGAAGCTGGGCCTGCCGCTGGATGTGGAGGCGAAGGAGAACAGCATCCCGGGGCTGGTGAAGGCGATCGAGAAGTTCTGGAAGTGAGTGTGTTTATGCAGTGGCGACGAGTCGTCGTCACTCCATGCTCATGTGCTGATGGGTGAGGCTTGGGACACTGGTGTTGCAGACAGGCTGCCTCCAACACGTCGAGGCGTCAGGCTTCCTGGCGTTTGGTCATCATGGTGGCGACGAGGACGAAGAAGCACATGACGATGGTGAAGAGGGGGAACTGGAGCGGGGCGGGGAGGCTGTAAACGAGGGCGAGGGCGGGGATCCAGACGAGCCAGTTGGTGACGAGGACGGTGGGGAGGGTGCGAGTCCAGAACTCGCGGTCGAGGGAGGCGCGTGTGCGGGACCAGGAGCCGCCGAGATCGATCCAGCGGAGGGCGATGACGTAGGTGGGGACGAACCAGAAGGGCGTGGCGACGAACTGGTCGAAGAGGACTTTTTTCAGCAGGGTGGTGCCGTCTTGAAGGTCGCCGAAGAGGTGGTTTTGGACGTGGTAGAAGAGGTCGATCTCCATGCCGCGGTAGCCCCAGAAGAGCATGGCGAGGGCGAGGCGGCGCCATCTGCCATCGTGTGCCAGGGTTCCCATGGCCTGCTGGATGAGGAAGGGGAACACGGCCGCCGCGAACATGGTGGAGACGCAGGAGAAGGCGA
>CAZPSQ010000042.1:0-32583 GCA_964588755.1 uncultured Prosthecobacter sp. | reverse complement strand
GCACGACGACGGTGCCGCCGGTCATGTACTCGCAGCCATGGTCGCCGATGCCTTCCACCACGGCCGTGGCACCGGAGTTGCGCACGCAGAAGCGCTCGCCCGCGCGGCCTGCCGCATAAAGGCTGCCGCTGGTGGCGCCATACATCACGGTGTTGCCCATGATGCTGTTTTCCCAGGTCTGGTACTCGGCGCTGATGCGCGGTCCGGGTTTAAGGATCAGCTCCGCGCCGCACAGGCCCTTGCCGACATAGTCGTTTGCCTCACCGATCAGCGTCAGCTTCAGGCCGCCGCAGGTGAAGGCGGCAAAGCTCTGCCCCGCGCTGCCTTCCAGCGTGATGTCCACCGTGCCGGGTTCCAGGCCATGGTTGCCATGATTGAAGGCAATCTGGCCGCTCAGCTTCGTGCCGATGTTGCGGAAGGTGTTCTTCACCTTGTAGCGCAGCGGCCGCACCTTCATGCCGTCGCTGATGGCAAACTGCGCCTCCTGGATGATGCGGTCGTCCAGCGGGTGCTGGTCCAGGCCGTCATTGCGGTTCATCTGGCAGGTGCGCGCCGTGTCGCGCCCCAGGTCTGTGCCCACATCCCGCAGGATGCGGCTGAGGTCCAGCAGGTTTGCCTTCGGATGGTTCGGCACCTCGCGCTGCCTCAGAAACTCAGGCCTGCCGATCATTTCATCCATCGTCCGCACGCCCAGGCTGGCCATGATCCCCCGCACCTCCTGGGCGACGGCGTTGAAGAAGTTCACGATCTGGTCCGGCGTGCCTTTGAACTTGGCGCGGAACTTGGGATCGGTGGTGGCCACGCCGACGGGGCAGTTGTTCAGGTGGCACTGCCGCACATACACGCAGCCCAGCGCGATCAAGGCAATGGTGCCAAAGTTGAACTCCTCCGCGCCGAGGATCGCCGCGATGGCGATGTCGCGGCCGTTGCGCAGGCCGCCGTCTCCACGCAGCGTCACGCGCTCGCGCAGGCCGTTGAGCATGAGAACCTGCTGCGCCTCCGCCAGGCCCAGCTCCCAGGGCAGGCCGGCATGTTTGATGGAGGACAGCGGGCTTGCGCCGGTGCCGCCTTCATGGCCGGAGATGAGAATGATGTCCGCGTTTGCCTTGGCCACGCCGGCGGCCACGGTGCCCACGCCGTTTTCGGCCACCAGCTTCACGCACACACGGGCGCGAGGGTTCGCCTCCTTCAGGTCATGGATGAGCTGCGCCAGATCCTCGATGGAATAGATGTCGTGGTGCGGCGGCGGGCTGATGAGCATGACGCCCGGCGTGGTGTGGCGCAGGCGCGCGATCATGCGGTTCACCTTCATGGCGGGAAGCTGGCCGCCCTCACCGGGCTTGGCGCCCTGGGCCATCTTGATCTCAAGCTCCCATGCGTTGGCCAGGTACTCCGCCGTCACGCCGAAGCGGCCGCTGGCCACCTGCTTGATTTTGGAGTTTGCCCAGTCGCCGTTCTCATACGGCTTGAAGCGTTTTGGGTCCTCGCCGCCCTCGCCGCTGTCGGACTTGCCGCCGATGCGGTTCATCGCAATGGCCAGCGCCTCATGCGCCTCCGGCGAGATCGCGCCCAGGGACATCGCCGCCGTCGTGAACCGCACGCGGATGTCCTCGATCGGCTCCACCTCGTCGATGGGGATCGGGCCTTCCTCGCCGGGGACAAATTCAAACAGGTCCTTCAGCGCGGTCGGCGTGTTCTCCAGGGAGAGCTTCACATAGCTCTCGTAGTCTTCCTGCCTGCCGCTTTTGACGAAGGTGTGAAAGTTCTTGATCACCGGGCCGGTGATGGCGTGCATCTCACCCTTCTGGCGTGGGCGGTAGTAGCCCGGGTCGCCCAGGTCCACGGTGGTCTGGCCTTCCGGCACAGGGGTGCCAAACCCGGCTGCATGGCGCGCCAGGGCCTCTCTGGCGATCTCCTTGAAGCCGATGCCGCTGATCTGGCTGGCCGTGCCCGTGAAGGCGGCCTGCATCACCTCCTCACCAATGCCGACGGCCTCAAAAATCTGCGCGCCGATGTAGCTGCTGAGCACGGAGATGCCCATCTTGCTCATGATCTTCAGCACGCCTTTCTCCAGGCCCTTGCGGAAGTTGGCCGCGGCCTTCTCATACGCCATGCCGTCCAGCTGCGGCTTCCGTGCGGCCTTGTCGGACTCCACCACCTCACGAATGGTCTCGAAGGCCATGTAGGGGCACACCGCGCTGGCGCCAAAGCCAAAGAGGCAGGCCATCTGGTGGGTGTCGCGCGCCTCGCCCGTGTCCACCACAAGGCTCAGGCGCATGCGGATCTTCCGCCGGTTGAGGTGATGATGCACCGCGCCGGTGGCCAGCAGGGCAGGGATCGCCGCCCGCTGGTGGTCCAGCCTCCGGTCGCTGAGGATGAGGATCTGCACGCGGTCCCTGGCGGCCTTCTCGGCCTCGGCGCACAGGCGGTCCAGGGCGTGCCTCATGCCCTCCGGCCCCTCGCTGATGGGCCAGGTGGTGTCGAGGATCAGGTGCGGATAGTCCGGCAGCCTTTTGAGTGAGGCGAGCTCGTTTTCAAACAGGAAGGGGGAGTCCAGATGCACCACCTTGGCGTGCTCCGGCGTCTGGCCCAGCCAGTTGCGCTGCCAGCCCAGCACCACGTCCAGGCTCATCACCGCGCGCTCGCGGATCGGGTCGATCGGCGGGTTCGTCACCTGTGCAAAGAGCTGGCGGAAGTAGGATGTCAGCAGGCGCGGGCGGGTGGACAGCACGCTCAGCGCCACGTCATCCCCCATGGAATAAATGGCCTCCTCGCCCTTCGCCAGCATGGGCGTCAGGGACATGTCCACCTCCTCCTTCGAGTAGCCGAAGGCGGCCTGCTTCTGGGAGAGTGTGAGGATGTCCAGATCCCCCTGCGGCACCTCCGGCGCCAGGGTGGTCAGGCTGGTACGGTTCTTGAGCCACTCGCCATAGGGCTGGCGTCCGGCCAGGTCGGCCTTGATCTCGTCATTGAAGCGCACACGGCCACGCATCAGGTCGATCTCCAGCATCTCGCCGGGGGCCAGGCGGCCTTTACGCAGCACCTTGGCGTCGTCGATGGGCACAATGCCCACTTCCGATCCGAGGGCAAAGATGTCGTCCGTGGTCATCTTCCAGCGGCTGGGGCGCAGACCGTTACGGTCCAGGGAGGCCACCACGCTCAGTCCGTTCGTCAGCACCAGCGCAGCCGGTCCGTCCCACGGCTCACTGAAGCATTCATGATATTCGTAAAAGGCCTTCAGCTCGGGCGAGGTGGAGGGATCAATGCCGTAGGCACCGGGGACAAGCATGGCCATCGCATGCACGGGATCACGCCCGCTCTGCATCAGCAGGTCCAGCGCGGCGTCCAGGCTTGCGCTGTCGCTCTGCCCCTGGGTGATGAGCTCCTTCAGAAGCTGCTCCTCGCCCTCCCAGACAATGTTTTCAAAGTCGCTCGCGCGGCTGTTGAGCCAGTTGCGGTTGCCGCGCACCGTGTTGATCTCCCCGTTGTGCGCCAGCGTGCGGAACGGGTGGGACAGTGCCCAGGTGGGGAAGGTGTTCGTGCTGAAGCGCTGGTGAAACACCGCCAGCGACGTCTCATAGTCGTCATTCTGCAGATCGGTGTAGAATTTCTTCAGCGAGGACGGCAGCAGCAGCGCCTTGTAAACGATGGTGCGGTGGGAGAAGGACGAGATGTAAAATTCCGCCAGCTTGTGAATGCGCGCCTTCAGGCGCATCTCCCGCCGGACGAGGTAAAGCTGACGCTCAAAGGGGCCGTCATCCATGCCCTCCGGCCGCGCCACCAGCAGTTGCTGGATCACCGGCATGGTGATGCGGGCCTTGTGTCCGAGCTCGTTCGGGTTCACCGGCACGTCACGCCAGCCGATCACCTGAATGTCGCGGTTGCGCAGCAGTCCCTCCGCCAGCAGGTGGATCTTCATCCGCTCCGTCTGGTCCGTGGGCATGAAAAACACCCCCACCGCGAGGTCCATGGGATGTTCCAGCTCGAACCGCATCTCGTCGATGAACGGCTGGAAAATTTTGTGTGGAATCTGGGTGAGCACCCCGGCCCCGTCCCCGGTCACCCGGTCGGCATCCACCGCCCCGCGGTGCTGCACATTGCACACTCCGTCGATGGCCATGTCCAGGATGGCCTTGGACCGCTCTCCCTTGATGTGTGCCACAAAGCCCACCCCACAGGCATCTTTCTCATTTTCAATGGAATGAAGGCTGCCGTTGTTGGGGATGTCCAGGTCGTAAAAAGGGTGTTTCATGGCGACGAATCCGCGCGAATCAGCAAGAAATCGTACGGGGGAAAGAAATGCTCTAGGTTGAGCCTTTTCGCAATAGCAGGTTAAGGGCCGGATTTGGCACAAATCTGCATTTACCCATGTTCGCCCCGCCGTGACGTCACTCTGCCAGACTCCTCAAAAACCGCACAAAAAACTCCACCCCCGCCTCCAGATCCGCCACCGCGATGAACTCATCCTTCGTGTGCGCCTGCGCGATCGACCCTGGCCCGATGGCAATGGCGGGCGTGCCTGCGGCGGCCAGAAACGCCGCATCGCAGAACCACGGCGCGCCGGTGAGGTCTGCCCCGGCGTCGATGAGCCTCCGCACAAACGGATTCCCAGGATCAGTGTCCAGATGAAACGCCTCGCTGGCCACCGTGACGCTGGCGGTGGGATCAGTCTGCTTGACGAATTCCCGCAGCAAGGTCAGCGCTCCGCCTGCCTTTTGCAGCCCGGGGGTGGTGCGGATGTCCACGCGCAGCTTGCAGGAGTCGGCCACAATGTTGCTCCGCGTGCCGCCCTGGATCATGCCGAGGTTGATGGTGCTGTGGCCCAGCCAGGGGTCCGCGCCCCCTGCCTGTGCCAGCAGCGCGCGGAAGCGCGTGTCCAGGCCTGAGACCAGACGGGCCATCTTCACAATGGCGTTTTCACCCAGCTCTGGCGTGGCCCCATGCACGGCCACCCCGGTGGTGTGCACATCCGCCCACAGGCAGCCCTTGTGGCAGAACACAGTTTTGAGGCTGGTCGGCTCGCCGATGATGGCCAGATCGTAACGGCCATGATGCCTCGCAAAATGCTGCGATCCCAGCTGCGCGCTCTCCTCCGACATGAAGCCGGCGAAATGCACCTCCACAGGCAGCGTGGGGATGACTTCCCGCATTTCATGCAGCGCCCACAGCATGGACGCCATGGGGCCTTTCGTGTCCGACGCCCCGCGGCCCCAGACCCTGCCGTCGCGCAGCTCCCCGCCGAAGGGGGAGATGGTCATGCCGCCGACGCTCACGGTGTCGAGGTGCGGGGCAAAGAGGATGCGCGGCCTGGGTTTGCCATCGGGGCTGCGCTGGCTGGGAAAACGGCCGATGACATTGGGCCGTTCCGGCTCCACCATGTTCAGCATGACTTCCGCGCCGGCAGCCCGCAGAAACTCCGCGACGAAACGGGCGCACTTTTCCTCGCCAATGCCCTCGGTGCCTGGATCGCCGTCCGGATTGACCGAGGGGATTCGTACCAGCGCCTGGGTGAGTTCGACAACATTCGCAGGAAGGGAAGGCATGCCGCAGAAAGGCACAGGGGCGGAAGAGGTGCAAGTTTTGCGCACTTGTGTGCCATGCTTGGCCCAACCCGCACGTATGAGAATGCTTCCTTTCCTTCCTGCGTTTCTGTGTTGATGCCTGTTTTGCGTTTTCTGCTTCCTGTACTACTTGGAGCCGCCTCATGTCTGCGTGCCGCCGATCCTGCCCCGCCGTCCCAAGGCGCGGCGGTGTTTCAAAATGTGTGCGCCCAGTGCCATGGGGCGCGGGGAGAGGGCAAGGTGGAGCTGAAAACCCCCTCCATCGCCGGTCAGCCGGCCTGGTATGCGAAAATCCAGCTCGCCAACTTTCGCGAAGGACGCCGTGGCCACGAGCCTGCCGACCCACAGGCCTTCATGATGGCCGCCATTGCCAAGACGCTGCAGCCGGAGCAGATCGCCGCCGTGACAGCGCATGTGGAAAAAATGCCGCTGGTGATCCCCACGGCAAAAGAACGCGAGATGGCAGGCACCGATGTGGCCGATGGCGCGCGCCTCTACTATGAGCGCTGCATGGAGTGCCACCGCTACAACGGCAGCGGAGAGATGACCTTCGGCAGCGCGCCATTGATCGGCCTCCAATCTTGGTATCTGGAGGACCAGCTCAGAAAATTCAAAAGCGGCAAGCGCGGCACGGTGAAAAGCGACATCAACGGCGCGAAAATGGTGCAGATGACCAACCAGTTCATCGAGGACGACCAGATGCTGCGCAATGTGGTGGCCTACCTCATGACGCTCAATCCGGAGCCTCCGGCTGAGGAAGCGAAGCCTGCGGTGCATCAAGGCAGCCCGTTTCAGCAGACGAAAACGAAGTGAAGGCATTCGCGTGTGTGGAGACGCAGCCGCCCGGACGTCAACCCTTTGCGGCACCATCTGCCAGGACCACGCGCGCCGCATTGAATCCGCACAGGCCGGTCACATTGCCGCCAGGGTGCGTGGAGCCACCGCAGAGATACAAACCGGGAACCTCCGTGCGATAAGCACCTGCTCCCTTGAACGGCCGATGATAGCCGACTTGGTCGTTGGCAAACGATCCCACCAGCAAATCCCCACGCATCATGTTCGGCAGCAGGCGCTCAGTGTCCAGGGGGCTGCGCACAAAGGAGTCCAGCACCGCATCCCGCAGATTCGGCGCATAGGTCTGCCACAAGGACAGCATCTCGCGGCCATGCTGCTCTTTGGCGGCATCCCAGTTCGCCGCTTCGCCTTTCAAGGCATAGGGAAGCTTCTCCCACATGAAGGCCGTGTGCTTTCCCTCCGGTGCTTGCGAAGGATCAAACTGCGTCGGGCACGTGCCCCACATCACCGTGCGCGGAACCTCGCCACGCTCATGCGCGGCCACGATGTCATGAAACTGCCCCACATCGTCCAGGCCCAGGATCATCATGAAGGCCTGGTTCAATTCCGGATGCTGCCCGGCGGCGGCATAACGCGGGGGCTCACGCAGGTTGAGGTTCAGCGCAAACAGGGGCGCCAGCAGGTTGTATTCAAATCCGGCCGCACGCTCCCGCAGGTGCGCAGGCGCCACATCGGCGGGGATGAGATCAAGAAACGTCTGCTGCGGATTGAGCCCGCTGGCCACGAAACGCGCTGCCTCAAGGCGCTCGCCCGTGGTCGATTCCACACCACACGCCCGCCCGCCTCGCACCAGCACCGAACGCGGCTGCCACCCGGTCAGGATATCGCCACCATGCTCCCGCAGGTCCGCGCACAGGGCCTCTGCCAGACGCTTTGATCCGCCGAGGCACATCTGCGCTTTGCGTGGACTGGCCATCAAGGCGGGAATGGAATGACCAAACCCCCTCTGCCTCAGATCCACCTCCCGCAGCCCGTTGAAGAACAGCAAACCCGCACGCACAGCGGGATGCTCAAACTCACGCATCACAAACTCAATCGGTGAGAGCGCCTGCGTCTCCAGCAGGGTGCGCCCAAGCTCGCTCCGCATCAGCACCGTGTGGCGCTCCGCAGGCGGCAGCGGTGCGTTGCGGGACTCGGGGATGAGGAGCTGCTCCACAATGGGGCGGAAGCGCTCCGTCCACTCGCGCAGACGTGCCGCGTCCCGGGGCGAGATGGCGGCAAAGGAGGCGAAGGTTTTCTCAAAATCTGTCCACCACTCCAGCACCTGGTTTCCAGGCAGGATCATGGCCACATTCAGCTCTGGCTCGATGTAGCGCGCGCCATGCCGCTCCAGTTCCAGATCCGCATACCACGGCATGGAGGTCAGCGCGCGGTGGAAGAAGGAATGAGTGTTGTGGCGAAAGCCGGAGCCGGCAGGGTGTTCCACCGTGGTCAGTCCGCCACCCGGCTCCGCGTTTTTCTCCACCACGGCCACCTTGAGCCCCGCCCGCGCCGCATAGCAGGCGAGCACGAGCGCGTTGTGGCCGGAGCCGAGGATGATGCCGTCGTACGTCATGGCTGCGCACTGTTACGCAGCCAGCGGTCACTTTTGCGCTTAAGCCGCAGAAACAGCCGTCTGCTTCTGCGCGCCCAGCCCTTCGATGCCGAGTTCCACGACATCGCCAGCCTTCAGGAAAAGCGGATCAGGCTTGAAGCCGAGACCCACACCGGGAGGCGTGCCGGTGGTGATGATGTCGCCGGGGAGGAGGGACATGAACTGGCTGAGATAGCTGACCAGCGTCTTCACGCCGAAGATCATCTGCGCGGTGCTGCTGTTCTGAATGGTCTTGCCGTTCAGCTTCAGCCAGAGGGAGAGGTTCTGCGGGTCGGCGACCTCGTCGCTGGTGGCGAGGAAGGGGCCGATGGGGGCAAAGGTGTCGCAGCTCTTGCCCTTCACCCACTGGCCGCCGCGCTCGAGCTGCCATTCGCGCTCGCTGTAGTCATTGTGCACGCAGTAGCCGGCCACGTGGCTCATGGCGTCAGCTTCGGAAACGTAGCTGGCCTTCTTGCCGATGACGAAGGCAAGCTCGACCTCCCAGTCGGTCTTCTTGGAGTTGCGCGGGATCACCACGTCATCATTGGGGCCCACGATGGCGGAGGTGGCCTTGAAGAACACGATCGGCTCGGCGGGAATCGGCATGCCGGACTCCTTGGCGTGATCGGAATAGTTCAGGCCGATGCAGATGATCTTGCTGGGGCGGGCGATGCACGGCCCCAGGCGCACAGAGTCTTCCACCGTGGGCGCGGAGGCCGCGTTGGCCTTGGCCCAGGCGGTCAGGCGCTCCAGGCCGTCGCCACCGAAAAATTTCTCGTCGTAGTCACTGCCAAAGGCGGATGCGTCAATACGGCGGCCGTCTTCAAGGATGAGGCCGGGTTTCTCTTCTCCAGGGTTGCCAAAGCGGATCAGTTTCATGGTTCAGTTCGCAGTTATCAGTTCTCTGTTTGCAGGTGGGTTATTTGTCGCCTTCGTGGTTCGTGTAGCGGCCGATGAGGGGGTATTGCTCCAGCTCGGCCACAGTGCCGGTGACAGGGAAGCTCTCGCGGCCCACCCAGTAAACGGCGGCCGCGGCGATGTCTTCAGGCATCAGCAGGCGGCCCATGGGGATGGCGTATTCCGGCAGGCGTTCCGGCCAGCCCTCGCCGAGGCCGTCTCCCAGCTTCACCTGGTATTCGTTTTCAGTCAGAGTCCAGCCGACGTTGAGCTGGTTCACACGCACGCGGTCCGTTCCCAGCGCGTCGGCAAGGTTGCGCGTCATGGTCATCAGCGCGCCCTTGGACATGGAGTAGGCCAGCAGGTTTGCCTGCCCGCAGTGCGCCAGCACAGAGCCGATGTTCAGCACCACGCCGCGGTTCTTTTTCAGCTCCGGCAGCAGCGCGCGGATCAGCAGCATGGGCGCGCGCGCGTTCACCGCGATGATGCGGTCAAAGAAGTCGGCGTCGGTTTCGTCGATCTTGGCGCGGTTGGTCAGCGCGGCGTTGTTCACCAGCGCGTCTACCTTGCCAAAGGCGGCCACCGCATCTGCAGCCAGCTTGGCGGGGCAGTCCGCATCAGCCAGATTTCCCTGGCAGAAGGCGGCCTTGTCCGCGCCGAGTTCTTTCTTCAGTGCCTCGCCACGTTCCACATCCCGGCCATGCAGGATGACCTTGGCGCCTTCCGCCACAAAGCGGCGCGCCATGTGTTCGCCAATGCCTGTGGTGCTGCCGGTGATGAGGATGACCTGGTCTTGAAGTCGCATGGGGTGCAAAAGGGTTGGATGGAACGCTCTCTTATGGCGAGCGCTGGCAGGCGCTCAAGGACGCGGGTGGAGATTTTCACCAGACCCACATCCGCTGTCAGAAATGGCGCGCGGCCACGTTTTGGCGGTTTCCAATGATGCCCTGCCGAATCCTCAGCCTGCTCCTCTCCTGCTGCCTTCTGCAGGCGGCATTTGCCGCGCCGCCGAGGCCGAATGTGCTGCTCATCATCACGGATGACCAGGGCTACGGTGATCTTTCCATCCATGGCAACCCGCACCTGCGGACACCGCACATCGACCGCCTGGGAAACGAAGGCGTCCGCTTTGACCGCTTTTATGTGAACTCCTTCTGCGCCCCCACCCGCGCCGCCGTGCTGACGGGGCGCTGGCCGCTGCGCACTGGCACGCACGGCGTCACCCACAACCGCGAGGCCATGCGCCCCTCCGAGGTCACGCTGGCGGAGGCCTTCAGCCCAGCGGGTTATCGCAGCGTCTGCATTGGAAAATGGCATAATGGGGAGCAGCATCCTTTCACCCCAGGCGGGCAGGGCTTTGACGAGGTGCTGGGCTTCAACAACGGCCACTGGAACAACTATTTCGACGCCACACTGCTGCGCGGCTCGAAGCCGGAGGCGACCAAGGGCTACATCACCGACGTGCTGACCGATGAGGCCATGAGGTTCATCGGCGCGGCACGGGATCAAAAGCAGCCGTTCTTCTGCTATCTAGCCTACAATGCGCCGCACTCGCCCTACCAGGTGCCGGACAAATACTTCGACAAGTTCAAGGCGGCGGGAATGGAGGACAATGTCGCCGCCTTCTACGGCATGTGTGAGAACATTGACGACAATGTCGGCCGCCTGCTGGCCAGGCTGGAGGAGCTGAAAGTGGCGGAGGACACGATCGTCCTCTTCCTCACGGACAACGGCGGCACGGCGGGTGTGAAGACCTACAATGCCGGCATGCGCGGCGGCAAGACCAGCCTGCATGAGGGCGGCAGCCGCGTCCCTCTCTTCGTCCGCTGGCCTGCGGCCAAGTGGCAGCCGCATCTGGTCAGACACATCACCGCGCACATCGACCTCTTTCCCACGCTCATGGCTCTCTGCGGCGTCTCACCGCCTGCCGGGCCGAAGGTTGACGGCGTCAGCCTGCGTCCCCTGCTGGAAGGTGGTGCCGGCACCCCGTGGCCGGACCGGGTGCTCTTCACGCACAACCCGATTGATGAGACGAACAAGTATCCCGGCGCGGTCCGCACGCAGACACACCGCCTCGTCCGCGAGATCAAAGGCTCCGGCGGCGGCTCCAAAGCCAAGGCCAACGACGCCAGCGCCACGCCCTGGCAGCTCTACGACATGGAGAAGGACCCGGGGCAGGAGACAAACATTGCCACGCAGCAGCCGGAGCTTGCCGCCCAGCTTGCCGCAAAGTACGACGCATGGTTTGCCGACATCTCAGGCGGGGGGCTGCGGCGCTTCCCGCTGCCCGTGGGCCACGCGGAGCAGAATCCCGTGGAGCTCCACGCGCCGCAGTCGTACCAGGACAAGCCGCTCCGCTTCGCCAGCGGCCCCGGCTTTGCCAATGACTACCTCACCGGCTGGACGGACGCCAGGGCCAGGGTGTGGTTCGACATCGATGTGGCCGCTGCCGGCGACTATGACATTGAGCTGGCCCTGGCATGTCCTGCGGCGGACGCGGGTTCAAAGCTGCGCGTGTCCGTGGGCGGCCAGACGCTGGAAACCACGGTGCCTGCTGCCGAAGCACCGGAGATTCCACTGCCGCACCGTGATGACGCGGGCAGGGCACGTTATCGCAACCGCGCCTGGGTCACGCTGAAAGTGGGTACGCTCACATTGCCTCAAGGCAACGCCCGGCTCACCCTGCAGCCGCTCTCCATGCCCGGCGGTCAGGTCATGGAGCTGAAGCATGTGGCCCTGACCCTTCGTTAAAGCATTGCCCCCATTCATGAGACCCCCTCTCCTCCTTCTCTCCTTCCTGCTGTTGGCCGCGCCTGCATTCGCCCAGCCGCAGCGTCCCAACATCCTCTTCGCCATCGCGGACGACTGGGGCGCCCATGCGGGCGCGTATGGCACGCCGTGGGTGAAGACGCCCGCGTTTGACCGCGTGGCCAGGGAGGGGCTGCTCTTCAACCAAGCCTACACCCCCAATGCCAAGTGCGCGCCTTCGCGTGCCTGCATCCTCACCGGCCGCAACTCCTGGCAGCTCAAGGAGGCCGCCAATCACATCTGCTACTTCCCCCCGGAGTTCAAAGGCTGGGGCGAGGCCCTCGCTGAAAACGGCTGGAACGTCGGCTACACCATGAAGGGCTGGGGCCCCGGCGTGGCCAACGACGCAGAAGGCCGCCCGCGCAGGATGACCGGCCTCCCCTACAACAAACGCAAGGCAAAGTCTCCCACGCCTGACATCAGCAACAACGACTATGCCGGAAACTTCACCGACTTCCTCGATGCCGCCCCGGCGGACAAGCCCTGGTGCTTCTGGTATGGCAGCGTGGAGCCGCACCGTGGCTATGAGTTCGGCAGCGGCGTGATGAAGGGAGGCAAGAAGCTGACAGACATCGACCACGTGCCCGCCTGCTGGCCGGACAACGACGTGATCCGCAACGACATTCTCGACTACGCCTTTGAGGTGGAGCATTTCGACTCCCACCTGGGCCGCATGCTGGCGGAGCTGGAAAAGCGCGGCCTGCTGGAGAACACGCTCGTCATCGTCACCGCCGACCACGGCATGCCCTTCCCGCGCGGCAAGGGAAATGCCAATGTGATGGCAAACCACGTGCCCTTTGCCGTGATGTGGAAGAAGGGCGTGGCGCAGCCTGGGCGCGTTGTCGATGACTTCATCAGCTTCGTCGATCTGGCGCCCACCTTCATCGAAGTCGCGGGCCTGCAATGGAAGGACACCGGCATGGCCGGGTCGCCCGGCCGCAGCCTGACAGACCTCTTTGCCAACAAGCCGGCGCATCCACGCGACCACGTGCTGCTGGGCAAGGAGCGCACAGATGTGGGCCGCCCGAACGACTGGGGCTATCCCATCCGTGCCATCGTGAGGAAGGACGCGGTCTTCATTGAGAACTTCGAGCCCACGCGCTGGCCCGGCGGCAATCCCGAAACGGGCTACATGGACTGCGACGCGGGGGCCACAAAAAGCTTCATCCTGGAGGCACACCGCAAAAATGCCGCCGATCCCTTCTGGCAGCTCTGCTTTGGTCTGCGCCCCGGGCTGGAGTTTTACGATGTGAAAAGCGACCCCGACCTGGTGAGGAACCTCCCCGAGGACCCGCGCATGACCACGCTGCGCGAGGAGCTGCATGCCAAGCTCAGGCAGCAGGGCGATCCCCGGATGGAAGGCAAAGGCGCCATCTTTGACGAATACAAGCACGCCAGCCCGGCCAACGCCGGCTTCTATGAAAAGTTCATGCGTGGCGACAAAGTGGAGGCCCGCTGGATCAAGCCGACCGACATCGAACCCCGGCCCATCCTGCCATGAGCCTGCGGCTCTGATGGCGGGTGCTGTGCCTCCGCTACTCCGCCGCCCGGTTTACCGTGATGATGAAAAGCTGTCGAGTGCGGGCCGCATCATCCGCGATGCCCGGCACCAGCAGTTGCGTGCTGTCGCGGTTCCACAGCGGGCCGGGGTCCAGGCGCAGATCCCCGCTGTAGCCGCCTTGCGAAAACCCCGGCGTGCGCACCCAGTTTTTGTCAGCCAGATTCAGGATCGTGTAGAAGTTCATGCCCTTCTCACCGTGTCCGTTGACGAGCCAGCGGCCGTCGGGGGAAAGCGCCACATCGCCGCCAGGATTCGGAAAAATTTCCGGTGATCCCAGCGTGCCGGCCACCTCCATGGCATCGGTGTCGTAGATCACCTGCCTGCCATCCGCCGCGCCGATCATGTGATGGCCGTTCCCCCATTCGGGATGCCCGCCGATGAAGTCCCTCAGCACGCGCAGTTCGCTGCCATCAGCGTTCATCACGCAGGGCACATTGCACCTGCCTTCCTTCTTGTCGAAGTCACCGCGCACAAAGAAATAGATGCGGTCATCATCACGGTTCCACAGCGTGTGGTTGATGAAGAGATCCTTGCCATCCACCTCCGGGTGCGTGGCCCGCAGCGCGTCGGCCAGTTGTTTGAAGGACACCAGCAGGCGCGTCTCCTGCGTGGCCACGTTCACCTTGAAAATGCCGTCATCCTCCGGCTGCTGCACGCCCGCCGTCCAGTCACGCGCGCCGGGGTGGCCGGTCACAGGCCGCAGGCGGGCCAGCCGCGCGTAGTTGATGCCCAGAAACCAGCCGCCCTTCTGCGCCACACCGCTGTTGCCAAAGGGTGTCTTCGCATGGCGGAGCTCGGTGACGCGCCGCTTTTCAGCGATGTCGTAAAGCACGCAAAAGACCTCATGCGTCGTCGGATCACGATCATTGAAGAAGAACTGGGTCTCCGCCGCCTGCGGGTTCCAGTAAAGCATCGCGCCCTGCTGCGGGTTCCATGCCCGGGTCTGCTCCACCACGCGGACCGCGTTGTCGTTTTGTGTGTCAATGAGCACGATGTCCGCCGCCTCCCCAGGCTCCGGCATCCGGTCCTGGTGCTTCGTCTGCAGCGCCACAATATACCGCCCGCTGGCATTCCACGGGATCGTCCCCACATGCCCGATGTAGCCAAAGAAATGATGCAGCGGCCCCTGCGTGATCTGCCGCACCGTGACACCGGGTTCAGCAGACAAGGCGAGTGTGGGAAGGAACAGGAAGAATAGAAGCCGGCTCATGGGAGGTGGCGGGTTCACGGCTTATGAAGCCATCAGATGGACGTAGACAAGGCAATGTTAGACCACCGTTCCTACAGTTTCTTCGAACAACTGTCTGGTATCCTCAGCAGCGTTCTCTAGGGGGGCGAGGAGATCGCGACTCATCAGCCGCTTGTGCTCCAGGAGGCTATGGAGGCGTAGATCAAAGCTGTGCTCCTGAATGATTGCATCAGGGTGAACCGCCTGAGGCAGCCATATGGTAACGGGTTTGTTCTGACCGATTCGATAGGCGCGGTCTGTACATTGATCCTCGACAGCAGGATTCCACCACCGCTCCAGATGGATGACATGATTGGCTGCTGTGATGGTAAGGCCCACACCGGCCGCTTTGGGTGAGAGCAGCATGAGGCCAAATCCTGGTGAAGATTTTTGGAAACGATCAACGGCTGCCTGACGCTGGCCACTTGGTGTGGATCCATTGATCAAGGCCACATCTGGAAGGCCCAGCGCCTCAGCAAAGAAGATTCGGAGCCAGGTCTGCATGGTGCGGGAGTTCACAAAGAGCAACGCTTTCTCTCCACAGCGTCCGCTTTCACGGATGACACTCAGAATCTTTGTGAGGCTGATCAAGCGGGCTGAACTTGAAACAAACTCTTTGAGATCGAAGCCAGCTTCTGCCTTCACGTCTTCGGTCACCAGCCACGGATGAAGGGATGCCATGCGAAGCGCGTGAATTGCCTGTAACTTGGCTCCTGGCTCGGTGTTTCCACGAGCGGATGCAATGATCTCGCTGTAGCAAGCTGCCTGCAAAGATGGCATATCACAAGGCTCAGATTGAGAGGTTTTTGGCGGCAGTCCATCGAGGATCTCATGCTTCATGCGCCGGAACATAAAAGGTTGTGGCGTCGCGCTGGCAGCATTGCCCGTCGTGATGTGTGTTTTAAGCTTTGCGGCGGCCTCACGACTTTCGTCACGCTCATAGGCGGCACTGAAATCTTTCAATGAGCCGAGAAGTCCGGGATAAACGGCATCGCTTACACACCAAAGGTCGGCACGACGGTTCTCCACAGGCGTGCCAGTCATGGCAATCTTGAAATCGGCATTGAGGGCCTTGGTGGCGCTGGTGACCTGGGTGTCAGGTGATTTGACTTTTTGTGCCTCATCAAGTACCACGCAGCGGAAGCGAACACTACCAAAGTCCGTCTGGTAGCCTTTCAGTGTTTCGTAGGTGGTCAGAACCCAGTCTGCACGCCGTAGTCTCTCCACATTCAGGCCAGAACCAGTGGTGTGGCGGGCATGCCTCAGGTGGGAACCATGGACTTGCAGAACATCACCTAACCCAGGCTGTTCCAGGTGTTTTTCATGTTCAGCCATCCAATTATATAGCAGTGACGTTGGGGCCACGATGAGCACACCACCTGCGTTTGGATCAGGATTAGGCGGGGCGTTTTCTCTGAGCCAAGCAAGGAAGGCGAGGGCTTGGAGGGTCTTTCCCAAGCCCATGTCGTCCGCCAGCAGCACGCCGGGCATCCCTTGCCTCCACGCATCCTGCAGCCAACGAAGACCTTGAAGCTGATGCTCCTTAAGGCTGCTAATCAAACCCGAGGGCAACAATGCCGTCGATTGCGTGGCCCGAGCTGCCAGCTTCTGATCGCAACCCACAGCCTCGTAGTTTCCCTCGATCAAGAGGGCGAATTTTGCCTCAGGGTCGGCGGGTGGATTTTTTGGCGGACGAATTACCGAGGAAAGCGCCTTTAGCGTGTCTTTGTTGGCGGGCAGGTGTTGTCCCTCGTGTTCAACAAAATCTTGTTTGGCTTCGATGGCCTGCTCGATTTTCTCAAGAAGTCGTTCGGCTTCTGACCTTCTCAATGGCAGATCCACAGGCCCGGTAGGTGTTTCGACACGCAGACCTGCAGATGGAGGTGCTCCATCCTCCTCAGGTGGAAACCACTCATTTCCCCGGCGTTGAATCCACGGGAGAACAGGCTTTTGCCAGATACCAATACCAATCACGCGATCTGCCAGATAAGATTTTGTCTCTAGAAACAGGGGGCCGAGAATCTCATCAAGCCCATCCTCGCCGAGGTCATGGGCAAATTCTTCACGCAAGACGGATGAGGGTTGTAAAAACAGCCGGCGTTGCGCCTCCGTGTCCTGGCTCTCGCGTAGACGCTTCACGGTCGTCATGGCCCGCGTGAGGTGAGGTGACAGGACGAGGAAACGGCCGCCGCCTAAAGCGTAGCGGCTGGTGTTTTCTGCCAGATGGTTCACGAAGGCTTCCGCTGCCGCGTTTGTTAGCAGCGGATCCGGTTCAACTTCAGTGTCTGTGAGCGTGTCGCCCGCCAGTCCTGGCTTGCGGGCGTAAAGAACGGGATCGAAAGCGAGGCGTCCATGCTCGATCCGCATGCGCAGAGAGAAGGCTCCTGCGTCAAAAACCTGGAACTGCTGGAGCAGTGGAGATGTCGCCACTCCCTCCCCAGGCTTCCGTGGCAGGTAATCCTTTAATGTGGAGTAAGCTCGTAGACGCTCATCCAGATCATGATTGGTCAGCGTGGCATTGATCCGTTCGCAGGCATCAACGAGGTGAAAATGGGTTGCTGGCAACCGCCACCAATTCGACCCTACACGGATAAAGGCTCCTTCTCGTTCGCTGATCACCACAGGCTGTCCGCCGGAATGGTTCAGCTTCCAACTAATCCTAAAATGCGGTTCGCTAATAATGCCCTCATGCTGTACTCGCAATGAAAAGGCCGAGCGATCTGGCCAACCGAGCGCCCTGGCTTCATGATCAGGAACGTCTACGACCTGCGCATATGAGAGGTGAAGTCCGTCGGCGTCTTCGACGGCTTCATCGGAGTCAATCGCTGTAAGCAGTCTTGCCACCGCCATTTGCTCTGAGCCGGACGAATGTGCCATCCACTCCGATGAAGGGATTGATTTTCCATCATCCGTGGTCGCCGTCAGAACTATTTGAGCAGGATACTTGGTGAAGTGAAATTTCATGCGCGGAGGGTGTAGTCAGATGGTTTGAGTCTGACGCCAGTATGGTGATGAATGAAATCAGCGAACCGTCCCTGCCAGGCATAGGTATCAGAACCCTGGTGTGATCGTTCGTCGTCGGCTGTCGCAGCGGTTAAGTCGCGGTCGTAGTCGCGCGCCGAGGTAGATGGTCGCGATTCGTTCGATGGGAGGAAGAAATAGGCCTTCCCATTGTGGCTGAGGTCAATGACTAGCAGGTTGTCAATTTCAAGCAAGAGCGCGCAGTGATGTCTGTTCTGCCTGGAGTCGAACCGGCCCATTGCCTTGCCGAACTGGGTACGCAGTTTCCCTTCGCCAAACTCATCCATCATGCCGCGGCCAATAAGAGCGCGAGCGCGTGTTACCACACCCCTTTTGTAGTAGGCCAGCCAAAACGGACGACGATAGCGCCAGTGGCGGCGCATTTCATCGTTGCCGCTGCGCGTTTCCAATCTCAGCGCATAGTCTTCCACGCGCTGAAAGAAGGCCTCCATGACATCCAGAATTTTCCATCGGCCCAGGATCTCCCGACTCAATACCGACGTGCTGGCCCAGAGGCCTGTCCACCCATCAGGGACAGGTCCGAACCAGCCTTCGAGTGTTCGCTGAATTTGTTTCTGAAACTCGACATCAGGCGGATTGAAAGACGCCCACGGCTCCAGTAGGCCATTGATAGTTGCTGCTGAGAGGTTT
Source organism: uncultured Prosthecobacter sp. (assembly GCA_964588755.1). GTDB lineage: Bacteria > Verrucomicrobiota > Verrucomicrobiia > Verrucomicrobiales > Verrucomicrobiaceae > Prosthecobacter. Next base: position 14,428 of record CAZPSQ010000042.1, on the reverse strand, counting down.
TTGGGCCAAGCGGTTGACTCGCCTAGCACCAAAGCCTTCCATGCACGGACCCTGTCCAGATGAAGTTGGTCATAGCCATGCGCGGCAGGGATGGGAAGGTTCAAATACACGACAAGCGCTTGTCGGCACAAGTAGGCAGCTCGGGAGCGAGCACTGGAAAGACCGGCGTCGACGAGCGCATCGCACACGGACAACTCTGGCGTGTTTCGCAGCCTGCGTGCGAACTTCGTGGGAAAGTCGATCGGAGACCAGAGTTCCCAATCACGATCCCTGCGTCGCCAGAGATCCAGGCTGCCATGCAGTTCTGCACCGCACCACTCCCGAAGCGTGTTTCCAAGCCAGCGATGGCTTTCTTCCACGGCTTCAGGTGCTTCTGTGTAGGCAGTTGCCAATGCTTCGATCCAACTTGTGCGTGGGAGGCTCATGGAGGCTGCTCTGGTAATACCTTCCCTCAAACGAATATGAGCGCCAGCGTGCTGCCCTTCGTACAGCCACCACCATAATCCAGGAACACACTTCCAAACCGCCTGCGGTAGTGACCGCGCAGGCTGATCCGAGCTTAGCCATAACTGAACTTGAGACCAGATTCGCTGCAACTCACCGTCGGGAGGCGGTTGTTCCACTTCCCCACGCCCAAGTTTCACCGCCAGCATTCGCAAATCGTTGAGAGGTGGTGGAGCGTGCATCTTCAGAGAGGACACATGACTCCGACCCGACGATTGGAGCGATTTTACCAGTGCGCTCATGGCTTCGCGGCCTCCATCGTTTTGGCGCTTTTCTCGAGCTTGCTTTCCATCTCATCGATCTCCTCTTGGCTCGGATAGGCCATGACAAACCTGATGTCGATTCGGCGGTTCATCTTTCTACCTGCTTCGGTCGAATTGTCCGCTGCCGGGCGTTGCTCGCCGTAGCCACTGATCCCAATCAAGGCTCTCTTTTGGTGATTGTTCAGGAGTTTCAAATCAGGCTGTGAAAGAATCAGTGCATCGAAGGTGCTGATGGCTCGTGCCGACGAAAGCTCCCAGTTGCTGGGAAACTCGGCCGTCCGAATTGGGACATTGTCTGTATGACCCTCGATGTAAATGGCCTCCCATCGGAGAGGGCCGGCCCCGCAGCCCTCACGTGCCACAGGCAGCATTTCCTTGGCAAGCAATTCAATGGCAGCCGTTCCCGAAGCCTGCAATTTGGCCTCCCCAGTCCGAAACAAAAGCTCTTCCGGCAGTCGGAGGATTCCGTTGGTTTCATCCAACTCAACAGCCAAGCGCCGTGTTCCCAACAAAGTAACAAGTCGTTGCAACTCTTCTTTGCGTAGTTGCTCACGTTTGCGTAGCACTTTGGCGAGGGTGTCGAGAGCATCCTGAACTTGCTGGGCCTTTTCGCGAGCTTTGGAGGCATCATCCTTTGCGCCTTGCGCTCCCTTTCGGGCCTTCTCGGCATCGTCCTTGGCTTTGTCCGCGCTGCCTTGTGCTGCCACTGCCTCGCTTCTGGCCTTGTCGAGTTCCCCTGCTTTCAGGTGGTAGTGAAGAGCCAGCGCGGTCGTGAGGATTACAAACACAAATAGAACACCTGTCATCAGGTCGCTCAACGAAACGAAGTAGTTCTCTTCGTCCTCGTCACCTGTCGTTAGCGATGATGGCTCGTCATGGCGCTTCATGCAGGATTTGTTGAGGCGACGATTTCGGTGGTTGTCGATTCCTCGGTGCCGTTATTAAGTGCGTGTGCCCGCTCAGCGGCAATCGGAGTGCTTGGAGGTATTCTCGTCTGAGCTTCGTTGTGAGAGGTCAATGCCCCTGTGAAACGGGTGACGTGCCCGTTCATCGCGTCAACACTGCGTACCACCGCCTCTGCAGAGTCGTGCCAAGCCGTGCGCTGCGCCCTCAACTCCTCATGGCTGCCGGCGAGGTCTTTGATCTCCGCCCTCAGTCCGCCGAGCGCTTCGACCATCGCTTTTTCCCACCGCTCGCTGAACTCTTTCAGCTTCTCTGAATAAGGCGGGAAAACGCTTGTCAGGCTGGCGATCTCTTGGCCGAGTGCCTCATCGACATTCTTCACCAGATCAGCTAATGCCTCCCAGCGTCCCGCGACGTTCTCATTCTCCTGGACGATCTTGCCGATATTGCTGCTGACAACTTCAGCACCGTGATGCAGGAGCAGGGCGGCTTGTTTCAACGGATCCGCCAAGAACGGTAACGCGGTGAAGTTTGTTTCGATGTCTTTGGCTGAGCCTGATGCATGGCTGAAGTTCGAGGCTATGCTTGTGGCCTGCTCATTAACTTTTTCTGTCAGATGTTTGAACTCTTCCGTTATGCCGCGCATATGAACTGCAGCCTCCCTCATTTCTTTGGTCACCTCCTGACCGACGCCGCCTGCGATTCCTTTGCCAATGTCATTTCCAAGCTCCCCAAATTTTTTGGCCAACCCATCGGCAACGGCCTCCAATTTTTCCAACAGGATGCGGTGCTGGTCCGCACTGTTTGCCTGGGTATCGTTTAGCCCAGTCACCACCAAGCCGATGCTAGCCGCTGTTCCGGCCTGATATTCCTCACACTTTCTCAGACGTTGAACAGACTCATAGTGTAGCTCATCTGTGCTGATGAGCCGTACACAGCGGCCCAGATCACGGGCCAGAAGTCCAACCTCGCGCTCCATCTGCTGACTGCGGACGCGGTACCAGACGCCATAAAGTATCGAGCAAGATACTGCGGTAAGCGATGACCAAAATTTGCTGGACGCCGCGACCAGAAGATCGCGCAGGGCAAGACTGTTGTCCCCGGTATTGCCTGGAGAGAGCACTGAACTCGCGTTGCCGATAACGACAGCGAGGCCGAGGAAAGTGATGCAAAGCCCGACGCCTACCAGATAATTTGGGAATGCACGGTAGAACGACACGTGGACATTACGTTCCATCAGATGCTCGGAAAGCCGAAGCGCGTACGACGGGGCGACCGCTGTCTCCAGCCGCCATTGACCTAATCCCTCATCATGAACAGGTTCACTACGCTTTAGATAAGCAAGCGTCTGTGCCGCCAGTGGCGTGCTCTCGGCGAGCTTCAGCAAGTGTGTCTTCGCGGCTTCAAATATTTCTGTTGCGTAGAAATTCCAACGTTCGGCCTCGTCCCGAACGGAAAGTGCTGGCGAAATACCCGATGCCTCACGAATTTTCGCAATCTCTAATTTCAAACGTCTGCCGTGCCATCCCCAACGATTGGCAAAACAGAAGGTGCCTCCGGCTAATATGCCCCCGATGGCCCATGGGGTCCATGGGTTGTTAAATATATCCGTAAGCCACGCCATGGGGAATTCCTAGCAGCCACGCTGAATTTGCCAAGGGACGATGTCGGGAATGAAGAGGCGAAATGCTTGCGTGCCTTTTTAGTATAGCCCACTGTCTTCTATGACTCTCGCGAAACCATGCGGGCGCTGGCCGCCAAGGCGAGCGGGACAACGAGGAAGACACATCTGCGCCACGGCGCGCCGGAGCCGCTCTTTGGTGTGCGCATTGGCGACATGAAGCCCATCGCGAAGCAGATCAAAGGAGACCAGGAGCTGGCCATGCGGCTTTATGCCACGGGCAATTCTGACGCCATGTATCTGGCAGGCCTCGTGGCCGACGGCCGCCAGATGACACGCGCTCAGGTGCAGCGCTGGGCGCAGGACGCCACCTGGCACATGATCTCCGGCACCACGGTGCCGTGGGTGGCGGCGGAGCATCCGGAGGGCATGGACATGGCGCTGGAGTGGATTGACTCGCCCAAGGAGCTCATGGCCGTCGCCGGCTGGGGCACGCTCTGCAATCTCATCATCACCACTCCGGATGAGGAACTGCCCGTCAAGCGGCTGGACGCGCTCTTGAAGCGTGTGGTGAAGACGCTGAAGTCATCCCCAAACTTGGTGCGTTATGCCATGAACAACTTTGTCATCTGCTGCGGCACCTACATGGCGCCGCTGGCGGACAAGGCCGTCGAGACAGCCAGGAAGCTCGGCAAGGTGGAGGTGGACATGGGCGACACCGCCTGCCAGGTGCCCGAGGCGGAAAGCTGCATCCTCAAGAGCCGCCGTGGCGCGCCCATCGCACCGAAGCGCAAGACCACACGCTGCTGACCGTATCCCAAGTTCATGAAACATCTCTGCCTGGCCCTGCTCTTCTCTGCTTCCGCGCTTCATGCGCAGACACCGGCGCCCGCCGCCAAGAAACCCGCCGCGCCGGATGCCATGGACCAGATGGCGGCCCTGCTGCAGCCCACGCGCACCTTGGTCTATAAAAAGGTGGGAGATCGTGAGCTGCAGATGCATGTCTTCGAGCCGGCAGGGTTCAAGGCGGGCGACAAACGCGGCTGCTACCTCATCATCCATGGCGGCGGCTGGACGGGCGGCGCGCCTCCGCGCATGTACCCCTTCGCCGCGCATTATGCGGGCCTTGGCCTCGTCGGCATCAGCATGCAGTACCGCCTGCATGCCGCGAAGACCGGCGTCAGCGTTTTTGACTGCGTCAAGGACGCGCGCTCCGCCGTGCGCCACATCCGCGCCCATGCGGCGGAGCTGGGCATCGACCCGGGGCAGATCATCGTCAGCGGCGGCTCGGCGGGCGGGCATCTCGCCGCTGCCACGACCCTCTTCGACAAGGTCAATGAGGAGGGCGATGACCTCACCGTCTCGCCGGTTCCGAATGCCCTGGTGCTGCTGTTTCCCGTCATCGACACCTCCAAGGAAGGCTACGGCCAGGCCAAGATCGGCGAACGCTGGCAGGAGCTTTCCCCGGCGCACAACGTCCGCCCTGGCCTGCCGCCCACCCTCATCTTTCATGGCACCGGCGACACGGTGACGCCCTTTGCCGGAGCCAAGGCCTTCCATGAGGCCATGCTGAAATCCGGCAACCGCAGCGAGCTAGACATCAATGAAGGCGGCACCCACGGCTACCTCATGCGCGACAAGGCGTTGTTCGACGACACGATGGCAAAGACAGACGCCTTCTTGAGGTCCCTGGGGCTTCTCAAATAGACCGCTCTGATCGACCCTGGTTCCAGGTCTATGGCGATTCTCAAAGCCCGGTCAGAGGTAGGGCTGCTGGTCCTCCAGCCGTCGTGGTGAGCAAAGCGGCCGATGGCCGAATCCCTCCCCGCCCACTTGAACACCCGGAAATCAGTTCTGAAAATCGCTGCAAGAATCCAAGGTTCCAAGTCTCCCCAAGCGGCGCCGCCCAGCTTGCAACTTTAAACCTGAAGCCCGGAGCTCCTTCATTCCTCAATCCACACCGGCGTTCCCACCGGCACCTGGTCAAAGAGCGCAATGACATCGCGGTTTCGCATGCGCACGCAGCCGTGGCTGGCGGCGCGGCCGATGCTGGCCTCGTCGTTCGTGCCGTGGATGTAGATGTAGCGCTGGAAGGTGTTCGCATTGCGCCGCTCCAGCCCGTCCAGCCAGAGGATGCGCGTCAGCACCAGGTCGCTCCTCGTCTCCATGCCCGGCGTCCAGCGCCCCACCGGCTGCCGGGACTTGAAGATGGTGCCGTTTTCCGCTCCGTCGCCGTGCTTCTCCTTGACCACAAAGCTGCCCAGCGGCGTCCTGTTGCTGCCTTCCGTGAAGCCGATGCCAAAGATGGAGGTGCTGCACGGCCAGTCGCGGACAATGCGGTGGCCGTCATACAGCCGCAGCAGTTGCTGGCCGATGCTGACTTCGATGCGGAGGCTGGCGGGGGCGGAACTCATGGCTCACACTATCACAGCTCCGCGCGCGCGCATCTCCTCGATGGCCCGTTCCGCATCACCTGCCCGCAGGTTCACCCCACGGCAGGCGGCGTCCACCACTGCCACAGCGAATCCCTGCCCCAGCGCGTCCAGCACGGTGAACTTCACGCAGTAGTCCGTCGCCACGCCCGCCACGGTGAGGTGTGCCACCCCCTGCGCCCGCAGCCACTCGGCCAGGCCGGTGCTGGCACGATGCCCGTTGTCAAACAGGCCGCTGTAGCTGTCGATCTGCGGGTTCAGGCCCTTCGTGAACACGCGGGCGATACGCCGTGTGTCCAGCCCGGGTGCAAAGAGCGCGCCGCCGGTGTTTTGCACACAATGCACCGGCCACAGCGTCTGCGGCAGGCCGTCGAGCTCGGTCTGCTCAAACACTGTCTTGCCCGGATGATTCGCCGCAAAGCTGCCGTGATCCGCCGGGTGCCAGTCCTGCGTGGCAATGACGAGTTCAAACTGCGGCATGAGCGCGTTCACCACGGGGATGACTTCGTCACCGCCCGGCACGGCGAGCGCGCCGCCGGGCATGAAGTCGTTTTGGATGTCGATCAGAAGCAGGGCATTCATCGTCACGCATGTTGTTTGGCTTGTTGGATCATCACCAGCTTGCGCTCATGCAGGCTGCGTTCGACACCCGCCGGGTATTCGTGCGGGTGATCCAGCCGCTTCACCGTCGCGTGCAGGTGCGTCAGCTGCTCCCGGCACCGCGCCTGGATCTGCGGCAGCGTCGGCAGTTCGACCACCAGCTTTCCCTCTCGAAACAGCGGCTGCAGCAGATCCTCATGCGTGGCCCCGTCAGGCATCGTCTTGCTGCGTGTGACATCCGCCGGGTGGATGATCTCCGCCGCCTCAGGGCATCCCGCCTCCTCATCAAAGATCACATCGCCACGGTATTCTCCATTCAGGGTGAAGCGCCGCACCTGCTGGATGCCGGGGTTGCTCACCTTCACCGCCTGCTCGCTCAGCTTGATCTTCGGCTCCCATTCGCCCGCCGCATTGCGGATGGCGCTCAGCTTGTACACACCTCCCAGCGCGGGCTGCCCACCACCCGTCACCAGTTGTGTGCCCACGCCCCACACGCCGATCTTCGCGCCCTGATTTTTGAGGCTCTCGATGAGATGCTCGTCCAGGTCATTGCTGGCCACGATGAATGCGTTCGGGAAACCGCCCTCATCCAGCATGCGCCGCGCCTCGATGCTCAGCCACGCCAGGTCGCCCGAGTCCAGGCGGATGCCATTCAGCTCATGTCCGCTCTCGCGCAAGTGTTTGCCCACCTGCACCGCATGCCGAACGCCCTCCAGCGTGTCATAAGTGTCCACCAGGAACACGCAGTTGTTCGGCAGCGCGCTGGCATACGCATCAAAGGCCTCCAGCTCCGTGTCGAACGACATGACCCACGAGTGCGCGTGCGTGCCGCGCGCCGGAATGCCATGCCGCATCCCCGCCAGCACGTTCGAGGTGGAGGTGCAGCCGCCGATGAACGCCGCGCGGCTGGCCATCACCGCGCCATCCGGCCCCTGCGCCCGCCGCAGGCCAAACTCCAGCACCTGCTCCCCCTGCGCCGCCAGGCACACCCGCGCCGCCTTGGTGGCGATGAGTGTCTGAAAGTTCACGATGTTGAGCAGCGCCGTCTCCACCAGCTGCGCCTGCATCAGCGGTCCACGAATGCGCAGCAGCGGCTCATGCGGAAACACCACGGTTCCCTCCGGAATGGCGTCCACATCGCAGCGCCACTTCAAGGTGGCGAGGTAATCCAGAAACCCGCGCTCAAACAAGGCCTTGCCATCGCGCCCTGGCAGCGTGGCCAGGTAGTCCAGCTCCGCCGTGTTGAAGCGAAAGCCCTTCAACCATTCCACCGCATCTCCCAGCCCCGCCGCGATGGCATACCCGCCCGCAAACGGCAGCTTCCGGAAGAACAGATGAAACACCGCCTCCTGCTCCGCCTTGCCAGACTTCCAGTATCCGGCGGCCATGGTGAGCTGGTAGAGATCGGTGAGGAGGGGGCTGGTGGTGGTCATGATTTTAAAGGGGTGTCGTTGGGATACTCCATGAGTCGAGGATTGATCCGTTGTGCGAAGATGCCGTGATACCATGGCGAGCGCATTTGCCAGGCGATGACGAACAGTGTCACGGGAAGCTGCCACAGCGTGGGCGGCCACCACCCTGGCACTTCGAGGGCCACATGTGCCGCCACGTTGATGACGAACACGCCGGCCCAGACCAGCTCCAGACGCTGCCAGACCAGGAACACATTGCAGAACAAGAAGAAGTGCGTCAGCACCATCGGCACCGTCCACCACACGGGCATTTCCTGTGTGCGCAGCCACCACGTCAGGCCGGCTCCTGCCAGCAGGATGAGCACATCCCCCAGCGAAAAGCGGAAGCCTGCTTTCCTGCGGATTGAGGTGTGTTTGTTCTCCTTCATTGGAGCAGGGCTAGATAGCGGTTGAAGTCATCCTTTCCGAAGCAGCAGAAGATGACGCGTTGGATGGAAGAAGGTCCGCGCAAAAATTCACGCACGGTGTTCACAGCGATCTGCGCCGCCTGGTCTGCGGGAAAGCGATACACACCGGTGGAGATGCACGGGAAGGTGATGCTTTGCAGATCTTGTGCCGCCGCCAGCTTTAATGAGTTCTCATAGCATGCGCGCAGCAGCTCAGGCTCACGCCGCGTCCCGCCATTCCAGACAGGCCCCACGGTGTGGATGACATGCCGCGCTTTGAGCTTGTAACCTTTTGTCATCTTCGCCTCGCCTGTGCGGCAGCCGTTGAGCGCGCGGCATTCCTCCAGCAGTTCCTTTCCTGCCGCGCGATGAATGGCGCCATCCACCCCGCCGCCGCCGAGCAGGGAAGAGTTGGCCGCATTGACAATGGCATCGACATCCAGCGTGGTGATGTCTGCCTGGAGGGCTTCGAGGATTGGGTTCATGGTTGAGGAAGATCGTAAACGGTCACCGCGACACCACGGCCGGTTAGCCGCGCGAGCACGAGGGGCTCGATGAGTTCCCACTTGCCACCGGCCAGGCCGCAGCCAATGCGCGGCATGTGCACGCTGGCATGGGTGTTGATGGCGTGTGAACCTACCTTTCCCAACGCCTGATCGGCAGCCTCGTACCGAATGGGCGGTTCGCGGCCAGGGGTGCGGCTTCGGGAGATGCCGTGCTGCGCGATCATGTTGGCGACACAGGTGTTCCCGGCGACCTGAACGAACTGAACTTCGCCCAGCGCCAAACGGGGTTCTTCATCGCGAGGTTCGCGGAACCAGCGGCGGTATTCGGTTTCGGACAGCTTCCAGCGCCTCGACAAGGCGCCCGCAAAACCCGCGCCCCAGGCGCCGATGTCGTTGCACACATGCGCAATGATCACAGGCCCCGTGCATGCAGGCGCGGTGGCATCGCCCGGCACGTAGATGATGGTGGCTGGAGAGGTCATGGCTGAGGAAAGCGGATGAACTCCACGGGCACATGCTCCACCAGCCACACGCCGTTGGTGCTGCGGTAAAAGGTGTGCCCGGCCTCGCGCATGGCGGCGGCCAGGATGGTCAGCAGCACGGGCTTGCCATGCCGGGAACCGACCTCCAGTGTCACCTTGGTTTCGGCGGAGAGATGCACGTGGTGGCGCTTCATCTTCAGCAGGCCGTCGGTGCGGATGGCATCCAGGAACCGAGTGGCCGTGCCGTGATACAGCACGGTGGGCGGCTCTTGCGGCTCGTAGGCCAGATCCACCTCGATGGAATGCCCCTGGCTGGCGCGGATGCGTGTGCCGTCCGCGCTGAACTCGAAACGCTTCTTCGCATTGGTGTCCACGACATGATGCAACTGCTTGCGCGTGATGGCGCGTCTTGCCTTGGCGCATCCGGCCAGGAGTTCGTCCACGCCCGCCCAGCCTGCGGCATCGAGGGTGAGGTGGGCAGTGGCAGGTTGATGTCTGAGCACCAGGCTGAGAAACTTGCTGGCGCTGGTGGTTTGAGCGGGAGTCATGAGATTGGAGTTTGAAAATGGAGGTCGAGCGGTTCGCGCGATTGCAGCCACTCGGCGGGGATGCCTTCACGACCGGTGGCCAGGGCCACGAGGCTGCCCCCGATGGCGCAGTTGGTGTCCATGTCCCCATGCACGCTGACGGCGCTCCAGAGCGCCTCAGTGTAGTTGTCCAGATGACGGCAGGCGCACCAGAGGCAGAACGGCACCGTGTCGGAGGAGATGACCTGTGACCCATTGCCAAGAATGAGCGCGACTGTTTTGGGCGACAGCTCAAGCGGCAGTGTCAGGGCCTTCTTGATGCGCCAGTATGTTTCGGTTTGAGGAAGGTTCGCGAGCACGAACTTGATCATTTCGAGACCTTGCGGCCTGGATGCATCATGCTGGGTTACGATCCACGCGGCGGCCAGTGCCACGGCAATGGCACCTGTCTGGCCGTCTTCATGGGCATGGGTGACTTTGGCCGAATCTCGCGCATTTGATGTCTGCAGCTGCAGGTCATCTGCAAAGTAAGCACCAATCGGCGCCGCGCGCATTGCGCCACCGTTGCCGCAGGAGCCATCACCGTCAAACACCCGTCGCGCAGCTTCCTGCCATGGGATGCCCTCTCCGATGGCCTGTAGGATGCCGCGGGCAGTGCCGCCGTAGCCACGATCAGTCTCGCGAGCATATTCTTTGGCGAAGGCATCCGCCAGCCAGTCCGGAACAATCCTCCCATGCAGGTGGAGGCAGCGTGTGATGGACAGCGCCATCACTGTATCATCCGTAAAGAACCATGGCGGAGGTGGGATGAACCGCCCTTCCAAACGGTTGTCCGCAGTCACCGGTGTGACGAAGAAAAAGCTCTGCCCAAACGCATCCCCCACCGACAGGCCGTCGAGAGAAATCAACGCCCGCCGCAGACGCTCATCATGGGAGGGCGTGCTCATGGCTGAGCGAAGGTCTGAGTGAAGTTTTGAAACAACGAACGCAGGTCATCCTGCCGTGGCAGAGACGCGCGCCACTCCGGCGGAATGGAATCGAGCCCGTAGGCCACGCCAGCCAGACCACCGGCCACACAGCCGGTCGTGTCGGTGTCGGAGCCCAGGTTCACGGCCTTGAGCACGCATTCGGAAAAGCTGCTGGTGGTGAGGAGGCACCAAAGGGAAGCGGTCAGCGTCTCCATGACATAGCCGCCTGAGCGGATGCCGCCCTCAGAACGCAGGCCCAGGTCGGCATGCAACAAGTCGCTGAAGTGAGTAAACTCGCTGCTGCGCTCATAGATTCCGGCAAAGCAGGCGCGCGTTTGAAGCAGCGCCTCCTCACGGCGCAGCCCGTCATGCAGGGCACGCACCATCAGGCCGAAGAACACACAGGCCATCTTCGAACGCGCATGCCCGTGGGTGATGGCCGAGGCCTGTTCCAGTCGCGCGACAAAGATGTCCTCCGCGGTGTGCAGACTCGCCAGCACCACTGGCAAGATGCGCATCAGCGACCCATTGCCGTTGTCATATGAGTCACGCCCCCCTGCCTCCAGTGCGGGCGTGCCGTTGCTTATGCGGCCCAGCGCGTGGTGTGTCGCATTGCCGATGTCAAACACGAGCCCATGCGCACCCCAGTGGCCGACATGAAGCCACCGGACAAAGCGCGTGCCCATGCCTTGTGGATCAAAGCCTTCCTCGACGAGGCTTTCCGCAGTGCAGAGCAGGAGGGAGCCATCATCACTCCAGGTGCCCGCAGGCTGTCCATGCACTCCATAGGCGCGCATCCCAGTCACAGGGTCGCGCTGCCGTGCCTCGCGAGGGGCAAACTCGACGGGCACGCCCAGGGCGTCACCCACAAGCGAGCCGTAAAGGCCGCCGAGGAATCGATGGGTAGAGTTCATTGTTCTGTTTTCCATTGGGTGGCAAAAATTTGCTGCTGAGCCGTCTCCGGCACTTGTGGGAAGTGGTGGCGCGCCTGAGCGGTGAGCCCTCGCAACCGCCCCAGCGGATCCCGCTCGCCATGGCGCGCCAGCCAGCAGCCCATCACGGTGCCGGTGCGGCCACGACCGCCCCAGCAGTGCACATACACACAGCCTTGCCGTGCTATCACGAGGTCGATCTCATTCAGGATCGTGGTCATTTGCGCCGGGCTGGGAACACCCAGATCCTGGATGGGATGACGCGACCATTTGGCCTGGATGCCACGCTGGGCCGCCAACCGCAGGAAGGCCGCCTCATACGCGATGAATTGCCTGCCCGCATGGTCACCCTCCGTGGACTGCATGAGATTGATGACATGCGTCACCCCGCAGTCGAGCAGGGCGTTGAGCTTGCCCACGGTCACCGCGTCATCGCGATCACCGGGATAGAAGCCGCCGAGAAGCTGGCCCGGCTGGACCCAGTAGCTGCGGGCAAAGGGCAGGGCGTGTGTGGCCGGCCTGAAGGTGTTCATGGCTGCACCTCCTTCAGGCGCTCCCGCACTTCCATCAGTGCAAAGCCCAGCAGGTTCAGTCCCTTCCAGCGGGCTGGATTTTCGGCATTGGCATCAGTGGCCGCCATGCCGATGCCCCAGATGCGGTCATACGGGCTCGCTTCCACGATCACACGGTCGCCCGTGTTCAGCAGAAACTCCTTCAAATCGGCATGCTGGCTGAATTTCGCCATGTTTCCGCGAACCACGATGTCCCAGCGGGTCGCAAGCCAGCGCGCATCATCGAAACCAGAGATCTGGCGGCCCAGCTTCTTGGCAATGGCCGGGCTCTTGGCAGCGAGGATTTCAGCGAGTGTTTCAGCATCGCCAAAAAGACGTGCCTTCTCCGCCATCATGAAGTGCTCCGCGGTGACGTAGCGGATGCCTTCCACTTCAAACGGATGTCCGGCCCACCATTGGCTGAAGCAGGTCTTCCCCAGGCTTCCATCCTTCGGAGGTGTGTGGCCCCAGAAGTGCAGCCACTTGGGCGTGAGTCCGTTTTGGATTTGGGTCGTCAGTGTTTCAACATTCATGGCATCATCGTTTGGATGGGAGATTCAGGGCAGGGTTCTCAAGTCCTGCTGCCAGCACCGCGTCTTCACGGCTGGGCATGTAAGTTTGTTCGGCAGGCGTTTGCAGCGCTTCCAGGTCGGTTTTCAGCACCTCGCGCTGCTGGATGACGAAGGGCGTGATGTCGTCGATGGACAGAAGCTCCTCACCGCCATAGCGGCGAAGCATCTCGCCACGCAGGCCCAGTTGAATGGCCCGCCGTTCCAGCTTGCCACCATGCGGGTCGTGGTCGGGATCCCACTGCAGCCGCACTTCAGACGTTGCCAGCGCATGAGTCCACGCTTCATGGGGACCACAGCTTTCTGCCTTGAATGAGGAAGGAACTGCGGCGGCCAGAACTTCGTCAAAGAAGGCCCGTTTCAAAGTTACGGCCAGGATGCGCTCCTGCCCTTCCTTGGAAGCCCAGCCGGAGCGGTACATCATCCATAGAAAGTTAGGCTTGACCCAGCTCATGCGGGCGAAGCTGAACTCTCCGCCAAAGCGCTGCTGCTCCACGGCAAACCGCGCGATGGCTGGACGATAGGCCTGATAGACCACAATCGAGTGGTCATCGAATTGCGCCAGGATGTGGCGTCCCGTCTGCGGCCAGGCACGGGATTGCTCGGTGTAAGAGCGGATGTTTAAAAAGGGATTCATATCTCAAACAGGAATCCCTTCTTCTTGAGCTTCTCATACCGCACGGGATCAAAGCGGAAGAGCTGGGCGGGGCGGTGGGGGCCTTCGCGGTGCGTTTCTTTGAGGGGGATCAGCAGCTCGAAGCTGAGGACTTTTTTGCGGAAGTTGCGCTTGTCGATCTCGGTGCCCAGGACGGATTCGTACAGGCGCTGGAGCTGCGTCAGGGTGAACTTGGGCGGCAGCAGCTCAAAGCCGATGGGCTCGTAACGCAGCTTGCCCCGCAGGCGGGTCAGGGCGGTGTCCAGGATCGTGGCGTGGTCGAAGGCGAGAGGAGGAACGCCGCTGACAGGGAACCACTGGGCCTCGGCAGCATCCGTGGAGGCGGCGGTGGTGTGGTCGGCCGGCTTGGTCAGTGCGTAGTAGGCCACGCTGACGACACGCTCGCGCGGATCACGTTCCACCGTGCCGAAGGTGTAGAGCTGCTCCAGAAACACGGTGCTGAGGTTGGTCTCCTCCGCCAGCTCCCGCCGCGCCGCCTCGTCCAGAGTCTCCTCCACCCGGACGAAACCGCCGGGCAGGGCCCAGTGGTCTTTGAAGGGGGCCAAGCCGCGCCGGATCAGCAGGACCTGTAGCGCGCCCTCTCCGCCATCAAAGCCGAAGACAACGCAGTCCACCGTGAGAGCGGCGCGCGGATATTGGTAAGTGTGCATCACACACGAAGTAATGTGTAAAAATTACACGAAGTCAAGCGCGAAAGAAAGTTGTCCGGTTGCGCCGCAACTGGAGGGGGGTGAGCTGACTGAGCACGGAGCACTTGCGCAACGCATCCCATCGAAGCGATCACGCGTTGATCGAGGACGAGTAGGAGCACGAGAACGAGGACGATTTTACCCGGGCCCACCCCGCCCTTGCATACTTGTGGGGAGGGGGTAGTGTCACAGCCCTTTTTAACCAAACCACCAACCCCCTGAAATGAGCACCCCCAAGAACGTCGCCATCGTCGGAGCCACCGGCGCTGTGGGCGCGGAGATGATCCGCTGCCTTGAACAGCGTGGTTTCCCCGTCGGCCAGCTTACCCTCCTCGCCTCCGCACGCA
>CAZPSQ010000041.1:0-32673 GCA_964588755.1 uncultured Prosthecobacter sp. | reverse complement strand
AAAGATCGAGCGTCATGTCTCCGACGCGAAGGCGCACGGCGCGGACATCATGCTGGAGTACAGCTTCATCACCAAGCGCCTGCTTTCGCGGAAGATCTTTGCCGACCTGGGGCTGGCCAGCCTGCCCGCCGAGGGCAGCGCGGCGGCGGAGCAGCTCAAGCAGCAGCACGCCTTCAATCCCCATGCCTGCGACGCCTGCGGCTCCGCCCATTCCGGCCTCATGTTTGGCCAGACGATGCTGCGCATGCAGGGGGCCGGACGCGTGGAGGTGGACCGCATGATCAAGGAGTCGCTGTATTACCTCGTCCTGCATGAGGTGGGCCACACCCTGGGGCTGAACCACAACTTCCGCTCCAGCCAGCTCCATAGTCTGGCAGACATCCACAATGCCGAAATCACCGAAAAAGTGGGCCTCACCGGCTCCGTCATGGACTACCCGCCCATCAACATCGCGCCCAAGGGCGTGAAGCAGGGCCAGTACTTCACCACCAAGCCCGGCCCCTACGACCACTGGGCCATCAACTACGGCTACAGCGAGGCCCTGGAGGACCCTGTGGAGGACCAGAAGCGTCTGGCCGAGATCGCCGCGCAGTCCCACAAGCCGGAGCTGGCCTTTGCCAACGACGCCGACGACATGCGCAGCGCGGGCAAGGCCATCGACCCCCGCGCCATGCTCTACGACCTCAGCAGCGACGCCATCGGCTACAGTGAGCAGCGCTGCCAGATCATCAGCGGCGAGCTGGCCAACATCCTCAAAGACGTGGCCGACCCCGGCCAGAGCTGGCAGGAGGTGACCCAGGCCTACCTCTCCCTGACCAAGGAGGCCGCAAACTCCCTGACCGTCCTTTCCCGCTATGTGGGCGGCGTCACCGTGGAGCGCGCCGTGCAGGGCCAGGCCCCGGGCATCGTCCCCTTCCAGCCCGTCTCCGCCGCCGATCAGCGCCGCGCACTGGCCGCGCTGGCGAAGCATGCCTTCGCCCCGGACGCCCTCAGCGCCCCCGCCTCCCTCTACGCCCACCTGCAGGTGCAGCGCCGTGGCTTTGACCACCGGGATGAAGGCGAGGACCCGAAGCTGCTGGACCGCACCTTCCAGACCCAGCGCTCCCTGCTGGACCACCTGCTGCACACCCGCACGCAGCAGCGCATCCAGGACAGCTCCCTCTACGGCAATGAGCTGGGCCTGGAGGAGGTCATGGACACCCTGACCACCGCCATCTTCACGGGGGATGACGCGGCCAAGCCCCTCAGCATTTCCCGGCAGAACCTACAGCTCGAGTACGTGACTCGGCTGATCAACATCACCAACAACTACTACCACCAGCCCGCCGTCCACAGCGTGGCGCTGGCGCAGTTGGAGCGCATCAAGGGGATTGCCTTCCCCCGCAACGCCGCCCACGCCCTCGCCGTCAAATACCGCATCCGCCGCGGCTTGGATGAGAAGTGATCAAATTTCAAACTCAGCCGTCGGACACTCCGAACGGCCAACAAGCACACGGCGCACCGGGCAGGGGCGCTGGTCCGCCGTCGTAAGCGGTTGAATCGCGCACACGCATCATCCCCATCGTAAGCCCACAGGCACGCGGCCGCCCATTCAGGAGCACTGCCCCCACCCACGACGGGTGCTCCGAACGGCCAACAAGCACACGGCGCACCGGGCAGGGATGCTGGTCCTCCAGCGTCCCCCCCCATCATTTTGCGCACCCCTCTGGTAGAGCCGCCGCCAAGTCTCTTATGGTACCCCCATGAAGAAGCACCGCCTTGCCCTCCTCTTCGTCATGCTGGTCAGCCCAGCGCCCCTGACCGCCGCCGAACCTGGCGGCTGGACCCTCTGGTCCCCGCGTGACGAGGCCAAACCCCAAGGCACCCACCAGCCCGCCAGCGGCCCGGAGGGCCAGGAACTCCTGACGCTGCAAACGGGCGCGGGCGAGCACTGGATCGGCTGCTGGACACGCACCCTCCCCGTGCAAGGCGGGCAGTACTACCGCTTCCACGCCGCACGAAAGCTCACCCCCATGCCCGCACCGCGCCGCAGCGTCTATGCCCGTGTCATCTGGCAGGATGCGGCCGGCAGCCCCGTGTCATGGGAGGAGCCCGCCAGGCAAGGCTACGCCAAAGGCACCGTCCCCCGTGCCGAGCCTGAATACCCCGCCCTGCCCGACACCGCGCCCGATCAATGGGCCGATAGCGAAAGCGTGCTGCACGCCCCCGCCGCCGCAAAACAGGCCAGGGTCGAGCTCTACCTCCAATGGGCCGCCAACGCCCGTGTGGAATGGAGCAAGGTCAGCCTCACCCAGGTCCCCGCCCCGCCGCCGCGCACCGCCCGCCTCGCCACCATCCACCTTCAACCCAGGGACGGCAAAAACCCCGCCGACAAGCCGCCGCAGTACGCCCCCCTCATCGCTGAGGCGGCCAAACAAAAAGCCGACCTTGTCGTCCTGGGCGAGACCCTCACCTACTACGGCACCGGGAAGAAGATGGAAGAATGCGCCGAGCCTGTGCCCGGTCCCAGCACCCAGTACTTTGGCCAGCTGGCCAGACAGCACGATCTCTACATTGTGGCTGGCCTCATTGAACGAGAAGGAACGACTCTCCACAACACCGCCGCCCTCCTGGGCCCGGATGGCAGTCTCGTCGGCAAATACCGCAAGGTCACCCTCCCCCGGGGCGAGATCGAGGCAGGCATCACCCCCGGCCACGACTACCCCGTCTTCGACACCCGCTTTGGCAAGGTGGGCATGATGATCTGCTACGACGGCTTCTTCCCGGAGGTCGCCCGTGCCCTCACCATCCAGGGCGCGGAGGTCATCGCCTGGCCCGTGTGGGGCTGCAATCCCCTGCTGGCCCAGGCCCGCGCCTGCGAGAACCACGTTTACATCGTCAGCAGCACCTACACCGATTCCGCCAAGCACGACTGGATGATCTCCGCCATCTACGACCACTATGGCGACGTCCTCGCCAAAGCCACCACCTGGGGCACCCTCGCCATCGCCGAGGTGGACCTCAACCAGCACGCCCGCTGGAACAGCCTTGGCGACTTCAAAGCCCAGATCCCCAGCCATCGCCCCGCCCCCTGGAAGAGAATGCCAAACGCTGACGGGTGAATGCATGACTTCAATGCCCGTCCCCACGGTCTTCCGATCCCTCACAGCCTGAATCAGCTCCCCGATCAGTCTTTTTTGCGCCTCTTTGAGGTTTTTGCGGCCTCCCCCATCCCCTCGCCCTCCTCCGCCACTCTGCCGTCCCCATCCCCTCCAGCGCAGATCAGCTGGCCTGCACAGTCCTCAATCAGCCTTTTTGCGCCTCTTTGAGTTTTTTGCGGCCGCCTCCCCTTCCTCAATCCGCCTCGTCCCCCTTGCCCGCAGCCCCTCCGCTGCTTATGAAACGCTGTGTCTCCCACCGCCCAGCTCGACGCCCTTCTGGCACGCCCTCTGCAACCACTCCTGGCCCTGGCGCCCATGCAGGATGTCACAGACCTTGGCTTCTGGCGGCTGATGAGCCAGTACGGCGGCGCGGATGTTTACTACACGGAGTACTTCCGCGTTCATCCCGACTCCCATCTGGAAAAGCACATCCTCCGCTCGCTCACGCAAAATCCCACCGGAAAGCCCGCCGTCGCCCAGATGATCGGCAATGATGTGCCCTCCCTGGTGCGCGGAGCCAAGGAGCTTCAGCAGCATGCCGTGGCGGCCATCGACCTGAACCTCGGCTGCCCGGCCCCGGTCGTTTACCGCAAATGCGCCGGTGGCGGCCTCCTGCGGGATGTTCCCCGCATCGAGGGTCTGCTGGCAGGCCTGCGGGAGGCCGTCTCCATCAAGTTCACCGTTAAAACACGCCTCGGTTTCGACGACACCGAAACCATCGACACCCTCGTCCCCCTCTTCATCAAGCACGGCGTGGACCTCGTCACCATCCACGGCCGCACCGTCACCCAAATGTATCGGGACGGCGTGCGCTACGACCGCATTGCCGAAGCCCGGGCCGCCCTGACCTGCCCTGTGCTGGCCAATGGGAACATCGGCACCCACATGGATGCGGAGGCCGTCTGGCGGGAAACCGGCGTCGCAGGCCTCATGATCGGGCGCGGAGCCATTCGGAATCCATGGCTGTTTGACCAGATCCGCCAGCATCTGGCCGGACAGCCCGTTTTTCACCCCACACGGGAGGACCGCATCACCTACTTTCAGGCCCTGTGGGAGGCCGTCTGCAATCCGGCCGCCCCGGAGCGGGATCAGGTGCATCACATCAAAAAGCACCTCAACTTCTTCGGCCCGGAAATCGCCGACGCCCCGGCCTTCCTGCATGAGATGCGCCGCTGCACGGCCCGGCAGGAGCTTTTTGATGTTTGCGCACGCTATTTTTGACGGTGGCAACGAAGGAGGGGCCGACTCTTGATTTTGACAGGTGGATCAAATTTTCCGAGGGAACAGCGTCTCAGAAATGGCTGAAAAATGGGCCTCATCCGGCCAGCCAGCCCGACCCCGCCCAGAATTCAGGGTTGCTTTCAAAAGCGGGATGCCGCACAATGTATTTTCTCAAAGGGAGATTAATAATCAGTATATTGTTAATAATGCGCCTCTTCACCGCTACTCTTCTCGGCTTTGCCTCATTGCTCCTCGCCTCCTGTTCGTCGCCCGGAGTGGTTGGCAAAGGCGGCACGCGTATTCCTGCCGTCCGCACCACAGCCTACACTCATAGCGAGTCAGACCACATTATCTATGGTTCCCGGACCGCCGTGGGAACGAACCTCAAATATGGCAATGTTCGCAGCGCTGCGGCGGACTGGTCCGTGTATCCCGTGGGCACCGTTTTCCAGATCGACGGCCTTCCCTACGTTTATCAGGTGGACGACTACGGCTCCGCGCTGGTGGGCACCAACACCATCGACCTTTACAAGCCTGACAAGGCCACCATGAACGCCTGGGGCGTGCGAAACGTGAACATCCGTGTCATCAAGTGGGGTTCCTTCTCCAAGAGCCTGTCCATCCTGCGCCCCCGCACCGCCTATCCGCATATCCGCAAGATGGTCGCCCGCATCGAGACCAGCTCATAGTCTCCCGCTGTGACCAAGCAGGAAAGAGCGGCCCATGTCCTTAAACGGCTCACCGAGCTGTATCCGAATCCGCCTGTCCCGCTGGACCACACGGACGCCTTCACGCTCCTCATTGCCGTCCTGCTTTCGGCGCAGTGCACGGACAAACGGGTCAATCAGGTCACTCCCATTCTCTTTGGCCAGCTCGGCCACACACCTCAGCAGCTCGCCCGGGTGGATCAGGCGGACATTCTCGCCATCGTGAAGCCCTGCGGTCTCGGCCCGCAGAAATCCAAAGCCATCAAAGAGCTTTCCCGCATCATTCTGGAGCAGCACCACGGCCAGGTGCCAAATACACTGGAGGAGCTGGAGGAACTCCCCGGCGTCGGCCACAAGACCGCCCAGGTCGTCATGGCCCAGGCCTACCAGGTCCCCTCCTTCCCTGTGGACACCCACATCCACCGCCTCGCCACCCGCTGGGGCCTCAGCAACGGCCAGTCTGTCATTCAGACAGAACGCGACCTGAAGCGCCTCTTCCCTGAAACCTCCTGGAACCACCTGCACCTGCAGATCATCTACTACGGCCGTGAATTCTGTTCCGCCCGTGGATGTGACGGCACAGTCTGTGAAATCTGCCGCACCCTCTATCCTGATCGGAAGAAAGCGGTGAAGCACAAGAAGGCGTAAAAAGGAAAAGCCGCAGGGATGGCCGCAAAAAACGTTCCTGCCCACTCTCGCTGAGCGAAACCCACGCCCAGAAAAATCCACTCCCCGTTTTTTGCGCCTTTTTGCGGCCTGCCTCCAACTCTGGAAACAACCGCCAGATCACCACCTCAGACGGACAGCCGTGCGGAAGGCGCGCGTCGCATCGCCAAAGTCAGCGCCAATACCGAGGTCAAGCATCGGCAGCACGCGGAAGTAGGCGGACATGTCCAGCACCTTGCTGTCGTACTTGTCGGCGCTGCTCACAGTCACACCGGCCTGTAGTTCCAGCCAGTCAAACGGGGTGAAGCGCAACGCCGGGCGCACATAGACGGAGCCGTCGCTGAAACTGAGGCTGGAATCCTTGGCCTTCAGGCTGGCGTAGGTCATGCCCGCCTCCGCCACAAAAGTCAGGCGGTCATTGATCAGCGTCGTATGGAAGCCCGCGCCAGCCGAAATGCTGGCGAAATCATAGTCTGCATCCTTGGCATTGCCGCCTGCCCCGCCTGCCCCGCCGGAGCCACTGCCCCAGCTCGCGCCCACCTTCAGATACAGAGGATTGAACAGCGCCACTGTCAGCGCCGCGCCGATCGTGTGCGCCCCATTAAGGTCGGCCTCCTTGGGCGCCATGTAACGGTAGAACACCTCCACACTGTCAAAGTTCACAATGTCCGGCCCGGACTTCACCGACCCGCCGTAGTTGTTGTAGCCCCCATTGCCAGCGTAACCCCCAGGACTCACCGGTGGCGGATTGTAATTGCTCGTCCCCTGCGGCGCATAGGACGACACCGGCCCCGGCGGCGGCGCGCTGGCATAGGGATCGGTGTACACCGGTGGTGGTGTCACCATCCCCGTCGTGCTCGGCGGCGGCATGCTGTTGGGATACGCCGGCACGGAAGGAGGCGGCGTGCTCGCATACATCCCATAGCCGGGAGGCGGAACACCCATGACCCCGTACCCCGGTGGCGGCGTGCTCTGACCCAAGGCCGTGTTCGCACAGACCACCGCACCCAGCGCGGAGAACCCCAAAATCAGTGTCTTCATGGCAGCCATCGGGAAATATTGATTATTCAGATAAGTTAAATAATCTCTCAAACCAATAAATCCAGCAAATCTTTTTTGCGAATCTGAGAATTTTGGTGAGTGTGGTGTTCTCAGCCACAACTACCCTTACCTGCGGAAGCCGAAAAACAACACTGCCAAAGCAGCAACCCCGACTCCGCCGAGAGCGATCCAGGAAACTCCGCCATATTCACGAGGGAGCATGGAGGTGGACTCTGGCACCGCCTCAATCGTCACAGTCTCAGGAACCGGGCCGGAGGACGATGAAGGAATATTTTGAAGTTCAGGAGAATCAGAGGCACCCCCACCCGACGCTCTGAGGGCGGATTCCCAGTCAACATTGAGCAGCAGATCCCAGCCAGGATTTTCGGTCTTGAGCCGGCAGGAGCAGCGGCCGACCAGAAACATCGTCGTTTCTTCCAGGGCGCGGTCGTCGAGATCCCCCAAGGGCCAGGCACCCAGGACACGCCCCTTGCCAAAGACGACCGCGGCAAAACTGGTGGTGGCAGGGTCGAGCTTCGTCTTCTCCTGCGGACCGGCAAGCATGCGGAGGAGGATTTTTTCGGCGGGATCGTCGCGCCGAAGGCGGAGCAGGGTGAACTTCAGCTTCAAGGGCGGGCCGGGGCCGAGCCGGCTGTCCGGGTCATTGGGGTCCTGGATGGGAAGGGCGGCGACCTGCTCCAGGAACTTGAGGCGTTTTTCGATACGGGCAGCTTCGGCGTCGTCCTGCGCGGAGCCGGAGTCGGCCAAAACCCAGACGAGAGAGTCGCCAGCAAGGATGCCACGGACCACCTGCTGACGGGCTGGAGAATCGAGCAAGGCGGTGAGGGTGGGCGAATCAAGGGTGCCAGACCAGAGGGACTGCGTCCCCTCCCGGGAGGAGCGGAGTTCAGCCACAGTGAGGGCAGGGTCCTTGGAGGTGGTGATGTCGAGGTTGGCCTTCCCATTGGCACGCAACGGCCGCAGCAGGTCCTGCAGGGCGGCGTCCTTGGAGGCGGCGGCTGGCAGCAGCAGGTGAAACTTGTCCGCCTCCCAGCGGTCCAGCGCGTAGCGAAACACGGGGATGGTGCAGGCCTCGGCCAAAGACGCAGCGGCGAGGAGGAGGACGAAGGCCGGAACGATGGAGCGGAAGGGCACGGTGAGGCGTGAGAAGTCAGACGTTGGAAGCAGGTGGTAACGCCGCAGAATGAGGGAGGTTGCGAGAAGTTGCAGGGAGCGTTTAGGCGGCGAATCGTCGTCACTCCATGTTCCTGCCTCATGGGCAAAAAAGAGTCCTGATCGGCGGCAAACGTCGGTCAGGACTGATGAGCACTTTTTTGAGAATCTAACTGTCGTCGCCTTTCGGTTCGGATGTTCCTGCTCTCGGTGCTCACTGATATATTCGTGTGGGAAGGGAAAGTGGATGTGTTTTAGGAGAGATTTTTTTTGCCCCCACGCAGCGCAGGCCCCTTTTATTTGCCGAAGCACTGGAGCTTGCCGTCCACGGTGCTGACATAAACGCGACCTTGGGCGACGGTGATGCCGTCCCAAACAGGCGGCGTGGTGAGTTCCAGGCCTGCGGACTGCTCGCCAGTCTCGATGTTGACGGCCCACATCTTGGCACCGCGTTTGCCATCGAGGGCCTCCCCCTGCTCCTTGAGCTCCTCAAGGATGGCGGGGTCTTTGGCGGCAAGGCGTTCAAAGGCGTACTCTTCATCGATCATGTCCGGCGGGCCGCTGACCAGGACGGTTTTTCCGGCCAGGGCCATGCTGCGGGCCACGATGGGGACAAAGCGGTCCCAGGTGTGCTTGACGTAGCTGCCCCCCGCTTTGGTGGCAGTGCCGCTGGAGGCACCTTTGAACCACAGGGCGCCGCCGACCTTCCCCTTCCCGGTTTCCACCCCCGCGCCGATCCCGTGGGCGTCACTGCCGGAGCTGTCGCGACTGTCGCCATTGTCGAAATTGCACACAATCAGCGCGTCAGCAGGCTTTGAATCGGGTGCCTCAAAGCGCTGCTGCACCTCCTCCAAGGTGAGCGCCTTGTGATAGAGGGCAAACTGGTCGAGCAGGCCGCTGAAGCCGCCCGCGCTGCCATTGGCCGCGCCCTGGCCATTGCCGAGATACATGGGGTTTTTGGGGCGGGCGTCCACCAGCGCGCCAACACCTTCAGCAACAAGCTTGGCATCGAGGTAGAGGCTCATTCTGCCATCGGCGCCGAGTGTTCCGACAAGGTGGTGCCAGCCGTCCGTGAGAGCCTCGGCCGAAATGATGGTGCTGACCTTCGAATCGCTGCGCACATGGAGCTGCGGCTTCTTTTCACGGATGTCGAGAGCGATGCCGCGCAGCGGGCCGCCATGGTGGAAGACGGTGCCGCCATTGGTGTCTGGCAGCACCCAGGCCTCGATGCTGATGGCCGTTTTGCTGGGGTCCAGGGCATCAGCGTCCGGGAACCGCACGCTGCCAGGGACGGGGGCATTGGCGCCACCGGCGACCGCATTTCCCTTCCCTTTGCCTTTGGCGTTTGCACCGCCTTTGCCCTTGCCTTTGGCATCGGCCTTCTTCTTGCCACCGGGTTGCAGCTTCGGCGGCTGCTCAGCCAGGGGCTGGCCATCCGGGCCGAGGACGACGCTGTTGCCCCGGCGCTCAGTGGTGGCATCCTCTGTGGTGTAGGCCTCCTCGGGCGCGTCCTTGGGCGTGGCAAAGAGGGTGTACTCCATGGTGGTGGTCCACTTGTAGTACTGGGCCTCGCGACCGTAGGAATACACGTTCTTGTCATCATGCACCAGGATGCGGCCTGCCGGGGCGTATTTGCCCGCCTGGTAGTAGCCGCCATGCCCACCCGCGAAGCTCTTGCCATAGACCCAGTAGCTGCGGTGGAAGTTCGAGTCGTCGAGGAAGCCCATGGGGGCGAAGAGGTGCTGCCCCTCGCCTTTGTGCGCGCCGCCTTGTTTGTCGAAGTCGCCGCTGATGGGGCCGACCTCCACGCGGGTGCCGTCCGGTCCAATCTTTTGCGTGCGGAGGAAGGTCCACTTGCCGTCACTGCTGAGGATGTCGTTGAGGGCAACGGGCATCTGGAGGGACTTGTGGCGGTCGTTCAGGTCTCCCCCGGTTTCGGGGTCGCGGTCGTCGTAGTTCACCTTGACCTTCATCTCGCCCGTTTTGGCATCGAGGCGGTAGAACCACAGCCCCCCATCAAGGAAGCAGGAGCGGCCGGACACGCAGCTGACGAGGCCGTCTTCCACCAGCACGCTGCCATGCACAGGCCAGACGCTCTCCATCATCTCCCACGCGCCGTGGCTGAGCCTGCCCGGGGCGGCCTGGTATTTCCACACAAGCGCGCCATCCGTGGCGCGGAGGCAGTACACGTGACCGTCCTTGCCGCCGAAGAAGACGCGGCCTTTCCAGTAGGAGGGCGGTGAATCAATGCGGCCGCCAGCGATGAAGTGCCAGGCCGCCTTGCCGGTGGTGGCGTCGAAGGCATGCAGGGTGTGCTTGTCCACCTCCGCCACAAAGGTGAGGCCGGCGGCTGTCGTGCTGGTGCTGAGTGGCGGGGTGAGCCTCACCTCCCAGGCGATGCCGAGATCCTTTTTGAGGTCTTGATTGGAAAAGCCGCTGCGCTTGTTGTCGGCGCGGTAGGTGGGCCAGTCGTTGGTGTCAGCATCGGTCTCGGTGATGGCATCGGCATAGGCGGGGCCTTTGACGAGGCGCCCGGCATCCGGCGTGTGCGCGGGCATGGGATAACGCGGGGCGGAGGCGAGAACGCTCATGCCATCCAGCTTGGCCTCGGGATAGCAGGCGCAGTTGTGCGGACCGGCGTAGGTCACGCCATTGGAGGGCATGACGCCATAGAGGCAGGCACCGCGCACCCAGTGGTTGAGGTCCCAGTGTTTCTTTTCCATGTCCACAAACTCCAGGCCGGTGCGGGACGGCATGAGGTACTTCTCCGTGGCCTTGGCCATGTAGCAGCGGTGGTGGAACCAGTAGGTGCCCTCCGGCACATCCGGAAAGAAGCTCTTCTTCAGCTCACCCGTGATGGGGTCAAAGCCGCGATACTCGCCGCTTTGATTGCCCTGCATGGTCCCGGCATTCCAGACGAGGCCCTGGGCCACCATCACATCCTCCAGGCTGCGGTAGCCGCTTTTCTCATGCGGGGCGGTCCACATGTCCTTTCCCGTGTCCGCATTGACACCCTTCATGGAGCCATCGCCACCGGCATAGATGACGACATCGCCATTGAGGATGACGCGCGGGGCGAAGTTGAACTCGTAGAGCTTGCGCCGCTGCGTGGGGTCGGTGGTGAACTTCACCGCGCCGGTCTTCACATCGCGCGCGGCGAGGCCGTCGCCATTGTAGTAAACGAGGCGTTTGTCATCAATGGCGAGGGTGATGGGAGCAATGCGGTCGGTTTCCTTCCAAAGGGTCTTGCCGCTCTCTGTGTCGATGGCCATGAGGTGGCGCTCCTTGCCGTCCCAGTTGAACTCCGTTTCGACACGTTTCTGGTCGCTCTGCGCCTTCACGGCGAACTCCTCATTCAACCGCCAGGGCTCCTGGTTCACCAGCGCATAGATCGTCTCGTTGCGGATGAGGAACTCCTCCACTCCCGCGGTCTGGCTGTACTCGCGAAGGACTTTGCCGGTGGCTCCGTCCAGGCAAACGACAGGTGAGGCGATGCCGAGGGTGATGTACACTTTGTCGCCGATGGAGACGAGGCGGCGGGTAAGCTGCGTGGGGCCTGACTTCAGCGGCCAGAGGTGCGTGCTCCACTCCTTGATGGGCTGCTTCCACAGGATGGTGCCATTGAAGGCATCCCGCGCCACCAGCGTCCACTTCGGCGGGGTGAGGATGGTGATGCGGCTGCCTTCATCGATGATGTAGTAGATGCGGCCGCCGGAGGACACCTTGGCACTAACAGAAGACATGCGGTCATGGTGGCGGCTCCAGCGTGGATTCCCCACCCACTGCATGCGGGAGGGCGGGCCGACGAGCATGTCCTTGGAGGTGGGGTTGCCCTTGGAGTCATAGGCGTAGTGAGTCCATTCATCCATGTCCTTGGGCCAGGGCTTGGTGATCTTGTCCCAGCCACCGGGTTTACGGACAAGCGCGACTCCAAGGGGGACAAGGACGCGGTCGATTTCCTCTTTGGAAACGGAGGCCGCGTCTTCGACAACGAGGAGGTTCACGTAGTTCTCGATATACGGGAGATGCCCGCCATCCCATGCGTCCACAGCCACCGTGCCGTACTGGCCGGACTGGTGGATAGCCTCGCGCAAGGTGGTGACTTGCGCCATATCCTGGGTGAGGCCCTGCACCTGGCAGGCGTCGCTGGCGCGGAGTTTTTGAAGAGTGCTGGCGTCCTTGCTGCCAACCTGGACGACGATGCCGCCCTTCACACCGGATTGGGAGAGGATGTCTGCGGCGTCATCGGCCAGGGCGAGTGAGCCTGGGGCCAAAAGCAGGGAGAGGAAGGCGAGACGTTTCATGACGTTACGGCAGAAGAACGAAAAAGCACAAAGACGAGGATGCGCCAGTAACGTGGACACCCAGTGTGCTTATCAAGCGAAATGGGGGATTGCGACATGCTCCGTGGAGTATATCGCAATGATGATGGCGGGCGGTCTGTCCGGACAGGGGGGGGCAACTCCCATCCCCCTTCGCTTGGTCGCCCAGGCCGGCAATGCAGAAGCGCCTTACTTGGAGTCCCACTCCATGGCGATGCGGAAGCCGACGGAATGATACGCCCCATGGGGCTGGCGCCCCTCGCCGGTGCAGAGGGCCATGCCGCTGCGACCGGTGGAGTACCAACTGCCGCCGCGCACGTCATTGACCTGCCTGCCCCGCTCGGCGCCGTTGGTGGCGGTGATGACGCTGGTGGTCCACTCGTAGGCGTTGCCAGCCATGTCGTGGCAGCCGTAGGCGCTGGCCCCGCTTTCATAGGTGCCCACGGGCGTGGTGAAGCCGCCGTTGTCCACAAGATCACGATAAAGCCGGGTGTTCACAAAGCCCGTGCTGGTGTTGTGGTCGATCCAGGCGTTCACGCCGCCATCTGCGGTGAGGCTGAAGACCTGGCCATTGCCGGTCATGATGTCCTCCACGCGCCCCTGTGCGCCGGCCTTGCCGGACTTGCTGATGTAGGAGGTCAGGGTCTTTGCCTCATGCTCCAGCATGTGGGCGGCACAGACGGCGTTGTAGTTGAAGTGCGTGCTGAGCTTGCCGGCGCGGACGTGGCTGCCCTTGTCGTTGCCCCAGGGGTAACGCCAGCCTTTGGGGCCGCGTGCCGCCTTCTCCCATTGCTCCGCGCTGGGCACCACGATCTTGCGGCCCGTCTGTGAGCTGACCCAGGCGCAGTAGGCCTGGGCGTCATCCAGGGAGACGAAAAGGACGGGGTGACTGGCCTTGCCCGCCGGGCAGGCGCCCGCCTTCCAATAACGCGGTGCGCCGTGATGACCTGTGGCCTGGAGGAAGGCCTGGTATTCGGCATTGGTGACTTCGAAACGTGCGATGGCGTAGGCGGGGAGGTCGCGTGTCTCGGACTCGCCGAAGGTGAACTTTCCGGCAGGCACGTAAACCATGCCGGCCGGGATTTGGAGGGTATGCGTGCCGTCTTTGACCCCGGTGGTGGACTTGTCGATGGGCGACAGGATGAGCATGCCGTTGCCAGCTTTGAGGGGGAACGACTCCGCCGCGTGAAGAAATGGCGAGATGAAGATGGAGAAGGCAAGGAGGCAGGCGCGCTTCATAGTTGCCAGGTCGAACACCAGGGATGGGAAAGGGTTTCCGTTCACGATGGCTGGGGCGAACGACTTTGGAAGCAGCGGACCAAAATGATCACGCCAAAGCGCCGCCCCAGAACAGGACCAATCGTCGATTAATTCATTGAAAAACAATAATTTAATATCAATCAATCACCCAACCCATCAGTCCACATCCCTCCGCGACACCGCAGCGGCAAGGGCAAGCAGCCCCTGGCAATGGCCCACAAGCCCGGCAGCCGTTTTCGAAGTTCCGGCACCTGCCAGGCCCATCTGGCCAATCTGGAAAATCACACTTCCGTTGTCCCGCCTCTGGACATGACGCAGGGCTTGGCTAAAGCTGGCGTTCCCACTTTTTACATGAGTTCCCCGAAACGCATCTTCATTGCCGGCCACCGCGGTCTGGTCGGCAGTGCGCTGGTCCGCCACTATGAAAAGCTGCCAGAGTGGCAGATCATCACCCGCACACGGGATGAGCTGGACCTGCGGGACGAGGCGGCGGTGAAGGCCTTTTTTGCAGCGGAAAAGCCGGAATACGTGATCCTGGCGGCCGCGAAGGTGGGCGGCATCAAGGCCAACTCCACCCAGCCTGTGCCCTTCCTGCTCGACAACCTCAAGATTCAAAACAACGTCATTGAGGCGAGCTTTGAACTGCCAGTGAGGAAATTGCTCTTCCTGGGCAGCACCTGCATCTATCCAAGAACGGCCCCCATGCCGCTGCGGGAGGACTCGCTGCTGACCGGCACGATGGAGAGCACCAATATCGCGTATTCCATCGCCAAGATCGCGGGCATCACCCTTTGCGAATCCTACCGGAAACAGTTTGGCGCGGACTTCATCACCGCCATGCCGGCGAACCTCTACGGCCCGCACGACAACTTCCACCCGGAGGAGTCGCATGTGCTGCCCTCCCTGATGCGGAAGTTCCACGTCGCCACGACGCAGAACGCGCCCACCGTCACCGTGTGGGGCACCGGGAATCCCAGCCGTGAGTTCATGCACAGCGATGATCTGGCGGACGCCTGCGCCTTCCTGCTGGACAACTACAGCGGCGAGGAAATCGTCAACGTCGGCTGCGGCGAGGAGATCAAAATCCGCGAGGCCGCCGAGGTCCTGCGCGAGGTCACCGGCTTCAAGGGTGAGATCGTCTGGGACACCAGCATGCCGGACGGCAACCCGCGCCGCCTGCTGGATGTGACGCGCCTGCACTCCATGGGCTGGCGTGCCAAAATCCCCTTCAAGCAGGGTGTGGCGGACACCTACCAGTGGTACCGTGAGCACGTGGCCGAGGCCCGTGGCTGACCGCCCCCTTCCCCCTTTTTCCTTCCTCTTTTCCCACACCACACTCCTTCATGAGAAAAATCTGCGTCGTCCTTGTGGACCGGGCCAACTATGGCCGCCTGAAGCCCGTCATGCACGCCCTGCAGGACCATCCTGAACTTGAGCTCCAGGTCATCTGTGCGGGGACCATGGTGCTGGAGCGCTTCCAGCTCCCCGTCAATGTGGTGCGCAAGGACGGCTTCCCCGTGGATGGCGAGATCTATCTGGAGCTGGAAGGCTCCACACCGACCACCATGGCCAAGTCCGTCGGCATCGGCACCATCGAGTTCGCCAGCGAGTTCCAGCGCCTGAAGCCGGACATCTGCCTCATCATTGGCGACCGGTACGAGGCGCTCTCCGCCGTGCTGGCGGCCGCGTTCATGAACCTCTGCATCGCCCACATCCAGGGCGGCGAGGTGTCCGGCTCCATCGACGAGAGCACGCGCCACGCGATGAGCAAGTACTCCCACTTCCACTTCCCCAGCACGGAGCGCGCGGCGCAGTACCTCATTCGCATGGGGGAGAAGCCAGACACGATCCTCGGCGTGGGCTGCCCGAGCAGCGACATCGCCCGTGCCATCGATTTGACCAAGCCGATGGACATCATCAACCAGCGCGGCAGCGGCATTGAGATCGACATTGAAAAGCCCTTCCTGCTGGCGCTCTTCCACCCGACCACCACCGAGTTTGGGCATGAGAGCGAGGACATGACCGAGCTGCTGCACGCGCTGGAGCGCATCGGGATGCCGACGCTGCTGCTGTGGCCGAACATCGATGCCGGCTCCGACCACATCAGCAAGCAGGTGCGCGTCTTCCGCGACAAGCACAAGGTGGGCTGGATGCGCGCCATCACCAACCTCACACCGGAGGACTACATCCGCGTGCTGGCCAAGGCCACCGTGGCCGTGGGGAACTCCAGCTCCTTCGTGCGCGACTCCGGCCACTTCGGCACCCCCGTGGCGCTGGTGGGCCACCGCCAGGACGGACGTGAGACGGACGTGAACGTCATCCGCTGCGAGGCGGAGCGTGGCGACATTGAAAAGACCATCCGCACCCATCTTGCCCATGGCCGCTACCGCCCCGGCACGCTGTATGGAGACGGCAAGGTGAGCGAGCGCATCGCCGACAAGCTTTCCAAGGCGGTGCCCTACGTGCAGAAACGCCTGCATTACATTCATGACGCGGCTGACTGAGCCAGCCCAGGTGCTTGTCACCGAGTCCGCAGGGTACAGCGTGCTGGCCCTGCAGGAGTATCGGCGCGCAGGAGATGTGGTGCTGGGAGACCGGCCCGAGAGTGAGCCAACACTGCGCCCCGAACAGGTGGGCGCCGTTGTGGTGCGCCTCGGCCAGTTCCTTGACGCGGCCTTTCTCAACCGTTTTCCCAATCTGCGCTTTGTGGTCAGCCCGACGACCGGACTGAACCACATCGACCTGGAGGCATGCAGCACCCGGGGCATTGAGGTCATCAGTTTGAAGGGAGAAACCGCCTTTCTCGACAGCATCACCGGCACCTCCGAGCTGGCGCTGGGGCTGATGCTGGCGCTGCTGCGCAAGATTCCCGCCGCACACCAGCACACCACGGCGGACCTGGGCTGGGACCGGGATCTCTTTTGCGCACGCATGCTTTCCCGCATGACAATGGGCATCATCGGCCTGGGCCGCCTGGGAAAACAGATGGCCAGAATGTGCCACGGGCTGGGCATGAAGGTCATCGCCTGTGACCCCCATGTGGGGAATGCCGACTTCGTCATCGCCGAGGCCCGGCGGGTGACGCTGCTGGAACTCGCCGCACAGAGTGATGTCGTGAGCCTGCACGCCGACTACCGCCGGGAAAACGACGGGATGATTGATGGCAGGTTCATCGCCGCCTGCCGGCCAGGCACGCTGCTGGTGAACACGGCGCGGGGGGAATTGTGCGACGAGATCGCTCTGGCCGGAGCCCTGGACACCGGCCACATCGGCGGCCTGGCCACCGATGTGCTGCGGGATGAGCAAAGCGGGGCGGTTTTGGCAGAGCATCCCTTGGTGCGGCGCGCACGTCAGGGCATGAATGTCATCATCACCCCCCACATCGGCGGCTGCTGCGCGGACGCCATGCGGGAGACGGAGGAGTTTGCCGCACGGAAGCTGCTGGCCCGGCTGGATCTGCCCGGAAAGGACAAGTGAGGGGGCGGAGCAGCAAAATTCGCCACCACTTCTTGAGGCTGAATTTCTCGCCATTCTAAAAATCCGCATTTGGCATCCGGCCCACTCCCTTCTATCTACAGGATCACCACGCACGCATGAATCTTCAGGACAAAGCCGTCTATGACCGCCGTTGGGCGAAATCCAGTGGAACCAAGGATGAGGACATCCTGGCCCTTCACAACCCAGGCACCCAGGTTTCGTTTTTCTATTATCACTACAATCAGTTCATCACCAGCCGTTTAAAACACCATCTGGGCAACAACCTGAAGGGCAGGCGCCTGCTGGAGCTGGGCTGCGGCCGCGGCACCTCCTCCATCTACCAAGCCGTGACAAACGGCCTGGAAGTCGTCCCCACCGACTACTCGGAAGGCGCGGTGACGATCGCCAACCGCAACATGGAAAAATACGGCGTGCCCGGCAAGGCGGTGCAGGCGGACATTTTCAACCTGCCCTTCCCTTCGGAGTCCTTCGATGTGGTCATCTCCCTGGGGGTGATGGAGCACATCGAGCGGGCGGCGGACGCCTACCGCGAGATGCGCCGCATGCTGAAGCCCGGCGGCGTGATGCTCTCCATGAACGTGCCTGAGTTTCCAGACAACATCCAGCGGGTGGGCGCGCCGATCAACCGCGTGCTGATGAAGATCAAGGACAGCTTCTCCCTGCAGGACGACAAGCCCTGGCTGGACCCCAAGTCCCGCTCCAAAACCGCGGATGTTCACCGCTCCACCAAGACAGGCGGCCTGTTCGCGGAAATGGCCGCGCAGGGTGGCTTTGACCGCGAAAACATTGAGGTCTTTGAAGTGAACCCCTTCCCCACCATCGACCCGCTGCCAAAGTGGGGTGACTGGCTGGTGACGCGCCTGTATTTCTTCCTGCTGTTCATGCGCCGGACCCTGGGCGGCCGGGTGGACCCCTTCCTGAGCAATCCGGACAACTCCCGCGCCCACTTCATCGAGGCGGTCAAGGAACGTAAGTAAGCAACCGCGCCGCCGACTGTGAAGACACTGGCCCTCATCCCTGCCCGCGCCGGATCGAAACGCGTTCCGGGCAAAAACATCCGCATCCTGGGCGGCAAGCCGCTGATCCAGTACAGCATCGAGCACGCGCAGGCGCTGCCCGGGGTGGACCGGGTGGCAGTGACCACGGATGACCCGCAGGCGGCCGCCATCGCCCGCAGTCTGGGCTGCGATGTGATCGACCGCCCGGCGCATCTGGCCAGTGACAAAGCCACCACGACGGACGCGGTGAAGCACGC
This sequence comes from uncultured Prosthecobacter sp., assembly GCA_964588755.1. GTDB lineage: Bacteria > Verrucomicrobiota > Verrucomicrobiia > Verrucomicrobiales > Verrucomicrobiaceae > Prosthecobacter. Next base: position 14,390 of record CAZPSQ010000041.1, on the reverse strand, counting down.
GCTGGGAATCTACCGCGAGAAGGGTGACTTTCCCCAGTTCGTCCTGCTGCTGCAGCCCACCATTCCGATCCGCGAAATGAAGACGCTGGAGGAGGCGCTTAAAATCATGGAGGAGACCGGCTGTGACTCTGTGACGAGCCATATTTTGGTGGATTTCCACCACCCGAACCGTCTGAAGGTGATTCGTGACGGGCGCCTGCACCCGTATGCGGACTCTGAGCTGGAGAAGGTGCAGCGGTCCGAGCTGCCGCCGGTGTATGTGCGGGATGGCAGCATCTACGCGTTCCGGGGCGAGCTGCCGTTTGAGCAGGACTCCCTCATGGGCAGGGACCAGCGCGCGGTCATCAGCAATGACGACTACTTTGTGAACATCGACAACAGCAAGGACTGGCTGCTGGCGGAGGCGCTTGTCGCCCATTACGGCAAACCTCTCGTATAACTTCCTCATGTGCGGAATCCTCGCAGCAGCCAAGCTGCCCCCCGAAAGTGAGCGCGCCTTTGAGGCGGCCCTGCTGCTGCAGCGGCACCGCGGCCCGGACGGGCAGCGGATGGAGAGGTTTGGCGACTCGGTGCTGGGCTTTGCGCGGCTGTCCATCATCGACCTGAGCGACTGCTCCATGCAGCCCTTCCACCACCAGCACATCACGCTGGTGATGAACGGGGAGATCTACAACTACCTGGAGCTGCGCGAGCGCCTGGCGGCTGAAGGGGCGGAGTTCACCAGCCATGGCGATGCCGAGGCGCTGGCGGCGGCGATCGCCCACTGGGGCCCGGAACGTGCGTTCCGCGAGGCGCGGGGCATGTGGGCCTGCGTGGCGCATGACGCCCGCACGAAGACCCTGTATGCCGCGCGTGACCGTGTGGGCATCAAGCCGCTGTGGTGGGCGAACACGAAGGACGGGCTGGTGTTTTCCTCCGAGATCAAGAGCCTGATCGCCATCGATCCCGCGATGCGGGAGCTGGATGCCGGCACGGCCTCCGCCTTCGTGGCCCATGGCGTGCAGGACGAGCATGACCGCAGCTTCCACAAGCACATCCGCTCCTTCACCGCCGGGCATTGGGCGGAGATCAGGCCCGACGACCGCCGTGTGCAGAGCCGGCCGTTCTGGGAGCTGAATCTGGAGGCGTCCGACAAGCCGCAGAGCATCGAGGAACTGCGGGAGCGCCTGGCCCAAACGGTGGCGCTGCACATGCAGGCGGACGTTCCCGTGGGGCTGACGCTCAGCGGCGGGCTGGACAGCACGCTGCTCTGCCATGATGCCATGCAGGCGGGCAATCTGGCCTGCTACAGCCTGGACCACCCGGTGGCGAACGCGGAGAACCACATCATTGATGAGACGGTGAAGCTGTGGGGGCTGAAGCACACCTACGTGCCCTGCGCGGATGCGGAAAGCGCCGGCACCATTGATGAGCTGCTGCGGCTGATGGACCAGCCCTTCCGGGCCACGCAGACGCTGTACCAATACGGCATCCGGAAGGCTGCTGCCGCGGACGGTGTGCGTGTGCTGATCACGGGAGATGGCGCGGATGAGGTTTTTGGCGGCTACACGGAGGCGGTGCCGCATGCCATTGCCGGGCAGCTCCGCCTGGGCAGGGAAGCGGAGGCGGCTGAACTGGCGGCAGGCATGAGCGGGTTCACTGGGAGGGCGCCGGAGGCCCTGCTGGCGCGTGCCCGGGTGATTTTGGCGGAAAATGAAGCGGGCCGGAACCCGGTGGCGCGGGTGCCTGCGTTTGATGCCTCCCCTTTCCTGACTGCCAAGGCGACGGCGGCAAATCCCTTCGACACGCCGCTTTTTCCTAGCCGGAATCTGAAGGAGTACCTGGCCTACCGCCTGTTTAAGACGCCGATGCCGTACTGGCTGCGGGTGGAGGACGGAACTTCCATGGGGGTGTCGATTGAGACGCGGGTGCCGTTTCTGGACCATGTGCTGATCGAGGCGGCGTTTGCCTGGCCGGAGGAGGAGTTTCTGGCTGGGTTCAAGAACAAGTCGCTGCTGCGGCGGGCGGCGGCGGGCAGCATTCCGGACCATGTGGCGAACCAGGCGAAGAAGTATCAGCGGCCTGGGTCCTCGCAGAGGCTGGTGTTTGAGTCGCTGCCGCAGGAGATTTTGGCGACACTGGATGCGGGGGACCCGTCTGGAATCGTCGAAACGAGGGCTTGCCGGGAGGCGTTCGCACGCGAGCTTGCGGGGGGCCAGAGGGGCAATGCTGACTTTTGGTTCCGCACATTTCTTTATTTGCGCTGGAGCCGGCTCCAGTGATTGCGCTTTTACTCCCTCGTCACTTTTCACCGACCATTTCTAAAAATTATGTCAAATGTTGGAGATTCTATTTCTGCTGGAAACGCCTCGTGGACGTTCGCTGGCGATGTTGTGAACACCTTTGAGGATCATGTTTCCAAGTCGGTGCCGTTCTATAATGAGGGGCACGATCTGATTGAGAAGCTGAGCGACTTTTTTGTGAAGAACGACTCGGTGTGCTATGAGTTTGGCTCCTCCTCGGGCATTTTGTCGCACAAGCTGGCGAAGCGGCATGCGTCGAAGGCTGAGTCGCAGTTCGTCGGCATCGACTGCGTGCCGGACATGGTGGGTTTTGCGAACAAGAAGTATCAGGCGCCGAACCTGCGGTTTGAGGTGGATGACATCCTGTCCTGCGAGCTGCTGCCCTCCGACTTTATTGTGAGCTACTATGTGGTGCAGTTTGTGCGGCCCAGCCAGCGGCAGGAGCTGATCGACCGTATTTACAAGAGCCTGAAGTGGGGGGGGGCGTTCCTGTGCTTTGAGAAGGTGCGGGCGCCGGACGCGCGCTTCCAGGACATGATGACGTCGTTGTACACGGACTACAAGATCGACCAGGGGTACAGCGCCGATGAGATCGTGGGCAAGTCGCGGGCGATCAAGGGGGTGCTGGAGCCGTTCTCGACCGCCGGGAACATTGACCTGTTCAAGCGCGCCGGCTTTGTGGACATCACAAGCATCTTCAAGTACGTCTGCTTTGAGGGCTTCCTCTGCATCAAGTGACCGTTATGTCCCTGAAGTCCTTCCGTAAAGACATCCAGCGCCGCATGCTGCGGCGCTCGCTGCGCCTCATGTCCTCGTTCATCATGGACCGGCGCTACGAAACCGAATGCCGCCGCGCGCGGAACCATCTGGCCGCGCTGCTGCCTGTGGTGGCTGGCTACATTGACCGGCAGAAGGCGGCCGGAGGCCTCTACTGGGACTCCACGGCGCTGAAGATGATCGAACTGCACCGCCTGCTGCTGGAGACAAGGCCGCAATTTGTGGTGGAGCTCGGCGGCGGCACGACGACCTGCACCACGGCCCACACCTTGGGGGCCTGGGGTGGGAAGCTGCTTTCCATCGACGAGGCGCAGCAGTACAGCGACTCCACCCGTGACCGGCTGCCTGTGGAACTGCGCGGGCAGGTGCGTTTCGAGGTGGTGGAACGTGTGGAGGACAAGGATGGCTCCGGCAAGGCGACCGCAGTTCACTATGCGGACAGGCTCCAGGAGATCATCCGCGACTTCACCGGCGGAAGCACGGTGGACCTGCTTTACATTGATGGTCCCAGCGATGGGAAGATTCTGCCGTGCACGGACTGCAGCCGCCTGCTGGACGCGGGATTTGACATTCCGATCCTGGCCTTTGACTGCCGCCATGAAAGCGCGCGGCACTTTCTGGAGACGAGGCACGCGCTGCTGTATGAGCGCGCGCTGCATCACAAGGCCGCAAGGCCGGATGATGATCCCTGGCCTGTGGGAGACGCGCGCCACCACACGGTCTTCCGCCGCACACGCGCCTGATTTGATTGATCAGACCCTGTCGTTGTTCCGCAAGCGTCACGCCATCACATGATTTTTAATTCGTTCACTTTCGGCATTTTCCTGCTGATCGTCTTTTCGATCTACTGGATGCTGCAAGGGAGGCTGCGGGTGCAGAACGCTTTTTTGCTGGTCTCCGGCTGCGTCTTCTACGGCTGGTGGGACTGGCGCTTTCTGGGCCTGCTGGCGGTCAGCACGCTGACGGATTTTGTGGTGGGGCGGAAGGTTTTTGACGCGTCGGAGAAGGCCACCAAGAAGCGCTGGGTGGCCCTGGGCATGACGGTGAACCTGGCCATCCTGGGGTTCTTCAAGTACTTCAACTTCTTTGTCGATTCCGCAGGGATGCTGCTGCAGGGCCTGGGCCTTGAGGCGAACCTGCCCGCGCTGCGCATCATCCTGCCGATCGGGCTGAGCTTCTACACCTTCCAGTCCATGAGCTACACGCTGGATGTGTACCGGGGCAGGTTTGAGCCGACGCGGGACCTCATCGGCTTCCTGGCGTTTGTGAGCTTTTTCCCGCAGATGGTGGCGGGCCCGATCGAGCGTGCGGGGCACATGCTGCCGCAGTTTTTGAACCCGCGCCGCTTTGACTCCGCCCTGGCGCGTGATGGTCTGCGGCAGATCCTGTGGGGGCTGTTCAAGAAGGTCGTGGTGGCGGACAATCTGGCCGGGCCGGTGGAGACCGTTTTCAGCCAGCCGGAGGTGATGACGAGCGGCACGCTGTGGCTCGGGGCGTTCTTTTTTGCGATGCAGATCTACTGCGACTTCTCCGGTTATTCGGACATGGCGCTGGGGCTGGGGCGGCTGTTTGGCTTTGAGCTGATGCGGAACTTCCGCACGCCTTATTTTGCGCTGACGATTCCAGAGTTCTGGCAGCGGTGGCACATCTCCCTTTCCACGTGGTTTCGGGATTATCTGTTCATCCCGCTGGGCGGCAGCCGGGTGAGCACGGGGCGCTGGTGCCTCAACATTCTGGTGACTTTCGGTGTCAGCGGCCTGTGGCATGGGGCGAACTGGACCTTCATTGTGTGGGGGCTGATGCACGGGGCGTTTTATCTGGCGGACACGGCCACCTTTGGGAGGGCGGACGGCTGGGCACAGGAGCGGGCGTCAAGGCCTGCGCGTTTTGCCTTTGGCGCGGCGCGTTACGTCATCACGATGGCAGTGGTGCTGGCGGCGTGGGTGTTTTTCCGGGCGGCGGACATGGGGAACGCGCTGGCGTATCTGAAGGGGCTGTTTGTCTCTGAGGGGACGGTCTTCCAGACTTTCGGCGCGGCACCGCGCTTCCCGCTGATCATGCTGGCGGCGGAGTGGTTCACACGCGGCCGCCCTCACGCCCTGGCCATCGCGGGACTGCCGCGGGTGCTGCGCTGGGCGCTTTATTACGGCATCATTTTCTACATCTTCAAGTACGGCAACTTCCAGTATGTCCCCTTCATCTACTTCCAGTTCTGACCGCGGAGGACTGGGGCGTTTTTGCCGGGACGTTTTGGTGTTCCTGGCCCCTGTGGTCCTGCTGGTGGTGTCGTTTGAGTCCGCCTTCTGGGTGGCCGGTGACTCATGGCCGATGGCCAAGATCGCGGCGGAGCATGAGGGGAAAAAAGAGCTGCTGATCCGCCCGCAGCTTTTCGCGCAGTCCTACGGCTTCAAGTTTCACCGGATGCGGGCGCTGAAGCCGGAGGTGATCTGCCTGGGGACGTCGCGTGTGCTGCAGATCCGGGACTTGTTTTTCAGCGGGTCGTTCTACAACGGGGGCGGAATGCTGGGCTCCTTTGCCGACATCCACGGCTATGTGGAGGCGCTGCGCAGCGGCTATCTGCCGAAACCGAAAGTCGTGATCTTTGGCATCGACCCTTGGTGGATGAAGACCGGCCTGCCGCCTGTGGAGGTGACGTGGAAGAAGGACAGCCAGTATGCGGATTCGTTTTACATCCCGGAAGCGCACATCGCCGCGATCCGCGCCGTCTTCAAGCAGAAGGGGCTGGTATGGCCGGGGTCGTTTGGCACGGCCTTCACCCCGGCGCCCTACAGCGGGTACCCGGCCATTGGCGGGGCGGCTCTGAACAAGGGAGTGGGCTTCCGCATCGACGGCAGCTACCAGTATGACCCAGGTCTGATCGTCTCCTACATGGAGACGGGACCGGTGTTTGAGGACCGAGAAACGCCGCCGGTGATCGAACGTCTGCGGGCACACAAGGAGCAGTTCACACCGGCCGAGGGGCTGGACCTTGGGATGCTGGCGTCACTGATTGAGGATATGAAAGCGCTGCAACAGATGGGTGTCGAGCCGTTGGTGTTCCTGCCGCCCTGGGCCAATGAATGCTGGATGCAACTGGAGAAGGACGCGGACGTGCATGGCTGGTGGAGGCCGTACAAGACGGTCATGCCGGAGGAGTTGAAAAAGGCCGGGGTGCTCTGCGTGGGCCCGTCCCGCCCGCAGGACCATGGTCTGGAAGACACCACGATGTGGGATGGCTTCCACCCGAGCGAGGTGCTGATGGCGCGGGTGATCCACGACCTGGCTGAAAGCGCACCAGAGGGGGCGAAAATCAAGACTGTGGTGTCTCCGCGGCTAGCAGAGCTGGCGCGTTTTTCCGAGCACGCGCTGACGCTGGAGCCGGAACATTTCAAGGCGAAGAAGTGAGGGGCGCGGAGAGGCCAGCCAAGGTGTGATTGAGCATTGGAGGGCTTGCTTCTTGGAAGCGGTCAGACCTGTTCTCAAAGCAGAGGATCTCAGCGGTTTTGGCGCAAGCAACACTTACCTTAAGAGAACCTTTTCTTTGACACGTAAGCCCAAGCGTGACCATGCTGGGCAACTCCGGACGGCCACCAGACGACCGGGGCTGACCGAAATCCCCCAACCCACCCTCATTCACCCTTCCCGGCGCGTGAAAAAAGCGATCTTCCTCATCCTCTACACCCTTGGCTGCCTGCTGCTGGTGGCCGTGCTGCTTGAAATCGGCCTGCGCTGGGTGCATTTCCAACGGACGTCGAAGCATGACACGGCGATCAAGGGGGTGCTGCGGGAGTTCCGTGATGGTGCGAAGGCGGCCAAGATGCCGACGCCGCCGGAGCTGACGCGGTATGTGGCGGCGGAGAAGGAGATCAGGGACCTGTATCCGTCGTTTCTCAAGGATGGGATCGCTTTTGGCAACTCGCCGTTCATCGAGCTGATCCAGCCGGTGACGGAGTCGATTGTGCGGGACAAGGATGGTGTGCTGGTGAACCTGCCGAACCATACTTACGAGGTGGCGTTTGGGCGCTACAAGATCGGTGACTCCTGGGACCCGATCCTTTACAAGGACAACCACCCGGAGAAGGCGAACTCGGCGGAGACGGAGGCGTTTGTCAAAAAGCACCTGTTCAAGGCGACGTCCGCCACGCATGACGCGGACGGGCACCGCATCACGCTGCCGGCGTCCAATTCCCAGGACATTGTGATCGTGATGGGTGACAGCGTGGCCTATGGTGCCGCGGTGAATGACGCGGACACGCTGGCCTCCCAGCTTCAGGTGCTGCACCCGGAGCACAAGTTCGTCAACGCAGGGGTGGGGGGCAGTGGCACGCCTGACAACCTGCAGCGCCTGGAGATTGAGCTCAAGCGGTACGGGAGCGCGGTGAAGTCGGTGATCTACCTGCTGTGCGAGAACGACTGGAACGATGATGACACGCCGGACAAGCTGGCGGAGGGGCTGGTGAAGGTGCTGGACGCGGGCGGGGTGAAGGACCGGGTGTTCATCTTCACGCAGTATATTGAGCGGGCGATGCCGGACCTGGTGCGCGGGACGAAGGAGACGGACTACCGCCGTTTCATGAACGACAAGGCGCGCACTTTTGAGCTGCTGAAGGAGAAGTCCAAGGACACGCCCATGGCGCTGGTGGACTGGACGAAGATCCTGGACGACCACCGGCAGCAGTCGGGTTCTGTGTTCTCCGGGCTGGGGCTGTATGTGGACCACTGCCACCTTTCACCTGAGGGCCTGAAGATGCTGGCCCGGCACACGCCGGTGCTTGGGAAGTTGCGCCAGCCCTGATGCGATGCCAACCTGAACGCTTTGCATGAAGCACATTCTCGGGATTTCCGCCTTTTACCACGACAGCGCCGCCGCCCTGATCAGCGACGGGGAGATTGTGGCTGCCGCGCAGGAGGAGCGCTTCACGCGAATCAAGCATGACGCGGAGTTTCCGAAGCATGCGGTGGAGTACTGCCTGAGGACGGCGGGCATCACGGCCGGACAACTGGACAGCGTGGTTTTTTATGAGAAGCCGCTGCTGAAGCTGGAGCGCCTGCTGGAGACCTACCTGGCCTATGCGCCGAAAGGGCTGCGCCAGTTCATGAAGGCCGTGCCGGTGTGGTGCAACCAGAAGCTGTTCATTCCGCGCGAGATCGACAAGGGCCTGGGGGGTGACTACAGCGGCCCCATCCATTTCTGCGGGCACCATGAGTCCCACGCGGCGAGCGCGTTCTTCCCCTCCCCCTTTGAGGAGGCGGCTGTGCTGACGGTGGACGGTGTGGGCGAGTGGGCGACGACCACGTGGGGCGTGGGCCGGGGGAACAAGCTGGAACTGAAGCAGGAGATCCGTTTCCCCCATTCCCTGGGCCTGCTGTACTCGGCCTTCACGTACTACACGGGCTTCAAGGTGAACTCCGGCGAGTACAAGGTGATGGGGCTGGCGCCGTATGGGGAGCCGAAATACGCGAAGCTGATCTTTGACCACCTGATTGATGTGAAGGAGGACGGCTCGTTCTGGATGGACCAGTCCTACTTTGACTATGCGGCGGGGCTGGTGATGACGAATGGGAAGTTTGCGGAGCTTTTTGGCGGGCCGGCGCGTGTGTCGGAGTCGAACCTGGGCCAGCGGGAGATGGATCTGGCGGCGAGCGTGCAGAAGGTCACGGAGGAGGTCATGCTGCGGATGACGCGCCACATCCACAAGGAGACCGGGATGGAGAACCTGTGCCTGGCGGGCGGGGTGGCGCTGAACTGCGTGGCCAATGGCAAGATCCTGAAGGACGGGCATTTCAAGAACCTCTGGATCCAGCCTGCCTCGGGCGATGCCGGGGGCGCGCTGGGAGCGGCGCTGGTGGGCCTGCACCACGTGGGGCAGAAGCCGCGCAAGGCACGGTACCCGGACGCGCAGAGCGGCTCCTACCTGGGCTCCGACCTGCCGAATGGGGAGGTGAGGGCGGCGCTGGACAAGCTGGGGGCGGCCTATGAGTTCATTCCTGATGAAACCGCGCTGTGCGAGCGTGTGGCCGGCCTGCTGGCGGAAGGGAATGTGGTGGGGCATGTGCACGGCCGCATGGAGTATGGCCCGCGCGCCCTGGGGCACCGCAGCATCCTTGGCGACCCGCGCAACACGGCGATGCAGGCGCAGATGAACCTGAAGGTGAAGTTCCGTGAGTCGTTCCGCCCCTTTGCCCCGAGCGTGCTGAGGGAGCGTGTGTCTGATTACTTTGACCTGGACAGCGACAGCCCCTACATGCTGATCGTGGCCCCGGTGAAGGAGGAGATCCGCAAGCCTGTCACGCAGAAGGAAGAGGAGCTTTTCGGCATTGAGAAGCTGAACTGCATCCGCTCCGAGCTGCCTTCCATCACGCATGTGGACTATTCCGCCCGGGTGCAGACGGTGACGCCGGAGCAGAGCCCGCGCTACCACAGGCTGCTGACCGCCTTTGAAAAACAGACGGGCTGCCCTGTGCTGGTGAACACCTCCTTCAACATTCGTGGCGAGCCGATCGTGCATGACACGAACGACGCCTACCGCTGCTTCATGTTCACGGACATGGAGGCTCTGGTGGTGGGGAACTGCCTGTGCCTGAAGAAGGAGCAGCCGCCGATGACAGGCGCGGAGGAATATAAGGCGCAGTTCAAACTGGACTAGACAGACAGCCCTGGTCTGGTTCATCCATTTCACCTCCCCCTCCCCCCTTTTCCGCTTCCATGGCACGCAACAGCCTCCTCAAAGAACTCTGGGACTTCATCAAGGCCAACAAGACGTATTACCTGATCCCGATCATCCTGATCCTGCTGGTGTTCGTGGGCCTGATCATCTTCAGCCTCGTCACGGGCGGGGCCGCAGCGCCCTTCATCTACACCTTGTTCTAAAGCGCGCCGCACGATGATCGCGATTGACTGGAATCCCAACGGGACGGCGCTGCGCAAGTTTGGCCGTTCGATGCTTGTCTTCGGGCTGATCTTTGCGCTGTGGTTCTGGTTCAGACACCAGCCGGTGGCGGCGTGGGTGTTTGCCGGGCTGGGGGTGTATTGTTTTGTGACCAGCCAGTTTGCGCCACCGCTGGCGAAGGTGGCGTATGCGGCGTGGATGGCCATCGCGTGGCTGCTGGGGCAGATCATCACGCCGATCATCATGGGCATGCTGTATTACCTTGTGGTCACGCCGATCGGCCTGATGCTGCGGATGACGGGCCATGACCGCCTGCGGCTGAAGAAGCCTGAAACTCCCAGCCACTGGACGGACTGCAAGCCCTCCACCTCCTACGAGCGGCAGTTTTAGCGCAGGCTGAGACGAAGCAGCCGGCCCTCTGGAAATGATTTTCAACTCCTTCACTTTTGCGATCTTTCTGCTGGTGGTGTTTCCCACGTACTGGCTGCTGCAGGGGCGGCTGAGGGCGCAGAATTTTGTGGTGCTGGTGGCGAGCTGTGTGTTTTACGGCTGGTGGGACTGGCGCTTTCTGGGCCTGTTTTTTGTGAGCACGACCACGGACTTTCTGGTGGCGCGGCAGATTGCCGGACGTGAGAGGGGACGCCGGCGCTGGCTGGCGGTGTCCCTGGGGGTGAACCTGGGCATCCTGGGGTGCTTCAAGTATTACAATTTTTTTGTCGATTCCGCGGCCGCGCTGCTGACGGGGCTGGGGCTGCAGGCGAACCTGCCGGTGCTGCAGGTTGTGCTGCCGGTGGGGATCAGCTTTTACACTTTCCAGTCTCTGAGCTATTCGATCGATGTGTATCGCGGGCGGTTCGAGCCGACGCGGGATCCTGTGGTGTATTACTCCTTTGTGAGTTTTTTTCCGCAGCTGGTGGCGGGCCCGATCGAGCGTGCGAGCCACCTGCTGCCGCAGTTTCTGAATGCGCGGAGGTTTGATCCGGGGCTGGCCGCTGACGGGATGCGGATGATGCTGTGGGGCTTGTTTAAAAAGATTGTGGTGGCGGACAATCTGGCGGCGCCGGTGGAGATGATCTTTGCGAGTCCGGCGAGCATGAGCACGGCCTGCCTGTGGGTGGGGGCGTTTTTCTTTGCCATCCAGGTGTATTGTGATTTTTCCGGCTATTCCGACATCGCGTGGGGGGTGGCGAAGCTGTTTGGCTTTGATGTGATGCGGAATTTCCGCACGCCGTATTTTGCGCGCAGCCTGCATGAGTTCTGGCAGCGGTGGCATATTTCCCTGTCCACGTGGTTCCGTGACTATGTGTTTTTTCCCCTGGGGGGCAGCCGTGTGGCGGCGCCGCGCTGGGCGCTGAATGTGATGATCACCTTCGGCATCAGCGGCCTGTGGCATGGGGCGGCGTGGACGTTCATTCTGTGGGGGGTGATCCACGGTCTGTTTTACCTGGCGGATGTGGCCTGGCTGGGGCGTGCGGACCGGTGGGTGCACGCGCATGCGCCACGGCCGGGACGGGCGGCCTTCAGCGTGCTGCGGCATTTGGTGACGATGGCAGTGGTGCTGGCGGCGTGGGTGTTTTTCCGGGCGGCGACGCTGGATGACGCGCTGACGTATCTGCGGGGCATGTTTGGCTCCGAGGGGACGGACCCGCGTCTTTTCAGCAACTACCTGCGCTATCCCGTGATCGTGCTGGTGGTGGAGTGGCTGTTCCGCCACCGGCCGCATGTGCTGAGCCTGCCGGGGTGGCCGCGGGTGCTGCGGTGGGCGGTGTATTACGGCATCGTCTGGTACATCTTCAAAGCTGGTAATTTCCAATATGTCCCCTTCATCTACTTCCAGTTCTAGCCCCGACAAGAGCACGGCGGGGCTGGGTGCCTTCTGCCTGCAGGTGGCGCTGTTTTTGACGCCGCTGCTGGTGTTTGCGGGGGTGTTTGAGGCGGCTTTCTGGCGGGTGGGGGAGTCGTGGCCGATGGGCCGGATCGCGGCGGCGCATGAGGAGCGTGACGAACTGCTGATCCGGAAGCAGTACTTCGGCCAGCCGAACAGCTTCAAGTTTCACCGGGTGCGGGCGCTGAAGCCGGAAGGGATCTGCCTGGGGACGTCGCGATCGCTGCAAATCCGGGACATTTTTTTTGCGCCGCGGAAGGGGGCCTTCTACAACGGGGGGGGGATGCTGGGGACCTTTGCAGACATCCATGCGTATGTGGATGCGGTGCAGACGGGCGACCTGCCGAAGTCGCAGGTGGTGATCTTTTGTGTGGAGCCGTGGTGGATCAAAAGCGGCCTGCCGCCGGCCAAGGTAAGCTGGGGCAACGACGCGCAGTATGCGGACACGTTTTTCATCCCGGAGGCGCACATCACGGCGATGCGGATGCGGCTGAAGGAGGGGGGCATCCCGTGGACGGGGCTGGGGGCGGCCTTTACGCCGGCGCGGCACAGCGGCTACCCGATCATCGGGGCGGCGGCGCTGGCGAAGGGGGTGGGCTTCCGGCATGATGGGAGCTACCAGTATGATCCGGCGACGATCATCAGCTTCCGGACGAACCCGCCCTTCTATGAGGACCGTGAGGCGCCGCCGGTGATCGAGAATCTGCGCAATGCGACGGACAAGTTCACGCCTGCCTCAGGGATCGACATGGGGCGGGTGAGGTCGATGGTGGAGGACTTCAAGACGCTGCGCGGCCTGGGGGTGGAGGTGCTTGTGGTGCTGCCACCGTGGGCGAAACCGTGCTTTGACCTGGTGGAGGAGGGGCGCCCGGAGCATGGCTGGTGGAAGCCGTACAAGAACGATGTGCCTGCGGCGTGCCGGGAGGCCGGGTTCACCTGCGTGGGGCCGTCGATCCCGCAAGATCTTGGCCTGGAGGACACGTCGATGTGGGATGGCTACCATTCGGGCGAGGTGCTGATGGCCCGGATCATCCACGATCTGGCGATGAAGACGCCGGAGGGGTCCAAGATCCGGGGGCTGATCTCGCCAAAACTGGCTGAGATGGCGAGGTATGCGGCGCACCCGCTGAGCCTGGAGCCGGAGATGTACGAGCCGTGAAGACGGAGGAGACAGGCCAATGCTGGAGCCAGCGGCCGGGAGGAGGCTTGATTGAGCGAATGTCTGGCCGGCTGGCTGGCTGCTTGCTTTGTGCTGTTTCGTCCGGGAAGGGTGAATATCACATTGCCCGCCCCGCTGCTGCCGACTAGCCTGCGCTGACATACCCCGCACATGTTTCCCCGCATTTTTGACCGTTACCTTGCACGCCAAGTGGGCTCCGCGACCTTTATCGGCGTGGCGTTGCTGAGCGGGGTGATGGTGCTGGGCAATTTGTACAAGCAGATGGACGATCTGCTGGGGAACACGACGCTGCCGCTGTCGGTGCTGGCGGAGTTTGTGACGCTGATCATCCCCTTTTCGCTGATTTTCACGATCCCGTGGGCGCTGCTGACGGCGATCCTGCTGGTGTTTGGGCGGCTGTCGGCAGACAATGAGCTGGTATCCCTGCGGATGACGGGGATGTCGATGACGCGGATCGCCGCGCCGATCTTTGTGCTGGCGATCGTGCTGAGCGCGCTGTGCCTGTGGGTGAATGTGAGCCTGGCGCCGACGGCGAAGGACCGGATGAAGCGGCTGTTTTACGATGTGGCGATCAAGAACCCTGAGACGCTGTTCCAGGAGGGTGTGGTGCTGGACCGGATGCCGGGGTACCGCATCTACACGAGCAAGCGGGAGGGGAAGGACATGAAGGACCTGCACATCATCAAGCTGGGCGGGCGGGGGAACATGAGCGTGGACACGTACATCACGGCGAAGACGGCGCGGCTGGAGTCGCAGAAGGACAAGCTGGACTTCACGATGCAGCTGCAGGACGTGAATGTGGAGCACCTGAAGATGGAGGCGACGCCGGAGCCGGCGAACGACTTGAACGCGCCGCCGAACCCGCTGACGTGGGAGACGCTGCCGATTGAGTTTCCGCTGTCGGACATGCAGAAGGAGGTGGTGCGCATCAACGCGAGCATGAAGAGCTCCAGCGCGCTGGCGGAGGAGGTGCGGTCCTGGAAGGACAGCACGACGGGGCAGGAGCTGGACGCGCAGCAGCGGTCGGTCTCGCTGACGGAGCTGAGCAAGCGTTTCAGCTTTTCGCTGGCGTGCTTCACCTTCACGCTGGTGGGCATTCCGCTGGGGGTGACGGCGCAGCGGCGGGAGACTTCATCGGGCTTTGCGCTGAGCCTGGCGACGGCGACGGTGTACCTTGTTTTCATCATTCTGGCGGACACGCTGAATGACAAGCCTGCGGCGATGCCACACCTGGTGATGTGGGTGCCGAATGTGCTGTTTCTGGGGATCGGCGGGTGGCTGTTTTACAAGCTGAGCAAGAAGTAGGCTTTTTTGGGGGCGGGGCAGGGCAGACGCATTAACGAGGGAGGAGGTCTGGCGAGGTGATGGGCAGCAGG